>DEHU01000232.1 GCA_002352125.1 Competibacteraceae bacterium UBA2792 | reverse complement strand
CGCACCGGCAAATTGGCGCGGGCCTGGTAGTGGTTGACCACGATGCCTTCGATGCGCAAGGCGCGGTTGTGGTCGGCCTGAATCTCCCGCACGCTGTCCATCAGGGTGTACAGGGCGCGGCGGGAGAAATCGTCGCAGTCGAAGGGAATCAGGCAGGTGTCGCCGGCGATCAACGCCGAGCGGGTGAAAAAGTTCAGCGCGGGCGGCGTATCGATAAAGATATCGTCGAAATTTTTGAAGGCTTCCAGTGCCTCCCGCAGCTTGTACATCTTGTAGCGGGATTCCAGTTTGACTTGCAGTTCTTCTAGCCGGGGGTCGGACGGTAGCACGCTCAGATTGGCGAAGCGGGTCGGGACGATATAGACATCCGGTTTTTCGGGAAACAGCTTGTAGGCCAGAATGTCGTCGAAGAAGTGAGCGAGCGTTTTCTTTTGTTCTTCCAGCGCCGCGCCCAGCAGGTAGCGGGATGCGTTGGCCTGCGGATCGAGGTCCACGACCAGGGTTCGCCGGCCCCGCGCGGCGCCGATGGCAGCTAAATTGCACGCGATGGTGGATTTGCCCACCCCCCCTTTTTGATTGAAGACGACTCGGCGCATGGCGGTTTCCACTGTTTTATTAGGGTTTCAAGCAAGTGTAGCCAAATCGTCGCAGAGCGTCGAGGTACATCCGAAAAGCTTGGTTGACGGAAAGCTACTTGGGCGCCGGCGAGGGAATGTCCGGTAGCCACCGTTTGGCGCTAGCCTGTTTGCCCAGCGCGGTTTTCCCGCAGCGGTTCACCAATGCCTTGTAGAAACGCTCCGCGCCTTTAGGGTCGAGAGCCTTGATCCAGTTACCGGCGGTGACGAGGACCAAGGCGGTTTGATCGGACTGGTCGGGCATGAGTTTGGCGGCATCCCAGGCCAGATCGGCGGCGCGATAACGGTAGTGGAACCGCCGATTCGGACTGGGTTGATTGCCGGTGGCGCGTTCGAGTTCGTCGGGTGCGGCACGATTGACGCCCTTTTGGGGGCGGTCGGAGGTGGTGGTGCCGAGATTGTAATTGCCGTCCTCGCTGGCCCAGTCGGGATCGGTTTCCGTGCTGAGTAGCGCTATGCCGTCCTCGCGAGCCAGTTGGGCGGCGATCCAGAGCTGTTCGGCGCGTTGCGGGCCGGTAGTTTTGGCGTTATTGCCGTGCCGCAGAGCGGCGGCGTAGCGACGGAGGTTTTCCTGCTGTTCGGCGGGATAGTAGGGCGCGGCGGCGTCCAACATGCCTTGTCGCGCCAGCCGTCGCGCCAGCAGGTAGCGCATGCGGGTGTCCGCGCCGTCGGGTGTTTTCCCTTCGGTTGGCGGCTTGGCGGTAGGCCAGCGTCGATCCACGAATTCCTTGAGTTCCGCCAAGGTCAGCACTTGCTCGGCGATGTAAGCGGCGTCGGGCCAATGCCGGTCATCGTCCACGTATTCAGCTTCGCGCGGTTGATCGGCTGCGCTACCCAATCCTTGCAGCAGCGCATCGAGTGCCGCGACGTACTCGCCACGCGCCAATCGAAGGCTGCCGATTTCGGCATAAGCGCGCTTGGCATCGAAGAGTTCGCCATCGTCGATGGTGTCCCGGGCGATCCGAAAGTCCGCATCGCGCGGAAACTGGGCCGCTACTTCGGCGATCATCGGTAGGGCTTCGGCGACTTTCCCATCGCGCAGCAGCAGCTTGGCCCGTAGCCATTGGGCGATGGACGCTTGCTGAGGCGCTTTCGCCAGCCAGTTCTTGGCCAGATCGAAATTGCCGGCCTGATAGGCAGCCCAGGCGAGTCGGTCAGCCTCTTCGACCGGCGCATCCACCGCCTTGAGATCGTCCAGCCAGGCGGTGACGGTCCCCGGAGTTTCCTTGAGTAAGCTGGCGGATAGGAGGTAGCCGGTTACCAACCGGCGGGCAGTGGGATTTTTAGCGCATTCGGCGCGCGCATCTGGCTTAGCGTCGGCGACGGCGTGGCGAGCGGCCAACAACAGGGAAATTGGCGCGGCCGGGTCGTCGGCTTCCAGTTGTATCCGGAACCCTTCTAGGGCCGGTGCGTAGCGGCCCTGTTTCAGGGCCATTTGCGCTTCCCAGCCTAGGCTGGCGGCGGCGAGGCCGAGGCTATCGGCGTAGCCTTCCTTCGCTAAATCCCGCGTTTGCTGAAACCAGCGCAAGGCTTCGGCCGGGTTCTCGTCACGATAGCTGCGTCCCAACATGTAAGCGGCCCAAGTGGAGCGTTGACGGCGTTGCTCGGCAGGCCGCTGCAACAACGCTTGCCACGCTTGCCGGGCCGCTTCCGGTTGCTTTTGTCGATAAGCGATGGCGCCGCGCAGATAATCGGCGAATTCGCCTGGCAGTCCATCGGGAACCGCGAGCGCAGGGACGGGGGCGGGTTCCGCCGGGTTGTCCGAATAACCGCTCCAAAGGCTTTCTTTCCAGGTGGCGACGGCTTGGGCGTGCGTGGTCAGCGCTTGGCGCACCGCCGTGTAATCGGCCAGCATTTTTTGTCGCTGCGCCGGGTCGGGTTGCGTCGTTTCCAGCGCTTTGCTCAGCTCGTCGAGATCGACTTTTTCGGTCTGTTTGGCTTGGGCAATTCCCAGCGTGTCGTTTTCTTCTACCGTCGGTGCGACAGCGCGAAACGGCGGTGGGTAGGGAACCGGTACGCGTTTCGCCTCGTAGGCGAAAGTGGAGTAGGGCAATTCCAGAAAGGCGTCGTCGTTTTCAATCAGGATGCGGCTGGGCAGGAACGGGCCGCAGGCATCGGCGGATTGCGGGAGCGCGGCAAGCGTCAAAACGCCGAGTAGGGCACTAGCGAGGCGATGCGGTTTCCACATGGACCGAAATCTCCGGCGGTTGGTTAAAGCGGAGCCAGCCGATCGCGAGGCGTTGGCCAGGCGCCAAACGCGGTGGCGAGTCGGGTGGCCGAAGGCGCGCCGATGCCGGTGCCGTGCGTTCCAGCGCAAAATTGGCCAGGCCATCGGCGGCGAGCAGCCGCGCCTGCCGCCAGTCGAGCGTGAGCGAAGTATCGAGTGCGCTGTCGGCGTTACCCGTCGCTTGGAGGGCGATTTCGATCAGACCATCGGCGGTTTTTTTCAGGACCCACTCGGTTTTCGCCGTTGGCGTTTGGCCCCGCATCACGGTTTGCCACGTTCGTTCGTTCCAGCTTAGCCGGTCTTCCGGTAAGGGCAAGCGATACCAGACGACGCCGCGCAACCGTTCGGGGCGATGGGTTCGCAACCAGCGTACCAGGCTAGCCATGATGACCGGATCGGCACGAACTTCGCGCGCGCTAACGGCGTCGGATGCCATCAAATCCAATCCTTCGGCAGACAGGCCGAGCAGTCGATTTCGGGCATCGAACCAGGCGCGATAGCCGTAAGTGGGCAAAGCGACCCAGAATGGCCGGTCGAGCCTCGCCGCTTTGGCGATAGCGCGTTTGGCCCGCTCGGGATCGCAGAGGGTGAAGGGCTGATTGGGCGCACGGGGTGCCTCCCAAGAGTGGACTTGCAGCACGTAACTATCGGCGGATTGGACGAGCCGGGCAAAAGCGAGACTGTCCAGCCAGGTCGGCAGGGCGGTGAAGACGAGCGGCGTGGGCGCGATGGCTTCGCGCAAGGCGTTCAGCCAGCGGCGGTAGTCGTCCAGTTGGCGGGTCGCGGCGTCGAAGTCCAGTTGCAGTTGCGAGGGTTCGATGCCGTGTTGCCGGGCATCGCTGAGAATATCGCGGGCGAGTTGAACGAGGAATTTGGCTTCCGGGCGATGACCGTCGAGGGGACCGGACCAGGGCGCAACCCGGATCGCAACGCCGATGGGCCGTTGCGATTCCCGCAAACTGGCGTAATCTGGCGCAACTCGCGCCACGCGCGGCGCGGCGTCGGGGCGGAATTCAACTTCCGCCGCCAACACCACCCATTCGGTCACGAAGGATTGATTCCGCCGAATCGCTTCCCGCAATCCGTTGGTCCATTCCCGCTGCCAGATGTAGGCGCTGTGGGGAAGTGAGGACGGGAGAGAGGTGTTCCAAGGCATCCAGAGGCAAACTGACAGGGCGATCACCAGAGCAGCGGCGGGAATGTGTCGCGTTGAGTTGTGCGCCATACACGAAGTGAGTCCAAATGGAAACCGACGATATCAAGAAGTTGCTGACCGAAATACGCGATTCGCAACGGGCGCTTGAGGGCGAGTATAGACGAATGGCCGGCGAGTCTTTGTCCATGCAGCGGGAAGCATTGGAGTTGCAGAAGCGGGCGGTGGAAACCCAGAGCAAAGCCGTGGAGGAACAAGCGCGGTCCGTCAAGATGCAGGCTCAGTTCGGTCGGCTCTATCGAATCGCGTTGGTCGTGACGGCGGTGCTCGTGGCAATTTCCGTAGCGTGGATCATTGGATTGCGGACGTAAATCGACATTCGGCAGTCGAGGATCAGCAAGAACGCCCGCGCCGCGCCGGTTACGCTCGATAATGCCACGCTCCGGCGGATCGGCGAGGTGACTCTCCCCGGTGCCGCACAGGCGAAAATCTGGTGGCGCAGGCCGGTCCGAGCGGGTATCGGACCGGCCGTTGCGAGGGAGTTCGGCGACCGTCTAACCTCGAATCAGCGTGCCGATGCCGGAATCGGTGAACAGCTCCACCAGTACCGCGTGTTGGATTCGCCCGTCGATGATGTGCGCGGCCTTGACGCCCGCCAGCACCGCGTCCAGCGCGCAGGCGATTTTCGGCAGCATGCCGCCGTGAATGGTGCCGTTTTCGATCAACGCCTCCACCTGCCGGGCGTCCAAGCCGGTCAACAGCTTGCCTTCCTTGTCCAGCACGCCGGTGGTGTCGGTCAGTAGCATCAACTTCTCGGCGCGCAGCACTTCGGCGATTTTACCGGCGACCAGATCGGCGTTGATGTTGTAGGACTGCCCGTCCGGTCCGACCCCAATCGGGGCGATCACCGGAATGTAATTACCGGCGGTCAACGTCTCGACGATGGATTTATCGATGCTGGAGACTTCGCCGACATGGCCGATGTCGATGATTTCCGGCACTTCCAGATCGGGACTTTGGCGCGTGATGGTCAATTTGCGGGCGTGAATCAAATCGCCGTCCTTGCCGGTCAGGCCGACCGCACAACCACCTTGCCGGTTGATATTGTTGACGATTTCTTTGTTCACCAACCCCCCAAGCACCATCTCGACCACATCCATCGTCTCGCTGTCGGTAACCCGCATTCCGTCCACGAAACGGCTTTCCTTGCCGATGCGTTTGAGCAAGTCGCTGATTTGCGGTCCACCGCCGTGCACCACCACCGGATTGAAGCCGACTAGCTTCATGAGCACGATATCCCGCGCGAAACTGTTTTTCAGCTCCTCGTTTTCCATGGCGTGGCCACCGTATTTGATCACGAAGGTTTTGCTGGAAAAACGGCGGATGTAGGGGAGCGATTCGGTCAGAACATGAGCGACCTGGGTGGCAGCTTGAGCGTCGAGGGCCATGCGTTGATCAACCTGTGCAAGGAAAAAGTGAAATATTCTGAGAGTCAGAAGGGTAAAGCTAAATTCTGTTGCAGCGCCAACAATTGTCGGCGGAACCGGTCCTGAATGTCGCTCATGGCAGCCGGATCGTCCGCCTCGAAGCGCAGCGTCAAACTGGGCGTGGTATTGGAGGCGCGCACCAATCCCCAACCGTGCGGGAATTCGATTCGCAAACCATCCAGGGTAATGATGCGTGCATCCGGTCCGAAATCCGCTTGATCGGCCAGCCGGGCCATGAACGCGAACGGCTCGCCTTCGGCCATATCCAGCCGTAGCTCGGGCGTATTGAAGCCGGTCGGATAAGCGGCGAAAAACTCGGCGCTGGAAATCCCATGCCGGGCCAATAGCCGCAGTAGCCGTGCGGCGGCGTAGAAAGCGTCATCGAAGCCGAACCAGTCGTCGGCGTGGACGAAATGGCCCGCCATCTCGCCGCCCAGCAGCGCGCCGGTTTCCCGCATCTTGGCTTTGATCAGCGAATGGCCGGTCTTCCACAAAATCGGTTGGCCGCCGAGCCGTTCGATCAAGCGGGTCAGATGCCAGGAACACTTGATATCGTAGACCACGCCCGCGCCGGGCTGGCGGCTCAGCACTTCTTCGGCCAGCGGCATCAACACCCGGTCCGGCCAGACGATTTCGCCCGCGTCGGTGACCACGCCCAGCCGGTCAGCGTCGCCGTCGAAAGCCAGACCGATATCGGCCCCGTGCTTGCGTACCGCCGCCTGCAAATCGGCCAGATTATCGGGGATGCTGGGATCGGGGTGGTGGTTCGGAAACCGTCCGTCTACCTCGCAAAACAGTTCCACGACTTCGCAGCCCAGCGCCCGCAGCAAGGGTGGAGCGGTGCGGGCAGCGATGGCGTTGCCGCAATCCACCACTACCTTACACGGTTTGGTGAGAGGCAGAGCGTCGCTGAGCCGGCGGATGTAATCGATGCGGATGTTGGCGGATCGCTCCGCGCCGCGACCGTGGCGCAGATCGCCGGTTTCGATGCGGCGGCGCAGGTCGCGGATGACTTCGCCGTGCAGGGCGATCTTGTCGATGACGATCTTCAAGCCGTTGTATTGCGGCGGATTGTGGCTGCCGGTAACCATCACGCCGGCATGGCTGGAGCCGAGAGTGTGGGTGGCGTAATACAGCAGGGGCGTGGAAACCGCACCCAAATCCAGCACGTCCAGCCCGGCGGCGCGAATGCCGGCTTTGAGGGCTTCGCACAGTGCGGGACTGGACAACCGCCCATCCCGGCCGACGATCACCTCGGTTTCGCCGCGCTCGGCGGCGAGGCTGCCGACCGCTTGGCCGATGTCGCGCACCACCTCCGATGTCAGATCGCGGTCCACCACGCCGCGAATGTCGTATTCCCGAAAGATGGATTTTTTCATGCCGGATTCAATGCCGTCCGGAATGGCCGAAGCCGCCCGCGCCGCGCTCGCTGGGCGTGAATTCGGGGACGACGGCGAACTGGGCCCGCACGACTGGCACGATCACCATTTGCGCGATGCGCTCGCCGACGGCGATGGTGAACGGCGTCTGGCCCCGGTTCCAGCACGACACCAGCAGTTCGCCCTGATAGTCGCTGTCGATCAACCCGACCAGATTGCCCAGCACGATGCCGTGCTTATGGCCGAGGCCGGAGCGCGGCAGCACCATCGCGGCTAATTGGGGATCGCTGATGTGGATGGCCAGCCCAGTGGGAATCAAATACGTCTCGCCCGGCTGCACCGTGAGCGGTTCCGCCAGACAAGCGCGCAAATCCAGACCCGCTGAGCCGGTGGTGGCGTAGTCGGGCAGGGGGATGTCCTGACCCAAGCGAGGGTCGAGGATTTTCAGTTCGATGGTTTGGTGGGTCATGCCGTGTTCGGCCCCATGCTGTTGAGGAAGCGCCAGCCGTGCAAATTCTGCTGCGCGGCGGCCTGCGCTGTGAACGGGAATAATAACCTTATCAAAACTCGCGCGGCGATGCTGCGTTTGCACAAAAATTAATGAGGACGAAAATCGCGAGGCCATGAAAAACTGGCTTAACGACGGTGTTGCGTCAGGGGACGCGGGCGGTGGCCTGTCGATCTGGCTGGTCCGCTAGGTGGCCAAGGCGGGGTGTTCGGCGCTAGGCCGGTCGAGATAATAACCCTGAGCGAGATCCACGCCCAAGTCCTGCAACATGTCGAGCGTGGCGGCGTCCTCGACGAACTCCGCTACGGTGGTCTTGTGCAGGCCGCGCGCTACTTCCACCATGGCTCGGATAAACACCTGGTTGTCGTAGTTGTTGGGTAAGTCGCGGACGAACAGGCCGTCGATTTTCAGAACCTTGACGTTCAGGTATTTCAGGTACGCAAAGGTGGAGAACCCGCTGCCAAAATCGTCCAGGCACACGCCGCACCCGAGTTGCTGCATAGCTTCGATAAACCGCTGCGCATCCTGAACGTCTGACACGGCGGCGGTTTCGGTCAGCTCGACTAACAGCCGTCGGGGATCTACAACGTATTCCGCCAGCAATCGCCGGATAAATTGAGGCAAGGCCGGATCATCGAAAGTACGGCCCGACAGGTTGACGGCGAGCGGCGGTAGGTTGGCGTGTGAGCCCAACAGGGCGATGCTTTGCTTTAGCATCCAGCGGTCGATATCGAGCACCTGCCCGCTCTTTTCGGCCAAGTGGATAAATTGGCCGGGCAGGATCGGGTGTTCGGGATCGTCCGGATTGCGCATCCGGACCAGCACTTCCAGATGGCTGAGCGCGCGGTCTTCCGTGCGATATACGCCCTGGAAATACAGCTCGAATTGCTCGCATTCCAGCGCCTGAGCGATTCGGCTGTTCCAGTTCAGGCGCCGCACTATCGCCTCGGTCGAATCGCGGCTGGGATCGTATAGCGCCCAGGTGTTTTTACCCTGATTTTTCGCTTGGTACATCGCCGTGTCGGCGTGGGCCACCAAGTCCTCCACGCTCTCGCCGTGTTCGGGAAAGAGGGCGATTCCCACGCTGGCCGTCAAGCGCAGGTTCGTCCCGCGGAAGCGGAACGGTATCGCGGAAATGGTTTCGACGATGCGGGCCGGCAGCGCGTCGGGTTGGTAGTCGGTTCCGAGGGTGCTGAGGATAGCGAACTCGTCGCCGCCGAGTCGCGCGAAGATTTCCGTGGCGCGCACTTGGGTGGTGATCTCGCCGGCCGTGCGCACCAAAACCATATCGCCGGCCCGGTGGCCGAAGGTGTCGTTGATGGCCTTGAATTCGTCTAGATCGAAGTAGATTACCGCAAAGTGATCGCTGATACGTTGCGCTGCGGCGATCTTCTGTTCTAGGTGCTTTTGAAAGCTATGCCGGTTACACAAGCCGGTCAATGGGTCGCGTTCGGCCAGGTACAGCAGTTGCTGGGCGGTCTGGCGTTCGTGGGTGATATCCTCGTAAAGCCACAGCCGCCCCAACAGACGGTCTTCGTTGTCCATGACCGGGTACGACATCTGGGTGAGAATGCGCCCGTCGTAGAGATCGATCTCGAATCGCTCGCTGATTTCGTGGGTATCGAGCACTTGAAGCACGTACCGCGAAGCGTGATCCGGTCGCGCGAAGCGGTGGGTAGAGTGCTCCAGAATCTCCCGCATCGGATGCCCGACTAGGTCCAGGGTTTCGTCGATGGCCCACATTTTCAGAAAGGCCGGATTGAGGTACTCCACGCATTGCCGGTTGTCTTCGAACAAAATTCCGACGCTCATGGCCGCCAGCAAGGCTCGTAGTCGACCCTGCTCGCGCCGGGTCATCACCAGCAATTCCCGCTGCCGCTGCTCGGCGATCCGCAGTTCCTCGACGGTTTTCGCCAGTTCCGCTTCCGTTTGTTTGCGCTCGGTGATGTCCCGCCCCACGCCGATGATGGCCACGACTTGGTTGCGTTCGTTCAGCACCGCTTGGTCGGCCCACCCGAACCAGCGCCAGCCCGCTATGGTCAGGGCGCGTTGCTCGTGATAATCCCGGTAGGGCGGCCGGAATAAATCTTCCATGGCTTTGGCCGTCGATTCCCGATCTTCTTCGTGCACTAGCGGCATGAAAGTCTGGCCCAGCAGTTCATTTTCGGCTTTGCCGAAGACTTGGCAATAAGACGGGCTGACGAACAAGAGACGGTTTTGGGGATCGACTTTGACGACCAGGTCGGTTTGATAATCGACCAGTAGCCGGTACTTCTCCTCGCTCGCTTTTAATGCCACCTCCGCCTGCTGGCGCTCGTCGATCTCCTGTTCGAGCGTCGCATTAGCTGCAGCCAGCGCCAGATTGCGCTCGATTTCGGCCTCGGCCTGTTGGCGTATCTGCTGTTGAGCATTACTCAGTTGCTCCAGCATCCGGTTGAAAACCCGGCTGAGCTGCTCGACCTCAGACGCGCCGTGGAAAGCGAAACGGTGTTCCAAGGAGCCGCTCTCGATGATCGACCGGGCGACGGCTTCCAGTTTGCGCAGGGGGTTGGTCAGGTAATAAGCGCTGGTCCGGGCGAGGAGGAACGCCATCACCATCATGCCGATTCCGACGGCGGCATAGAGCAGAAGCAACTGATTCAGGGACGCGATCAACACGTTTCGATCCGTCGATACTTCGACAGCAATCCACAACGGTCGCATCTCGTCCGGCAGGGATAGCATTTCGGTATGCGCCAGGCGGCTCGGATCTCGAAAGGCGCTGGACAACGCTTCGGCCGGCGACGCGACCACGCCCTGTTTCGGATAGACAAGCTGCAGGGCAACGGCGTGCCCCTCGCCCTGATTCGGTAGAGAAGACTGTAGGTGGGCGAGCGCGACCTTGCAGAGCAAGACTCCTTCCGGCGACAGCGTGCGAGAATAAAAGATCGGTTCGGTTACGAACAGGTAATCGCCCGTAGCGTCCGACTCGATCATCGCACGAGGTTTGCCGGTCTTCAGCGCCTCGCGCCAAGCGGATGTTTCGAGGGTCAAGCGGCTGTTCCCGGCAACGGGCTGGCCTTCGAAATCCGTCAGCAGCAGGGTCACGGGTACGTCGTTGATGCGGGAAAAATCCTTGAGAAATGGCGCCAGCGCGGTTTGGCGCGTCAGGCTGTCCATCAGCGAGTTCAGGATCAGCGCGTTTCTCGCCAGCGTTTCCAGGGTGGCCGCAATGGAGTGTAAGTTGTTGTTGAGTTGCTGTGCGTAGAGCTTGGCCTGCGTCTCTAAGGCGATATCTTGATTATCGACTAACTGCCGGCGAGTGATGGTATAAGATAGACTGCCGATCGTCAGGGCGACGCTGAGCGTTAGGGTTGTCGCCGCCAGCGCGATCTGGGTGGACAAGCGCGGCTTGGTCGACGCGGAGCCGGTATCGGCCATCGGGAGCGGTCTTTCTCGGACCGCGCTCTCTTGCCGGAGCGCCATCGTTCAGCCTCCCGACGGCAAGGGCACGATGGCACCGTCGAGGCGGTAGGTCGCCATGAAGACATCTTCGGCGCCGAGCGCGTCGTGATTGTCCGGCGTAAACGGTCGCTCAAACGTTTTGACCAAGCCACGGTACGGGGTGATCCGTTCCAGGGCATCCCGCACCGCGCGCCGGTCCGTAGTGCCGGCCAGATCGATGGCGCGCGCTACCAGATGGGTCAGGTCGTAAGCGTGGCCGACCCCGACCGGCGATTCGATCTGTTCGATGCGGGACAGGCCGAACAAGCGGTCGCTCACCGCCAGCACCCGCTGCACCATTTCCGGATCAGCTTTGTAGAAGCTGAAAGTTTGCACCACCGAAAAATCGATCTTGGCCAAATCGGCACCCACCAGGTTGACGAAGTTTCCGCCCGTCACACCCCAATGACTGATGATGGGGAGCCGCTGCTTCGGGGGCAAGGCGGCCATTTCGCGGCAGAGAATCACCGCCTCGCTGTCGTTGGCCACGAATGCGATAGCCTGCGCGCCGGCAGCGCGCAACGCCTGATACTTGTCGATCATTTGCTTGTCGCCCCATTGATACCATTCGGTACCGACCGGACGAGGTTGGGACGTCTCGCGAAAATACTGTTCGGCGGAGGCCAGATTGCTTCGACCCCAGGAGGTGTTGGGCAGCAGCAGGCCGACCTGCTCTGCGCCTTTGCCGAGAGCGTGCTTCAGCATCGCGGGCATCGCCAGTCCGTCCCGCAGCGAAAGGCGAAAAATATAATTGGGTTTTTTGCCGTTCTGGGTGATGGCGTCCGCCGCTGCCCACGGATCGAGGATGATCATGTTCAATTCGTGAGCGAGATCCACATACTCCAATACGACTGGGCTAAAGCGACCGACAAACATCGCTACCAAGTCTGGTGTCTGGGCGAATTCCTTCAGGTTTTTTACGCCGCGAGCCGTGACCGAGCGGTTATCCTTGGTGACGAGTTGCAAGGGACGGCCACCCAGGACCCCGCCCGCGCGGTTGATCTCGTCGAGGGCGATCAGAATGCCGCGCTCGATGGCTTGAGCGGATGTGCTCTGTTCGACGCCAAATTCGCCATCGAAGCCCAGGTAGACCACCGGTTTGGTTTCTTCGGCTTGCGAAGTGGAAGAGAGCAGGAGAATTGCGTAAACGAAAAGTGCTTGAAAACCGCGCATGATATTAACCCTCGCATTGATGGAACAAATGGTATGTATTCCCTATCGCCGGTCGAAATCGGCCGGCCCGCTCCAGGCTGCAACCTGCTTGGATGGCTCGCGGCGGTCGAGCTGGCAGGATGGTAAAGCGCCCAAGCGGCGATGCGGGCTCGGTCGAGTTTCGCTCGGTGCTTGGGGGGTAGTTTATGTATGTTAGTCGGTAGTGCTATTTTTTAATGTATTGATATTTATATATAATCTGGTGCTGGCGATCTCGACGAGCAAGTGGTCGATCTTGTTTTGTTCGGAAACGAAGAAGTGCCACCTCAATATTATAGATGTTACGCGGTTGCTTGCGGCCAATGGAAGTGATGGAAATCTACTGAAAGTCGGCGACAAAACCTATATCGATTTTCCGATTATCACGTCCAATGTCCTGGCCGAAACCATCGACGGGTTTTGCGAAGCCGAAGCGATCCGTCTGGGGTTACGGACGAATCGCCAGGCTATTGGGCTCGCCGCGCTGGAATGAGCGGGTGCCAAAAAAGCTCGCGGTATCTCGGTTGGGAAATCGTGCTCGCCATCGAAGCAGGCGGTTTGCTGGATGAAATGCACTGCTTCGAGAACTATCTCAAGCTGAACCGGAAGGCATCCAACAATGCCTGGCTTTTGCGGCGCGGAATCTGGATGTCAGGCGCTCGATCCGGGTGCCGCATGATCCGGGTTTCACCCGATCGAGCTGGGGGTTTGATCGCTACGGTTCTTTCTTCCACAACCGGTACCGCTCCGCGATCAGCGCGACGAGTTGTTGCCCCAGCAGTGTTTTGTCCGCCAGCGGCAACACCCGTTCCCCACCTTCCCAGAGGACGTGCAATTCGTTCTGTTCGCTTTCGAAGCCGCTGCCGGCCACGCCGACCTGATTGGCGGCGATCATGTCGAGATTCTTGCGGCGTCGCTTGTCCTCGGCGTATCGCAAAACATCGTGCGTTTCGGCGGCGAAACCCACTGTAAACGGCCGGTGCGGACGCAGTGCGGCCACTTCCGCCAGGATATCGGGATTGCGCACTAACTCCAAAGTCAGGGCGTCGCGAGTTTTCTTGATTTTCTGCCCGACGGGACTGGCGGCGCGGTAATCGGCGACAGCGGCGGTGGCGATGAAAAGGTCCGCTTGACAAGCGCGCTCCATGACCGCTTCGTGCATCTCGACCGCGCTTTCCACGTCGATCCGCTCGACGCCGGGCGGGGTTTTCAGCGCCACCGGACCGCTGACCAGGAGCACCCGCGCGCCTGCCGCCGCCGCCGCTTCGGCCACGGCGAAACCCATTTTCCCGGTGCTGCGGTTGCTGATGAACCGCACCGGGTCGAGCGCCTCGCGGGTGGGACCGGCGGTGAGCAACACGGTGAGCCCTTGCAGATCGTGGGGCGTGAGCGGCGTAGTTGAGGGTGATGTCGCAACGGGTAATTCGGGGCGAAATTCGGCCGTGTCGTTTTGGGTGCCGAGTTGCGCGATGACGAGGTTGCACAATTCCACCGGCTCCAGCATCCGTCCGGCGCCGATTTCGCCGCAAGCCTGTTCGCCGACGCCCGGACCCCAGATTTTGATGCCGCGCCGAGCCAGCAGCCGGCAGTTGTCTTGAGTCGCTACGTTTTGCCACATCAGCCGGTTCATCGCGGGAGCGACGGCGATGGGCTGATCGGTGGCCAGGCATAGGGTGCTGAGCAGGTCGTTGGCCATGCCGTGCGCCAGTCGAGCGAGAAAATCGGCCGTGGCGGGGGCGATCAGAATCAAATCGGCCCATCGGGCTAGTTCGATGTGACCCATGCCGGCTTCGGCGTGGGTATCCAGCAGCTCGATATGTGCGGGTTGGCCCGACACCGCTTGAAAGGTCAGTGGCGCGACGAAAGCGGTTGCAGCCGGAGTCATCGCTACTTGTACTTCCGCGCCGGCCTCGCGCAACCGGCGGACGAGATCGGCGCTTTTGTAAGCGGCGATGCCACCGGTGATGCCCAGCAGAACGCGTTTTTTAGCCAGAGGTTGCAGCATGGCGGGACTCCGCGCGAGAAGGGAAATTCGCGGCAAGCTTAACGCAGCTCAATCGGACGCAAAAGCCGGACAACGTCGGAAGAAGGGCAAAAAAAGGGCGTCCGAAAACGCATCAGGGCGACGCGTGATCGGACGCCATGGTCCGCGACGGCGGCCCCCGTTAGCCGCCGGGAATTCGCGCTCTGACTAAGGCTACCGTGAGCCCGCGAGCGCAAATCCTTGAGTCCGGTCAAAGCAAACGGTTTGCCAATTATCCCAATTATATGTTTATAAAACAATTAATTTTATCTGCTGGCAGTAGAGAACGGTTCCGCGTCGAAATTTGGACATCAATCGCGCATCACGGTAGTGCTCCAGATGGGGAAATTGCTTTATAACAGGGCGCCACAATCGGTTATTTTGAGGAGTGCGGGGGGCTGTTCAGCCGGGTCGTTTTGGCCGCTTGCTCTTGTCACCGTTCACGGCCATGCTTCTCGCAACTGGTTTGGTAGAGGAAAGACCAATGTCCATTCGCGATTGGCCCGACGATGAGCGTCCTCGCGAAAAATTGCTGCAACGTGGCGCCGCTGCTTTGTCCGATGCCGAATTGCTAGCGATTTTCCTGCGAGTTGGCGTGCCGGGGCGCAGCGCCGTCGATCTGGCCCGCGACATGCTCAAGCAGCACGGCGGATTGCGGACCTTGCTGGAATTGGACCAAACCGCGTTTTGCGCGACCCCGGGCTTGGGTCCGGCCAAGTACGTCCAGTTGCAAGCGGTGCTGGAGCTAGCCCGCCGCCACTTGGAGGAAACCTTGCAGCGTGGCGACGCGATGCAAAGCGTGGCCGATACTCGCCGCTATCTGATGGCCAAAATGCGCCATCACCCGCACGAAGTGTTCGCCGCCCTGTTTCTGGACAACAAACACCGCGTGATTCAGTACGAAGAACTGTTTTACGGCACTATCGACAGCTCTTCGGTGCATCCGAGGCAGGTGGTGAAACGCGCGCTTTACCACAACGCCGCCGCCGTGATCGTGGCCCACAACCACCCCTCCGGCATCGCCGAGCCCAGCCGCGCCGACGAAACGATTACTCTGCGATTAAAGGAGGCGCTGGCGCTGGTCGATGTCCGGCTGCTCGATCACATCGTGGTCGGCGACGGACAAACCGTGTCCTTGGCCGAACGAGGGGTGCTATAGCGACAGTGTCCTTGCTCACCATCTCGTTTCGGTGGCGGATAAGGGCATTTGTTGCGGCGGCTAAAACCCGAGTGTTTCCCGAATGCGCTCGTAGGCAGCGGTGATTTCTCGAGTTTTTTCGGTGGCTCGCTTTATGGCCGCCGGGGAGGCGTTGCTGGATGCCAGTTTGTCCGGGTGATGCTGCTTGAGCAGGCGACGGTAGGCCAGCTTGATTTCGGCCGGGTTAGCGTTGCGCCCTAACCCCAACACGGCGTAAGCCTGCTCAAGCGAATTGACGGCGGTGGTCGGTCGCGACTCGTACGTTTGCCGGTGTCGAGATTGGCCATCGCCAGCTCCATCGCGACCGCTCTGGCTTCGTTGCCGCGACCGAAGCAACTGGGCGCGAAACGAGTCGTGCAGAGCCTCGAACTGTAAACGGGGTATGCCCAACCGTTCGGTGATGGACAACAGCCGGGCATACGCTTGAGGATGCGAGTTACCGTCGGCATAAGCGACATTCAACTGCATCTCCAGCATTTGTTGCACCAGCGCAAAATGGCCGGAGCAAATGCGCTGGAATGTGTCGAGCGTGGCGCTCACGGCGAAATCCGGTTGTTTGCCTTCGGTAAAGTGGTCGATGGCAACACGGCGCTGGCCCGCGTTGAGCCGCAAGCGATCCATGATCGCCCGAGCGACAGCGATTTCCGCTTCCGATACCCGGCCGTCGGCCTTGGCGATATAGCCCATCAACTGGAATGCTGTGGCGAGGAATGCCCTCTGGACGCGCTCTTGATGGCCGGTTGCGTCCGCCGCTCCGTCCGCTTTCCAAGCGCCTTGATCGAAATTGTGGCCGACCGCCGCCCCCACCAGCGCCCCCAATGGTCCGCCGACCATGAAACCGAGCGCCCCACCAAACAGTTTGCCGAACACGCGCGACTTAAAACCTCGTTTGAACGATGCCCAGCTCTTGGATTCGGAACCGGGTTCTAGTTTTTCGGATTTGTTCTGAATTCACTACAAGTCAATGTCTTAGATAAACTTCATCGTCGTAAGTTTTCAACCAGTCGGGTTGCAAGACAATCAGGATTGTGGTCAGCATGCCGTTGAGCATGCCCTCCGGAAACAGGTAGAGCGGCACGAAGGGCAAATATTCGTGGCTGATGCGAGCGAAGGTGTAAGTCTCGGTGACGACGAGCAGCAAAACCAGCGCCAAAACTGCCGCGCCAGCGGCCAGCATGGCGTTGAAAAAAGCGCACAAGAAGATGTAGATGAACAGGTGACGCGGCAGGTAGCGATGGACGAGATAATAAACGCCATAGCTGGTCGATACCGGCAAGATGCCTAGCAACAGGGCGTTCGCGGCCAGCGCCGACCAGTCGCCGCTCATTAGCGTTACCCCCACCGTGATGATGCTGACTCCGATCGCGCTCAACGACCAACCGAACATCAAGGTGTAAACGGTCACGCCCAGAAAGTGAAACCCCAGCGCCGGCCGAACGCCAACCTCGAAAATCCACATCAGAAACAGCACAAAAGAAGAACCCAGAAAAACGTGCTGAATCTTGGGGTTGGCCAGCAACGCCCGCCAAGGCGCCCATCGCAATGCCCGCAACAGCACCAGCAGCCAGACGAAATTGGCAAAGCGCAACAGGTCGGCGGGGAGCAGGGCATCGGTGAGATTCATGATGCCAAGCATATCGTATCGGCGGCAGTCGCGACATGGCGAGATGCGGCAGCCCAAACCGAATGGGGGGAAAGCGCGTTTTCCGCCGCCGGATGGACAGTTACAATGCTGCACCGAGCCGATCCCTTTCCGCTTCAGGAGTGACTCCCTCATGTCTACATCTTCCATCGCCATGCTTCCCAAGATCGAGAGCTTGCCGTTGATTTATCGCGGTAAGGTCCGCGATTTGTATGCGGTGGACGAGCGGCACTTGTTGATGGTGGCCAGCGATCGGCTTTCTGCTTTCGACGTGATTCTGCCAACCGCGATTCCCGGTAAGGGCGAAGTGCTGACGGCGGTATCCAATTTCTGGTTCGACCGCACCCGCCACCTCGTGCCGAACCACCTGCAACTGGCCGAGAAGACGCTGGAGGAGGCGTTGCCCGATCCCGGCGACCGCGCTCGCGTCGCAGGCCGGGCGGTGGTGGCGCGACGATTACGGGGTTTGCCGGTGGAGGCCATCGTGCGCGGTTACCTGATCGGCTCGGGCTGGAAGGATTATCGGCGCGACGGTGCGGTGTGCGGCGTTCGCTTGCCGGAAGGGTTGCGGCTGGCGGATCGTTTGCCGGAGCCAGTTTTTACGCCTTCCACCAAGGCGGCGCTGGGCGCGCACGACGAGAACGTCAGCTTCGATGCCGTCGCCGATACCATCGGGCGGGATTTGGCGGAGCGGGTACGGATGATCAGCCTGCAAATTTATCGAGAAGCTGCCGAATATGCCCTGCAACGGGGCATCATCATCGCCGACACCAAGTTCGAGTTCGGGTTGGACGAACAGGATCGGCTGGTGCTGATGGACGAGGTGCTGACTCCCGATTCTTCCCGGTTTTGGCCGGCCGACGAGTATCGGCCCGGCGTCAATCCGCCCAGCTTCGACAAGCAGTTCGTGCGNNACGGTCGCCAAGTACCGCGAGGCGTTGGAGCGGCTGATCGGACCGGCTTGAATCCTCCAAATAATGGCGCGAATCTCGATCAAGAGGAGAGTCCAATATGGCCGATTTGACGGTAAGCACCCAGGAACAAATGGAATATCGGCGCGAAAACGAGTGGCGCCGCGCCGGCGTGTCGGAAATGGATATCGCGTTTTCCCGCTTGTCCGGCATGGATGCCCGCGATGTGCAGACTTTCCGGGAGATCAGTTCGCAATATGGTTTGTTGATCGTCGTGCGCTGCCCGAAGGTGGCGGCGCGCGCCTGGCATGGCTTGGTGCCGCCCAAGCCTTGGGCGATGAAACAGAAGACGGGAACGTCGGGTCTCGCCGTGGGCGAGAGCGGCGAGATCCGGGTTTCGGATTACGATCTGATGAGCATTTGGCGCAAGGGCGCCGACGGGTTCGAGAAACTGTTCATGTCCGCCGCTGGCGGCGCACCACGCGGACGCTGGACGCAGGAAGCGCAGGTGTTGGCGGTGGAACTGAACCGGCGCTTGGTTTCTCGCATCCAGCACGGTTGTCAGGACGATTTCGAATCGCCGAAGAATCCCGGCGTGAAATCGAGCGATCACTTTGCGGCGTTCCGGCTGGGGCAGGCGGTACACTTGGCCGATCCGTCGCTGTGCGCGCGGTACTATGCCCAGGCCGGTCTGCATTGGCCTTACGATGCGGACGGCCATTTTGCCGGAAACGGCTAAGGTTCGACGGTGTAGTCGAACGGCGGCATCCACGAGCAGGATTGACCGGCCGGCGACTCTATATTACTGCCATCGCCACAGCGAAGCCGCCAAGGCGATCCCGCCGCCGCTGGCGCAGAACAACACCAGCGATCCCGGTTCCGGCCCTTTGCCTTGGGCAACGGCATCGTCCAGCGCCATCGGAATGCAGGCCGAGCCGGTATAGCCCCACTTGTCCATGATCCAGTGGGTTTTTTCGAGTGGCTGCTTCAATGCCGCCATCGTGGCTTCGATGGCGCGCAGGTTGACCTGAGTGAAGTAGTAATGATCCACGTCGTCCGGTTGCAGCCGGATTCCGCTGGCCGCGCTGGCCTTGGCCAGCAACCGCTCGATCAGCGGCGGCCACCGTTCGGTGTTGAAAGTGGCCGGAAATTTGCGCACGAACTGAACGCGAGACGGGCCCTGTTCGGCGATGTTGGCGGTGGTGGCCGGCCGATACGTTCCACCGGTGTAGATACCGAGCGCGTCGTGGTATTCGCCGTTGGCGGCCGTGACGGTCGCTAGCCAACCCGGTTGCGAGCTAACGCCGACCACTGCCGCGCCCGCGCCGTCGGCGAACAGGGTGACGGTTTTTTTGTCGCTCCAATCCAAAAAACGGCTCATGCCATAGGCGCCGATCACCAGCACGAAGCGCTCTTCGGGTTCGGTGACGATGGTTTTGGCCGCTGTGTCCAGAGCGATGACCCAGCCGGCGCAAGCGCTGTTTACGTCGAACGCACCGGCTCGGCTGGCGCCCAGCTTGGCCTGTACCACCACTGCCGTGGCCGGGCTGAGGTAATCCGGCGTGTCGGTGGCGACGATGATCCGGTCGAGGTCGTGCGGTTGCAGACCGGCTCGTTCCAGCGCGTTGCGTCCGGCGGCAACCGCCAAATCCGAGGTGACTTGGTCGTCGGCCATGAAATGGCGTTCGCGAATGCCGACGTTTTCCACCAGCCAGTCGCCGACCGATTCGCCCAGCAGCCGGTCGAAATCGGCGTTGGTCACGAGCCGTTCGGGGATATAGCTGCCGGTACCGATGATCCGAGCATGGCGCATGAAAAGTCTCCGCGTTGCGGGCGGTGTAGGTAGTTATCACCGAAGAGTCTAACTTTTGCTGGCAACGCCCATAAAAAAGCTAAGAAGGCAATACGGAATTTAGCGATCGGGTTTGACGGGAACACAACGGATCTCTGTTTTGACAGAATTGGCAATGAAGCATTCTTGATGCGCCTGGTGATGTAGGGCCTCAATCTGATTTGGAGATGGGGAGGGGCCGGAGAAATGGACAGCCGGGCGAAGTGTTACCAATGACATGAACAATTTGCCGGCGGCATTTTTTTCCATTCGTCCCTCGGCGCAATCGTGATAACGGTCGACGATAAAACCTTGCGTTGCAGCCAGCGAGAGAAACCAAAGCATGTGGCAACTGGAAAGAGCACCGACAAAAAACTCCTCGGGGTCAACTGCATTTGCAACTGAATAGGGCAGAGGAACAACGTGCGGAGACGAAGAACCCTGGACCTCAACTCCCCCATCAAATCGGAGCACATGGCGCCTACTGTATTGGTTGTCGAGGAAGCCCTGGTTGTCGCGGGACCAGATGACTTCGGCGGTATATGTAGCCATAGATTTGATCTCTAACGTCCACGTTCAGACGCCCACGACAGCAAGCGCCGCTGTTATGGGCCGCTATGCAGCGTATGGTGTACGCCCGACTAGGCATGAACCGGTGGGGTCAAAATCTCCTTGTGAGAGTACCTGAAATGCCCGTTTTTAGGTCAATGCAATAACCATTAGTCACCCGATTAGGCGCTGGACATTTGGCTGGCATTCTTGTTTGCCTGTTTCGCGGCGTACATTTTTTCATCCGCCATCTGTACTAGCGTGCTTGTATCGACATATTCATTCGGACCAGTCTGCGCTACGCCAATGCTTATGGTCACATTGTCCAATTCTTCCTTGATTCGCTGAGTAAGACGGCCAACAAAGTGGTCTTTCGCTTGGTCCTCGCGGCAATTAGTCAAGAGAATGCAAAACTCATCACCACCACAACGAATACAACTGTCTTCCGCGCGCGCTGTGTCCTTGATGGCCTTTCCAACGGTACGCAGAATTTCATCGCCACGCAGATGGCCCTGTGTGTCGTTAATCTGCTTAAAATCATCGACGTCAATATAAATTACCGAAATCGGTTCGAAACGTCGCTGGGCGCCTCGTAGCGCCGTGGTAAAAATTTCGTTGAGGTGTCGAACATTTAATAACCCGGTCAAGGCATCCGTGCGGGACATCTCTTCAAGTTGCTGGGTTCGCTCCTTGACCTTTTCTTCCATTCTGCGCGCATATTGTTCCGACTTGTTTTTAGCCGTTTCGATCTCGGAAATCAGAGTTCGGATGTATGTCTCAAAAACCAGCGTGATATCGAACAGCAGTAGTTTATCTAATGCCTTGGTTATCTCTTCACGGTTTATATCGGTAAGAGCTTCATTTACGATTGTTTGATGCAACAGTTCTTTTAATGTATAAATGGCGGAGAGATAAAGCTTCGGTTCTACGCCGATACGTTTATGAACGAGGCCGATGCGCAAGCGGTTGTTCACGTATTCGAGGTCGTACAAGCCACTAAACAAGTCGAGAATATATCTGCGTTGTGCTGTTCGTAGCCGTGCCAACGTATCTGCATCGCCAATCAAGAGCGCGATCTCCGGTATGCTGGTTTGTATCCGGTAAAACTCGGCAACAATAGAATCAATGTGTTTTTCGATTATCGGCTTATACGATAGAAGAAATTCGGCATCGGTATTTGAAAAAGAGAACAAGGTTTTTCGATGATCTACCTCAAAATCGGTGATTCGCATCTGCTCAAGAAGGGTTTGTTCTATTTGTTTCATACAAGTGGTTAGCCTTAATTTATCTGGTTTTTATTCTTAATATTTAATTGGTTTTAATTTGGAAAATAGACCGAACTCTTGGCCAACCACTTTAAGTCAATTCTTCATCGAAGTAATCTGAGTCTAGCTTCGGAATTTTTAGGGTCTTCGCCGAAACGCCTACTTCATGGTCGATCATCAACTCCGCGAGACGTGGCCCGTCAATGAGCACTACGCGCTCGACAGATTTTGCGAACTCAATGGCCTGAGAAGTAAAGCCAGATGTAGTTATAAAGACGCCCTTATTTGCGCGGTTTCCTGCAAGGGCGCCGTAGAAACCTTGAACCTCAGGACGTCCCACCACGCTTTGCCATCGCTTCGCCTAGATATACACCTTTTCAAGACCAAGCTTGTCGAGGGAAATAATGCCGTCTATCCCGCCGTCGCCAGCGCCGCCGACGCGTTGAAGATCAGCTCGACTGGTTCCATAGCCCATCCGGTGAAGAAGATCGAGGACTATCACTTCAAAGTACCCGGGCGTGACGGTAGAGATCGCTTCTAAAAGCTCCGCGGCAACGGTTCGGCGGAGCTCATTTATAGCTTCCCCGAGCCGGTCATCGGGACTTGCGATGGCCGAGCTAGAGGTTGTTGGTTGAATGAGTGCCGGCGATGCAAGAGATTCTCCGGCGGGTGGCGGTCGTAGACGAACATCGATGTAGCCAATCGCCAAGTTTTCTACATCTTCTGGTGCGAGGGGGCCGGGATGGTTTCGAACAAAATCTCTGCCATCGTTCGTTAGGCACCAGAATCCCCGTCTCAACGAATTCGAGAGCCCAGCCCGTTTCAGCCGGTCATGCGCCCAACCAGCGCGGTTTTTGTAAACATATTGGACCCCGCTCGGGACGAGTTCTTGCTTATCCGCTTCGGATATGCCCAACATGTTGGCCGCGGCTTCATGGGCTTCTTTCGCCGAAACACCGTTTGGGTGCTCTGCCAGGAATCGCAGTATGGGTTCAATGAATTTGTCGTAGCTGGGGAGTGGCATCTGATCGTCCGATTTGTTTGGCGCCGACCTATCGACCTAATGGGGCGGCTGAGCATCCGTGTGGTTGCTTGGCGCAAAGAGTCCACGACAACAAATGATTATGCGGTTAAGGAGAGTTGACGGGGCGAAGTTTTCGGGCAGCCAAGCAGCAAGCGGATGCTTCAGGCTTTCTTCCAAACTTGCCAAGCCCCGATGATACCTTTGTAAGCATAGGAACCGGGTAGCCAGTAATAGCAGGATTTCGTTTCGATGCTCGCCTGTTTTGAGCCTTTCCAGTTCGGATCGATGTAGGTGACTTTGGACCTGTCCTTGATCGTGCCGACTTCGTCCCAGTCCAGATCGTTGTCGATTTCGACCCCGGTTACCACGACGACATGAAAAAAATTGTCCCAGTTACCGGCTACCCAGATAGGGCTCGGATACGACAGAAACCGCTTTAAGTCCTGAGTCGTCCACGGTTGGCCTACGCCGTTGGCTTCCAATCCTAACGCGGAAGCGGCTTTGCGGAAGTCCTTGCCCTTGAGCCCGGTCGTGATGGCATCGTTCCAGTCGATTTTGGCTGCTTCGATCTTTTCCTTGATCGGGGCGGGTGGAAATTCCCCTTTATAATCACCGATTTTGCCGGTGGCGTAGCCTTTCCATTGCAACATCATTTGGTAGCAGGAGAACCAGCAGGTCTGGCTGGTTTCCTGGGGAATTGCCATCATTTGCTTCATATCGATTTTCACGGTTTCGAGCGCAGCCATAGAACCCCCCAATGATGCAAAATCCGCAAAATAAACCGGCCTGCTTATCGAAAGCGAGTGGGTCTGCGGAAAAAGTTTGCTCTAAAAACCCCTCTCCCGACGGGAGAGGGGAAGCCTTCGATATCCAGCTTCTTACTTCTTTCGCATCGGCGGCAAATCGGTACAGACGCCCTCGAATACTTCCGCCGCCATGCCGACCGATTCGCCCAGGGTCGGGTGCGGGTGGATGGTCAGGCCGATGTCGGCGGGATCGCAACCCATCTCGATAGCGAGCGCGACTTCGCTGATCAGATCGCCGGCGTGGGTGCCGACGATGCCGCCGCCGACGATACGGTGGGTGTCCTCGTCGAAGATCAGCTTGGTGAAACCTTCGTCGCGGCCGTTGGCGATGGCGCGGCCGGACGCAGCCCACGGGAATTTGCTGACGCCGACCTTGACGCCCTGCTGCTTCGCCTCCGTTTCGGTCAGGCCCACCCAAGCCACCTCCGGGTCGGTGTAGGCCACGCCAGGAATTACCTTGGCGTCGAAGAAACTCTTTTGGCCGGCGGCGACTTCGGCGGCAACATGGGCTTCGTGTACCGCCTTGTGCGCCAGCATCGGCTGGCCGACGATGTCGCCGATGGCGAAGATGTGCGGGACGTTGGTACGCATCTGCTTGTCCACGGGGATGAAGCCCCGGTCGGTGACCGCCACGCCCGCCTTCTCCGCGTCGATCTTCTTGCCGTTGGGCGAACGACCCGCCGACTGCAAGATCATGTCGTAAAGCTGCGGCTCGGCGGGGGCGTTAGCGCCCTCGAAGGTGACCAATAGCCCTTCCGGTTTGGCCTCGACTGCGACCGTCTTAGTCTTGAGCATGATCTGGTCGAAGCGGCGAGCGTTCATCTTCTCCCAGACCTTGACCAAGTCCCGATCCGGTCCCTGCATCACCGCATCGAGCATTTCCACGATATCGATGCGTGCGCCCAGCGTCGAATAGACCGTGGCCATCTCCAGGCCGATGATACCGCCGCCGATGACCAGCAGGCGCTTGGGAACGAAACGCAGCTCCAGCGCCCCGGTGGAATCGACGATGCGCGGGTCGTCGGGGATGAACGGCAGATGTACGGCGGCGCTGCCGGCAGCGATGATGCACTTCTGAAAACGGACGACTTTCTTTTCGCCGGTCTTGTCCTGCCCGTCGCCGGTGGTCAGTTCGACTTCCAGATGATAGGGATCGAGGAAATGACCGTAACCGCGCACGGTTTCCACCTTGCGGGCTTTCGCCATCCCGGCGAGGCCACCGGTGAGTTTGCTCACCACCTTACCCTTGTGGGCACGCAGCTTGTCCAGATCGACGGTGGGTTCGCCGAAGCTCACACCGAGATCGGCGAAGTGCGTGACCTCGTCCATGACGGCGGCGACGTGCAACAGCGCCTTGGAGGGGATACAGCCGACGTTGAGGCAAACGCCACCCAAGGTCGGGTAGCGTTCCACCAGCACTGTCTTCATGCCCAGATCGGCGGAGCGGAACGCAGCACTATAGCCGCCCGGACCCGCGCCCAGCACCAGCATTTCGCACTCGATGTCCACCTTGCCGGCATAGGAGCCGGCGACGGGCGCGATGGTCGGCGGCGCGGACGGCGGCGGGGATACCTTGCTCCCCTCGTCCTTTGGGGGAGGGGCTGGGGGTGAGGGTTGTTGTCCGGTCGCCTCCATCAGCAACACCAGGTCGCCTTCCGACACCTTGTCGCCGACCTTGATTTTCACCTCCTTGACCACGCCAGCGGCGGGGGCGGGTATCTCCATCGAAGCTTTGTCGCTTTCCAGTACGATCAGGGAATCTTCCGGAGCGATGGTATCGCCCGGCTTGACCAGTACCTCGATGACGTCCACGCCTTTGAAGTCGCCGATATCCGGTATTTTGACTTCCATCAGACTCATGAGCAGCGATCTCCGTTAGAGCAGCACGCGGCGGAAGTCCGCCAGCAGTTGGGCCAGATAGACGTTGAAGCGAGTCGCCAGCGCACCGTCGATCACTCGATGATCCGCGCTGAGCGACAGCGGCAGGATCAGGCGCGGCGCGAACTGTTTGCCGTCCCAGACCGGCTTCATCACCGACTTGCTGGCACCTAGGATTGCCACCTCCGGGGCGTTGACGATCGGCGAGAAATAAGTGCCGCCGATGCCGCCAACCGAGGAGATGGTGAAGCAGGCGCCCTGCATGTCGGCTGGGCCGAGCTTGCCGTCGCGCGCTTTCTTGGCGAGTTCGCCGGTTTCCTTGGCGATGTCGAACACACCTTTCTTGTCAGCGTCCTTCACCACCGGCACCACCAGACCGTTCGGTGTATCGGCGGCGAAAGCGATGTGGTAGTACTGTTTGTAAATCAGATTTTCGCCATCGAGCGAGGCGTTGAATTCGGGGAAGCGCTGCAAGGTACGGACGCACGCCTTGATCATGAACGCCAGCATGGTCAGCTTGACCCCACCGCTCTTCTCACCCTCCTTGTTGATTTGCAGCCGGAAGGCTTCCAGATCGGTGATGTCGGCATCCTCGTGATAGGTCACCGCCGGGATCATTACCCAGTTGCGGGCGAGGTTGGCGCCCGACAACTTCTTGATCCGCGATAGCGGCTTAGCCTCCACCGGACCGAACTTGGCGAAATCAACCTCGGGCCAGGGCAGCAGATTCAACACGCCACCGCCGGCGACGCCGCCGGTCGCTGGAGCGGTCGGAGCGAGCGCGCCGGACATGACCTGCTTGACGAAACCCTGCACGTCTTCCTTGAGGATACGGCCTTTGGGACCGGAGCCCTTGGCCAGCCGGGTGAGATCGACGCCCAATTCGCGGGCGAAGCGCCGCACCGAGGGGCTGGCGTGCACTTTGGCGAAGCTAGGGGCAGCGGTTTCCATCGGCATGGATTTCACCGGCGGTGGCGGCGGGGCGCTCGCCGGTTTGGGCGTGCGCGGCGCCAGGGTGACGACGCTGAGCGTGTCGGGCAGTTGCGGCTTGGCGGCGGCGTCGGCTCCGCTCTCGCGCAGGACCAGAATCAAATCGCCCTGCGAAACCGGATCGCCCACCTTGACTTCGACGCTCTGGATCGTACCGGCGAAAGGCGAGGGCACTTCCATGCTAGCCTTGTCGCTTTCCAGCACGATCAGCGAGGTGTCGATCTCGACATGATCGCCGGGCGCGACCAGCACCTCGATGATCGGCACGTTTTTGAAATCGCCGATATCGGGCACGCGCACCTCGCGCGCTTCGCCGGTACCGCTAGCCGCAGCAGTTTCGGTGACAACGGACGGGCGCTCCGGCGCCGACACGCTTTCGGCGACGTCCAGATAGAGGATCAAGTCGCCCTGCGAGACTTTATCGCCGGCCTTGACCTTGATTTCCCGGACCACGCCGAGCAACGATGAGGGCACTTCCATGGTGGCTTTGTCGCTTTCCAGCATGATCAGCGGCGTATCGACGTCGATGATATCACCCACTGCGACCGTGACTTCGATGACGTCCACGTTTTTGAAATCGCCGATATCCGGCACATGAATTTCCTTGATGATGCTCACGAGAAATTCCCCCTTGGCCGGTGCTCAAACGGTGACTGGATTGGGTTTATCGGCATCGATGCCGTACTTCTTGATAGCTTCTTGCACCTTGGCGGCAGGCAGGGCGCCTTCCTCGGCCAGCAACTTGAGGGCTGCGACCGCGACGTAGTGCCGATCCACCTCGAAGTGTTGCCGCAGCTTGGCGCGGGTGTCGCTGCGGCCGAAACCGTCGGTGCCCAGCACGAAGTAATGCCGGTGAATGAAAGGCCGCAGTTGCTCGGCATACATCCGCATGTAGTCGGTCGCGGCCACCACCGGGCCGGAATGTCCTTCGAGACAAGCGGTGACGTAAGGCACGCGCGGCGTTTGCTCGGGGTGCAACAGATTCCAGCGCAGCGCATCCTGCCCGTCGCGCGCCAGTTGGTTGATACCGGGCGCCGACCAGATATCAGCGCTGACCTGCCAATCGTCGCGCAGCAGGTCGGCGGCGGCGATCACCTCGTTCATGATCGCGCCACAGCCGAGTAGTTGTACCCGCTGGCCCTTACCTTCGCCCTTCTTGAACAGGTACATGCCTTTGAGGATGCCGTCTTGTGCACCCTCCGGCATGGCGGGGTGGCGGTAGTTCTCGTTCAAGGTGGTGATGTAGTAGAAAACGTGCTCCTGTTCTTGAACCATCCGCCGCAAACCGTCCTGCACGATCACCGCCAGCTCGTAGGAGAAGGTTGGATCATAGGACACGCAGTTGGGGATGAACTGGGCGAAAATCTGGCTGTGGCCGTCCTGGTGTTGCAGGCCCTCGCCCGCCAGCGTGGTACGGCCAGAGGTGCCGCCGATCAGGAAACCGCGCGCTTGCAGGTCGCCGGCAGCCCAGGCCAAATCGCCGATGCGCTGGAAGCCGAACATCGAGTAGTAAATGTAGAACGGGATCATGTTGATGCCGTGGTTGGCGTAGGCGGTGCCAGCAGCCAGCCAGGACGACATGGCGCCCGCCTCGTTGATGCCTTCCTGCAAGATTTGCCCCTTCTTGTCTTCCTTGTAGAACATCAACTGGTCGGCGTCCTGCGGTTCGTACAACTGGCCGCGCGGCGAGTAGATGCCGATCTGCCGGAACATGCCTTCCATGCCGAAGGTGCGCGCTTCGTCGGCGACGATGGGCACCACGTAGCGGCCGACGGCTTTATCGCGCGCCAGTTGAGTGAGGATGCGGACGAAGGCCATGGTGGTGGACATGTCGCGGTCGCCGGTATCCTGCAACAGCGCGTCGAAACTGGCCAGCGGCGGCGCGGTCAGCGGCTCGGCGTTGCGGCGGCGCTGCGGCAGGTAACCGCCCAAGGCGGCGCGGCGCTGTTGCAGGTACTGGATTTCCGGGCTGTCGTCCGCCGGTCGGTAGAACGGCATGGTTTCGAGCTGATCGTCGGAAATGGGGATGTGGAAGCGGTCGCGGAAATCCTTGAGCGCCTGCTCGCCCATTTTCTTTTGCGAGTGGGTGATGTTCTTGCCTTCACCGGCCACGCCCATGCCGTAGCCTTTGACGGTCTTGGCGAGAATCACGGTCGGCTGACCTTGGTGTTTCACCGCCGCTGCGTAGGCCGCGTAAATCTTGTGCGGATCGTGGCCACCCCGGTTCAGTCGCCAGATATCCTCGTCGGACAGGTGGCTGACCATTTGCTTCAGTTCGGGATATTTACCGAAGAAGTGCTCGCGCGTGTAGGCGCCACCCTTGGCCTTGAAATTCTGGTACTCGCCGTCGACGCATTCTTCCATCAGCTTGAGCAGCAAGCCTTTCTTGTCGGCGGCCAGCAGCGGATCCCAGTAGGAGCCCCACAGGACCTTGATGACGTTCCAGCCGGCGCCGCGAAAATCGCCTTCCAGTTCCTGGATGATCTTGCCGTTGCCGCGCACCGGCCCATCCAGCCGTTGCAGGTTGCAGTTGATGACGAAAATCAAGTTGTCCAGATTCTCGCGGGAGGCCAGCGCGATGGCGCCCAGCGATTCTGGCTCGTCCATTTCGCCGTCGCCGCAGAAGCACCACACCTTGCGGCCCTCTGTGTTGGCCAGACCCCGGTTGTGCAGGTATTTCATGAAGCGGGCTTGATAAATCGCTTGGATCGGACCAAGGCCCATCGATACGGTAGGAAACTGCCAGAAATCCGGCATCAGCCAGGGATGGGGGTAGGAGGAGAGACCGTTGCCGTCCACCTCCTGCCGGAAGTTGTTCAGTTGCCCCTCGCTCAAGCGGCCTTCCAGATAAGCGCGGGCGTAGATGCCCGGCGCGGAATGGCCCTGAATGAAGACCAGATCGCCGCCGTGCTCGGCGCCAGGGGCGTGCCAGAAGTGGTTGAAGCCGACATCGTACAGGGTGGCGCTGGAGGCGAAACTGGCGATGTGGCCACCCAGCTCCGAGGTGATGCGGTTGGCTTTGACCACCATTGCCAGCGCGTTCCAGCGGATCAGCGAACGGATCTTCCATTCCATGCCAGGATCGCCGGGGGTGTATTCCTCCTGATCGGCGGGGATGGTGTTCAGGTAGGGGGTGTTGGCGCTGTAGGGCATGTGAACACCGGCAGCGCGGGCTTTGCTCTGGAGTTCGCCGAGCAGATGGTGCGCGCGCTGGAGTCCTTCCGCTTCGAGGACCGCTTCCAGCGCTTCGAGCCATTCCCTGGTTTCTTGCGGATCCGGGTCGCTGTAATTCTCGTTGGTCATGTTCGATCCTGTATTGACGTTGAGGGTATTAGTTGTGCTGGATTCCACCCGCCCACTCTGCGGGTGGAGCCGGGGCCGCCGGGATGGTTGCCGCGGCCAGTGGGGGTAAAAAACCCTTAAACTATAGACTGGCTGCCGGAAAATATATCCGACTTTTGGGATAGGATATCGGCAAAGGGGCACGGTACTTTGCGTTCGGACAGGTCCTTCGGCAAGCTGGCCGTTCGTCGCAGCCAACCAATCGGATTGAGACGCTGCTGGCGATAGGTTTCTCGATCATCGTCCCGAATCGATACCGGCTCCTCGAATACTGTCTCGCAGCCGGTGAAACCCAGTCCGCACTTGCGAAAATCTTCGCGACGTTTCGGCTCGCCTCAAGCAATCGTTGGATAATTTGTACCGGCTCATTGAATCGGCATGCTTTGACCATGTTTCAGTTATTGAACGCTTGGCGTCGTCCCTCTCCTTATCTGTTGTTGGTGCTGACCACCCTGTTCTGGTCCGGTAACTTCGTGCTGGGCCGAGCGGTGCACGCAGTGTTTACACCATTCACGCTATCGTTCTGGCGCTGGGCGGTGGCGTTGGCGATTTTGTTGCCCTTCGTGTGGTCCTCGCTGCGCCGGCAAAAACCGCTGCTGCGCCGGCATGGGCCGATCCTGTTTTTGCTCAGCGTGCTGGGCGTCGTCAACTTCAACACTTTCGTCTATATCGGCCTGCAATCTACCACCGCCACCAACGCCGTCATCATGCTGTCGGTGACGCCGGTGCTGATCGTGGCGTTGTCGTTCCTGTTGCTGCGCCAGACCGTGACCGGTTGGCAGGCGCTCGGTATCGCCGTCTCGCTGGCGGGGGTGCTGGTGATCGTCGGGCGCGGCGAACTGCAAAGCTTGCTGGCGCGGCGGTTTAATTTCGGCGATTTGTGGATACTAGCGGCGGTGTTCAGTTGGGCACTGTATTCGGTTTGCCTGCGCTGGCGGCCGGCCGAGATCGAGCCGCTCAACTTCCAAGCTGCGACTATGATGCTGGGTATGGTGGTTTTGGTACCGCTTTACGGTTGGGATTTGATTCACGGACGTACTGTCGCCATCACCGGCACAACCGTTGCCAGCGTTCTGTATCTAGCGCTGTTTCCGTCGATTCTCGCTTACATCTTCTGGAACCGGGCGGTAGCAGAGCTTGGGGCCAATCGCACCGGGCAGTTTTTGCACTTGATGCCGGCTTTTGGCGCGATACTGGCGATGCTTTTTCTCGGCGAGCGGTTGTATGGTTTTCATTTTATAGGTATAATATTGATTTCATTAGGTATTTGGCTTGCCACTGTCCTGAAGCGTTTCAGGGCAATTTAGGAAGTGATCTAACAACTAATTTTGTTAAAACAATATTAGTTGTTATATTTAAGATTCTGTTTGTGCAAGAGAATCTTGTTTTATATGTGTTGTAACAATATATATTGTATTTTCCTTGCGCCCAAGGAGGTATTGTTATTTTGAATTGGTATTTAAATTAATAAGTTAAATGGAATACGGCTTTGGCACGGTATTTGTAAAGTTGTCGTTAGAATCCTTGATTGGAATAGACCGCCAGCAGAATGCTGCTGAATCCGTATGAACTATTTGGGAGAGCGTATCGTGTTGTTGCTCGCGAAAATCAAGAAATATCGGCTTTCGATCATGCTGCTTGTTCCGCTGCTTTTCATGTTTGTTTTTGCGACGACAACCGTATTCAATAAATTGAAATTAGCAAGGGAAATGTCCGCGACCCAGGATTTGGCGGTGCTTGCCGTCAAAATAAGCGCGTTAGTCCACGAGATGCAGAAAGAGCGTGGTATGTCGGCCGGCTTGTTGGGGAGCAAAGGGACGCAGTTCGGCGACGAGCTCATGGAGCAACGCGCCAATACCGATAAGCGAATTGTGGACTTAAAGCAGTTCCTTCAAGAACACGATAGCGATCAGTTCAAGGGCGAGTTCAGCCAAGCTTTAAATGCTGCGTTGGCTCAACTCGATCAAATCGCGAGCAAGAGAAAGAGTATCATCGCTCTGGAAATAGAACCAAAAGAAGCCATCGGCTATTATACGAACCTGAATTCTTTATTTCTAAATTTGATTGCTTATATCGCGAAGGGGACCAGCAGCAGCGAGATCGCCACTCGGGCCACCGGCTATTTTGCATTGCTTCAAAGCAAGGAGAAATCGGGTATCGAACGCGCCATCCTGAGCAGCACCTTTTCACGCCGGAGTTTTGCGCCAGGGATGTTCAATCAGTTCAGCGGTATCGTGGCCGCCCAGGATGTGTATCTGGGGATATTCATGGCGTTGGCGGATGCAGATCAGAAAGCGTTCTACTCGAACACGATGGTCGGTCAATTTATCGATGAAACCGATAGGCTGCGTAAGCTCGCTTTCGATAAGGCGAACGAAGAGATCAAGGACGTCGACGCTCGCTACTGGTTTGAAATGCAAACCGGCAAAATCAACTTGTTGAAAAAAGTCGAAGATAAGCTTGCCGATGATTTAATCGTCGAGGCCGAACAGCTACAACATCAAGCCATCTTCGATCTTGTTCTAGCGTTTACTATTACGATAATGGCTTTACTGGTCACTTTCTTTTCTGTCCACGCGGTCAAGCAACCACTCAAAAAGGTGGTGCAAGTGGCCAATCATATTGCGGATGGTGACTTGACCAGTAGAATCGATAACCGGTTCCACGACGAAATTGGCCAACTGTTACGCGCCATGCAAGCCATGCAAGCCAGCTTGCGAAAAACGGTCGGCGATGTGCTCGCCGCGACCGATATGGTCAATGCGGCAACTTCCGAAATCGCGCAGAGCAACACCGATCTTAGCCAGCGTACCGAAGAACAAGCGTCGGCCCTGGAGGAGACCGCGTCCAGCATGGAAGAGCTGACGAGCGTTGCCCAACAGAGCGCCCTGAACGCCGGGCAAGCCAACCGGTTGGCGGCGACGGCCCGAACCCAAGCCGAGCAGGGGGGGCAGGTCGTGGATCGGATGATCGATGCCATGAACGCGATCGATGACAGCAGTCGCAAGATTGCCGAAATCATTGGCGTGATCGACGAAATCGCTTTCCAAACTAATTTGCTGGCCTTGAATGCCGCCGTCGAGGCAGCGCGAGCCGGAGAGCAGGGGCGCGGTTTCGCGGTGGTGGCCGGCGAAGTGAGAAAGCTGGCGCAGCGCAGCGCCGACGCAGCGAAGGAAATCAAAAGGTTGATTGGGGATAGCACGAGGAAAGTGAAAGAGGGCGACGAACTGGCGGCCGCTTCGGGCCGGACCTTGCGGGAGATCGTGATATCGGTCAAGAAAGTCAGCGACGTCGTCGCCGAAATCACCACCGCCAGCCAGGAACAAGCCAGAGGCATCGAGCAAGTCAACAAAGCGATCTTGCAACTCGATCAAGTCACCCAACAGAACGCGGCGCTGGTGGAACAGACGGCGGCGGCCAGCCAGGCGATGGGCGAACAAGCGGCTGGCCTATGCCGGTTGATGGATTTCTTCGAGCTAGGCGATGCTACGCAAGACGTGGCGGCGGTACCGAAGCCGCAATATGCGGAGCAGCGTACCGGCAATATCTTTCAATCTGCCAACAGCCAGTCGCGTACCACCGCGATCTGATCGTCGGCCATCAGCGCCGGNNTTGGGGCCGCGCTCGGTCATCGCGATGGCGTCGGCGTGATCCAGTACGTCGGAATGGACTCCGCGCAGCACCAGGGTTTGGCAACGGATGGCATCCCATAGCGGCCACAAATCGATGTCCTTGATGTCGTCGATGACCAGCTTTTTGAAAACCTCGACGATGCCGGGATCGTAGCCGGTCGTGTAGCGGCCGTCTTCCAGTTGACGGGAATTGTGGATGAGCATGTGCCGCCACTGCTCGTCGGTCAGATTGCCGAAGGTGGCCGCGAAGACGCGCAGGGCGCTATCCATCTCCTCGAAGCTGTCGTAGATACGCACTTGGCCGATGTACTGGGCAACCCGTTTCAGGCCAGCGGCGGGAATGCGTGGTCCGACATCGTTGACCAACAGCTTGTGAATCGGCGTGCCGGAGTAGCTTGCCAGGAAGATGCCGATCAGGCCACCCATCGAAGTCCCCACCCAGTCGATCCGCTCGGCGTCGATTCGCGCCAGCAGCATCGCCATGTCGTTGACGTACAGCGGATACGTGTAATCGCTTTTGTCGGCCAACCACTCGCTTTTGCCGCGTCCGACCACGTCCGGGCAGATCACTCGATACTCGTGTTCCAGCGCGGCGGCGAGGAAATCGAAGTCGCGCCCGGTGCGGGTCAGGCCGTGGACGCAGATCAACACCTTGGGATTATCGGGGTCGCCCCATTCGGTGTAGTGAACCCGGTGGAAGCCGTGGGGGCCAAGCGCCCGATAGTTACGAGATGTCATCGCCATCGATCAATCTCCTTGGTTGTATAAATCGAGACCATTATCCGGTAAGTGCGGGAGGGTAGCTATAATCCTCCTTTGTTTTCGCTACCGGGGACGAGCATGGCGATCTTGCACTACACCGAAAGCGGCCAAGGCGAACCCCTGATCTTGCTGCATAGCGGTGGCATGAGCAGCGCGGAATGGACGCCGCAAATGCCGCTGTTCGCTCGCAACTTCCGGGTGATCGCGCCCGACCATCTCGGTCACGGCCGCAGTCCGATGGTGGCCGAGAGGCTGACCGTCCGCGACATGGGCCGCGCCGTGCTGGAGCTGCTGGACGATTTGGCGTTGCCCCAAGCCCATTTCGTGGGATCTTCGTTGGGTGGAGCGGTCGCGCTGTGGCTCGCTGTCCAGCATCCCGGGCGGATCAACAAACTGGTGCTATACCGGGTCGGCTACCGCAAGGATGTAGAGACGCATGCTGGCACCCGCGACATGGCCGATCCCGCGTACTGGCGCGGGGTCGGCATGCACAAGTGGCTGAGCAACATTCATCAGCCACAAGGTGGACCGGATGCCTGGCAAGAGGTGATCGGCCGGGTATCGGAAGCGCTGGAACCGGCCACCACCGACCACGCGCATGATCTGGAAATTTTGGGCCGGATCGTCCAGCCGACCTTGATCGTGGCCGGTGATCGCGATCCGGTGGCGCCACTGGATCAGATTTTGGAAATGTTTGGAGCGATCCCCAACGCCGGATTGTGGGTGATGCCCTATGCAACGCACGTTACCGCAACCAGTACTTGGCGCGCGGAATCGTTCGCTTTAGAGGTCGCACGGTTTTTGCAGCGACGGGAACAGTAACATTGGCCGGTGGGAAGCAATGAACGTCGATGCACACCGTAATCGCAGCCTTTATCGAGGTGTGGCCGCTCGATTTCTTTGTTGATGGCGTGGAGATACTTTGGTGACACGATAAGTTACTATTCCTTAAATAAACGATAATAATAAGAGTTTCGGAGAAAATCGGCGATGCCTTCTTTTAAAGATATTTTTGCGATTCAAATCGTTGGTCTGCTGGCAAGCCGTCAGTTTTCTGGCGACTGCAATTTTTTTCTCAATAAACTATCTGCTCAGTTTCAATTTGCGGCGGGGCGTTTGATCGATGCACAGTATGGAGCCTTGACGAAAGGTGATGCACTGAAAATTCTGCTTTGGGCTTGCAAGGGAGAAATCGAACTCGTACCAAAAAATTATCCTGAAAATGATTGGAATCATATCGAAGCTATCGATGCAGTCATCGCCGAAAATAGCCCGCCAATGCCAGATAGTTGCCCGTTCATAAAGCATTTATCTTTGGAGAGAGGTAAACTCAATCCCCAAGCTAAATCTACGTTCATGATGGCAGGATTAAGCATTTATGGTAACGTGCGCCGTAGTGGTACCGATATCGTTCAAGCGCAAGCGAATTTGTCGAAACAAGAGTTTTGGCAAGGTTTGTTCCATCTCTTTGGCAGTGGGCAGGTCGTAGGTGATTACGGTAAAAACCTTAACGATTTGCTGTTAAAAGTGCAAAACGATATAACGGCAAACCTGCAAAAAATGCTCGGTAAACGCGCCGTTCAGCTCTATCAAGAGCGATTGTCCCAAGATTTGAATGCCTGTTGGCCAAATTGGCCAAAGCATAAAACCTACGATCCACTATATGGTACGGCTCCTTATCTGACGTGGATGAAATTGTTGGGCGAGACGACTGCAAAGGTTACTTCGACAGCATTAGGCGATACCTGCTACAAAAAGGCGCTGGCTTCGTTGACTCCAAAAGAAGCCAGTCTTTTGCAACAGCTTTTCGATTAGGGGGTTGTTTATGACGGCTGCAATAGGAATTATCTGGGCCATGTTATGCGCTCCGATAGTGGTGTTTTTTATTTTGGATGTCGATCAACAAATTCGCTTCAATTACTCGCTTATCGTACAAATTGTAGCACCGGTCGCGGCAGCGCTCTGCTGCTATGCTGCCGGTAACGTACTTGAAAAAGCCGATGCCATGCGCCGGGCCTTGATTTTTTTGGGTACCGGCGTGTTATCCTGGGGAATCGGTGCGATTTTATTTGCGCTATATCCGTTATTAAATGAAGGTCAAGAAACTCCCTATCCTTGGTATTCGGATGTCGGTTATCTATTGCTGGTTCCACTCATTTTGGTCGCATTCGTTATTTTTAAGCGAAATCTTCATATACAAGTCCCTTTTTTCGGCAAGATAGGTGCGACTATTTTCTTCTTGATCGCATTGGGTTTAGCCGTTCAATTTAACTTGAGCAAACTGAATGATTCCGATTCACTGCTATCTTATATCGTAACGTTGTCGTATACGGTAGGGGATCCGTTGCTACTGGGCGGTACGGTGATTATCGCATCTATTTTATCCGGAGGCGCCGCCGCTCGTCCTTGGTGGCTAATACTCGTCGGCCTGATTTTTTATTACTTGGCCGATTTGGTGTATACCTACCTCGTGTTGCAAGGGCAATATGCCACGGGCAATCCAATCGACATCGGTTGGCCGCTGGGTTTCGGCTTCATCGCCGTGGCTGCGTTAATGATCCGTTCCATGTTCAAAGAATCGTGATGCGGCAACTATCTATCCCTCCTATCGGTTTTTGGCATATCGCGCTTTGATTCGCATCCGTTTTCTTCGGATCGAACACAGGCGCTTTACTCTGGTTGGAAGGTGTACCAGCGATGAAGGCATCGAAAATCATGGTGCTGGTTGCGGCGTTGAGTTCGACCATGTCGAGCTATGCTGGCCAGTACGACGCCGTGTTTGGCTACGTTCAGCAAATGCTCGTTCGATCGGTCAAAAACGACGAAGTGGGTTTAACCGCCGCGCGGCTACAGTTGGAAGGTGTGTCTAAACCTGGCCATCAGAACGTAAAGGAAGCTCGCGCCCTCAACCAGCAGGGGTTGGATGCGCTGAAGCGGAACGACTATCAGGCTGCCGCGACTGCGTTCCAGCAGGCGCAACTGGCCGATTCCGCCGACGTCGAAGTAGCCGGTAATCTCGGCTACGCCAACCTCAAGCTCGGCCAACGCAAACGTGCCGAACATCAACTGGTATACGCCATCTCTCTAGCGCCAAGTCGGTCGTCGTCGTGGTACAACCTTGGGCAGATTTACGGGGCGCAGGGTGAAGTCGAGAAGGCGACTGGCGCGTTCGCGAATGCCTATCGATTTTCCCAAAACCGTCCTAAGACCGAAGAATTCATCCGGCAAGCGCTAATCTTGCCAGAGAACGATGAAACGACCCGCGCCGCTTTAAAGCGGGCGCTGGAGCTATGCGGATTGCAGTAGGGCTGAAGCAGAAACAGCCGCCGCTATCCTCGTTGTCCGATCGGTACCAGCAGCACCGGAACGGTGGCTTTCATGGTGACCTGCGCTACCGATCCCAACATCGCCTCGCCGATGGCGGAATGTCCGTGCGAGCCGAGCACGATCATTTCGGCGTTCACGCTCCGGGCTGTTTCCAGGATGACGCGGGCGGGCGGTCCTTCGACGATCTGGATGTCGGCGATCAAACGTTCGGTTTGATTGGCCAGCACTTCCCGGCAAAGCTCATCCATCCGCTGCTGGAGAGCCTGCCGAACGTTGGCATAGCCGTTGGCATGCAAAGTTTGGCGAATTTCCTCGGGCACGGTGGCGCCGATCCAAAATTGGGCGAAGTCGCTCAAAGGTTCGATGACGTAGATGACCTGCAACCGGGCGCCGAAACGATGGGCTAAGCCGGCGGCGTGCCGCAGAACGTCCGAGCCGCGCGGACCGAGGTCGACGGCGCACAGAATGGTGCGAATGGCGTAATCCATGATGCCCTCCAAATCGAGGCGAACAGGGAAATCGAACGATTGTGCGGGCGTTTCAAACCTGCCGGAGTTTGTGATCGCCGCTGTTGGCTGGGGTGCCAAGAGACCATCGTTAGTACATTTCCACCAGAAACGAACGAACGAATTCGGCTACCGCCGGTTTGCCCCGGAAGATGCCGTAATGCCCTTCGCAGAGAATGTCGGCCTCCAACGCCAGCATTCGTTCCAGCGAAGCCAGATAATCGACCCGGTTTGAGTGCAGCCGGGCATCCAACGGTCCGTGCACGTCCTGGGCGAACAGCACGGTCTGGCCGTCGGATTCGGCCAAATAGGCCAATGATCCGGGGGAATGGCCGGGGATATGCAACGCGGTGATCGACCGTTCGCCCAGCGGCAGCATTTGCCGTGCTCCGTTCAGCCGGCGGTCTACCGGGCAGGGATGGAGCTTGGCGCCATACCAACTGGCCGCCGTCACCTCGTTGTCGCCGCGTTCCAGAAAACCGGCGTCCAATTCGTGAGCGACCACCGACCAGCCTAACTTTTCGCGCAGGTTGCGGGCGCCGCCGGTGTGGTCGTAGTGGCAGTGAGTGAGCAGCAGGTATTCGATCTGCTCCGGACGGACCCCCGTTTTGCCGATATTATCGAGCAACTGTTTTTGGCCGCGACCAGTGCCAGCGTCTACCAGCGCGGCGTGTCCGTCAAAATGGATCAGATAAATGGCGGCGTCTTCGGGGGCAGTCAGGCCATAGCCGCCCACTTGAAAAATTTCGCTGGTGATGGTGATCGGTCGCGACATCATGTCGTCCCTCCTCGCGTCGATTGCTTCTGAGTGTAGTGCGAGACCCGAAAAAATGTGGGTTTTTTAGGAGTGATCGACAAACTCGACCGGGCGCACGGCGCGGGCCACTTTATCCAGCACGCCGTTGACGAAGCGATGACCTTGATCGGCGCCGAACACCTTGGCGAGCTCGACCGCTTCGTTGATGACGATTCGGTAAGCGATGTCTGGATGTTGTATCAGCTCGTAGCCGCCGATGCGCAGGATCGCGCATTCCACCGGATCGACTTGCGGCAGGGGCCGATCCAAAAACGGGCTCAAAACGGCATCGATTTGCGCGACGTGAGCCGGGACTTGAAAAACCAGCTCTCTGAAGTAGTCGGGATCGGCTTTGCCCAGATCCTGGTCGGCCAGAAACTGGGTTGCGATGCGGGATGGTTCTTCGCCGGTCAATTGCCATTGATACAAAGCTTGCGCCGCGCAGCGCCGCGCCCAGGCGCGCTTACCGGGCAAGTTATTGCGAGCGGGATTATGCACGGTTCAGCCTTCCAGCCGGCGCAGCAGGCTGACCATTTCCAGGACCGACATCGCCGCTTCGGCCCCTTTGTTGCCGGCCTTCGTACCGGCCCGTTCCACCGCTTGGTCGATGGTATCCACAGTCAACACGCCAAAGCCGATCGGGATGTTGTATTGCAGGGAGACGCTCGCCAGCCCTTTGGCGCATTCGCCGGCGACGTATTCGAAATGGGGTGTACCGCCGCGAATCACCGCGCCGAGCGCGACGATGCCGTCGTAGCGTTCGCCAGCGGCCAAGCGCTGCGCGGCCAGCGGCAACTCGAACGAGCCGGGAGTCCAGATCAGATCGATGTTGGTTGCCGGGACGCCGTGACGGCGCAAGGTATCGACCGCACCGCCGATCAAGCTCTGGACGATGAAGCTGTTGAACCGGGCTGCGGCCAGGGCGAAGCGGGCGTCTTGCGGCGGCGTGAAGTCGCCCTCGATGGTGTTGATATCGTGCATGGGAAATTCCGTAACGATAGGTGAGGAACGGGATTCGGAAGCCGTATAAAAAAACCCCTCTCTCACTGGGAGAGGGGTTGGAGTGAGGGTTGATCAGGAAACGTATTCCGCGACCTTCAGGTTGAAGCCGGATAGGCCGGTGATGCGCTTGGGCGCGCTCAATACCCGCATCTGCCTCACGCCGATGTCGAGCAGAATTTGAGCGCCGATACCGTAGGTGCGCAGCTCGGTGGACTGGTCGGCGGGACGCGGCGCGTCGCTTTGGCCAAACTGGTAGCCGCGCATCCGGCGGATCAATGCCGCAGGATCTTCCGGGTAACTGAGAAACACCAGCACGCCCGCCGGCTCGCTCGCGACCCGGTGCAAAGCATCGCGCAGCGGCCAGCCGCTGTC
>DEHU01000185.1 GCA_002352125.1 Competibacteraceae bacterium UBA2792 | reverse complement strand
GTGACCTTGCCGACCAGAATGTCACCGGCTTTGACCTCGGCGCCAATATAGACGATGCCTGCCTCGTCCAGTCGCGCTAGCGCGCTTTCGCCGACGTTCGGAATGTCGGCGGTGATCTCTTCCGGACCTAGTTTGGTGTCGCGGGCGACGCAGGACAGCTCCTCGATGTGAATGGTAGTGAAACGGTCGGTCTCTACCACCCGCTCGGAAATCAGGATCGAATCTTCGAAGTTGTAGCCGTTCCAAGGCATGAAGGCAACCAACAGGTTTTGGCCCAAGGCCAGTTCGCCCATATCGGTAGATGGTCCATCGGCCAATACGTCGCCGTGTGCCACCCGGTCGCCAACTTGCACCAGAGGACGCTGATTGATGCAGGTATTCTGGTTGGAACGGGTGTATTTAGTCAGATTGTAGATATCCACACCCGGCTCGCCGGCTTCGGTTTCCGCGTCGTGGACTCGTACCACGATGCGACCGGCATCGACCGAATCGACCGTGCCGCCACGCTTGGCGATCACGCAGACGCCAGAATCGCGGGCCACGATCCGCTCCATGCCGGTGCCGACCAGGGGTTTCTCGGCCCGCAGAGTCGGCACCGCCTGGCGTTGCATGTTGGAACCCATCAGGGCGCGGTTGGCGTCGTCGTGTTCCAGAAACGGGATCAGGGCCGCTGCCACCGAAACGATCTGCTTGGGCGAGACGTCCATGTATTGCACGCGGTTGGACATCGCCAGCAAAAACTCGTTTTGGTAGCGACAAGACACCATTTCGTCGATGAAGCTATTTTCGCCGTCCAGGTTGGCGTTGGCTTGGGCGATGACGTACTGGCCTTCCTCGATCGCCGACAAATAATCGATCTGATCGGTTACCCGGCCTTCCACCACGCGCCGGTACGGCGTTTCGAGAAAGCCGTACCGATTGGTGCGAGCATAGACCGCCAACGAATTGATCAGACCGATGTTTGGGCCTTCCGGGGTTTCGATCGGGCAGACGCGACCGTAATGGGTCGTGTGAACGTCGCGTACTTCGAAACCGGCGCGCTCGCGAGTTAAGCCGCCCGGCCCTAGCGCGGAGACCCGGCGCTTGTGGGTTACTTCGGACAACGGATTGTTTTGATCCATGAACTGCGACAACTGCGAGGAGCCAAAGAATTCTTTGGTAGCGGCCGCCACAGGTTTGGCGTTGATCAAATCCTGCGGAGTTAATCCCTCGGATTCGGCTAGGCTCAACCGCTCTTTGACCGCGCGCTCAACCCGCACTAAGCCGATGCGAAATACGTTTTCGGTCATTTCGCCGACGCAGCGGATGCGGCGGTTGCCGAGGTGGTCGATGTCGTCCACCATGCCGTTGCCGTTGCGGATATCGATTAGGACCTTGAGCACGGCCAGGATATCTTCCATCGATAAAACGCCGGGTGCGTGATCCTTGGTCGGTACGCCGGGGATCGGTGTTCGGCGATGGCCGACCCGGCTATCGAATTTCATGCGACCGACGTCCGATAGATCGTAACGTTCCGCCGAGAAAAACAAGTCGTGCAGCAGACGCTGGGCGGCGTCTTTGGTCGGTGGCTCGCCGGGCCGCATCATCCGGTAGATCGCNNTGACGTCGTTGACGTAGAGCGTCCGAAAATCGGTGATGCCGGCTGTTTGTATTTTCTCCAGTTTCTCCGGTGTCAGCTCGTCGTTGGCCTGTGCCAGCAATTCGCCGGTTTGCGGATCGCGCAAGTCGTGGGCCAAGATTTTGCCAACCAGGTACTCACTCGGAACCTGCAAGCTCTGTACGCCGGCTTTGACCAGTTCGCGGACATGTTTGGCTTTCACTCGTTGGCCGGCTTTCAGTAGCTCTCGCTCACCGATGAGGATGTCGAAGGTGGCGGTTTCACCTTGCAGCCGTTCGGGTACGAGGTCCAGAGTAAAGTGCTCACCATCGGCCCGGATGGTGTTGGTCTCGAAGAANNGGATCGTTGGGGTTGGGCTCGTCGAACAGCGCGCGCAGTAGAATGGTAACCGGCAACTTGCGGCGACGGTCGATGCGAGCGTATACAATGTCCTTGACGTCGAACTCAAAATCCAGCCAGGAGCCGCGGTAGGGAATGATGCGGGCCGAAAACAGCAGCTTTCCCGAGGAGTGAGTCTTGCCTTTGTCGTGATCGAAAAACACTCCTGGCGAGCGATGTAACTGGGAGACGATAACTCGTTCGGTGCCGTTGATGACGAAGGTGCCGTTGTCCGTCATCAGCGGCAATTCGCCCATGTAAACTTCGTTTTCTTTGATATCTTTGATTTTCTGGGTGCCGGCTTCGGCATCTTTGTCCATGAGCACTAGCCGTAACCGCACTCGGAGAGGTGCCGCGTAAGTCAGCCCGCGCAACTGGCACTCGCGAACATCGAAAACTGGCTCTCCCAACCGATAGCTTACGTATTCCAGCCGAGCGTTGCCCGAATAGCTGACGATGGGGAACACCGANNGCGTCTTTTTTCAGTAAAAGTGTAGGCCATTCGGGATTCCTCTCACGAGAGTACCAGCCAAGGGCGGAAGCCGCCTGATTCCATCGCCGGTCCCGGCCCGCCTTTCTGCGGGCCGGGATATCGGTGTTCCCCGACAGACTGGGACGAAAACGAACCGGCGACTCAAGCCGCCGGCCATTCCCACACCCAGCCAGTCCAAGCTAGATTATGCCGCGCAACAGGTTCCCACAAATTGGGGGCGCCCGCGATCTTACTTGACGTCGACCTTGGCGNNTTCCACCAGATCCTTGGCTTCTTTCAGACCAAGACCAGTCAGGGCGCGCACCACCTTGATCACTTCGACCTTCTTCTCGCCAAAACTGGACATCACCACGTCGAACTCAGTTTTTTCCTCGACCGGTGCGGCGGCGGCGGCGGCCGCGGCTGGTGCGGCGGCTACGGCGGCGGCGGCGCTAACACCGAATTTCTCTTCCATCGCGGAAATCAGATCCACGATCTCCATCACCGTCATACCGGCGATGGTGTCCAAAATGTCTTCTTTCGAAACGGCCATTACGGATTTACTCCTGGGTAAGGCTAAACCATTAGGTTAAATTTGATTTGGGCTGTTTATCGCCGGAACGTTCAGGCAGCTTCTTTTTGCTGTCGGATCGCTTCGATCGTGCGCACCAGTTTGCCGGGAATTTCGTTGAGGGT
>DEHU01000268.1 GCA_002352125.1 Competibacteraceae bacterium UBA2792 | reverse complement strand
GGCGAGCATTGCGCCTCGACCTCCAACCGTAATTTCGAGGGTCGGCAGGGCGTGGGCGGACGCACCCATCTGGTCAGCCCGGCGATGGCGGCAGCGGCGGCGCTGGCCGGCCATTTCGTCGATGTGCGGGCGTTTTAGGAGGTCGATCTCATGCGTCCGACCTTGGTGATCGGCAACAAGAATTATTCTTCCTGGTCGCTGCGGCCCTGGCTGGCGGCGCGTCACGCCGGGATCGAGTTCGACGAAATCCGCGTCTCGCTGTTCACGCCGAAAGGTGCGGCGCAAATCCAGCAATACTCGCCTTCGCTCAAGGTGCCGGTCTGGCGCGAAGGCGAATTGGTCGTCTGGGAATCGCTGGCGATTTGCGAGTATCTGGCCGAGCGCGTGCCGTCGCTGTGGCCGGCCGATGCCGCCGCTCGCGCCGTGGCCCGCTCGGTCAGCGCCGAGATGCACGCGGGTTTCGCTGCGCTACGCCACGGGATGCCGATGAACGCCCGCGCCCGGGGCCGGCGGGTGGCCGTCACGCCAGAGATCGCGGCGGATATCGACCGCATCGAAGCCATCTGGACCGATTGCCGCCAGCGATTCGGCGTGGGCGGTCCCTGGCTGTTTGGCGCGTTTTCCATCGCCGATGCCCTATTCGGCCCGGTCGTGCTGCGTTTCGTGCCTTACGGCGTGAGCCGGCCCGGCGTGGTGGATGACTATGTCGCCACCTGGATGGCCGATCCGCACCTGCAAGCGTGGATTGCCGCCGCCGAACAAGAACCCGAAGTTATCCAAGAAGACGAAGCAGGTCTCTGAACGAGAGACCGGGAGTTGCAGCCATGACACCCTTTACCAAACTCGACGGCTTGGTGGTCCCCGTGGATCGCGCCAACGTGGACACCGACGCCATCATTCCCAAGCAGTTTTTGAAAGCCATCAAGCGCACCGGTTTCGGCAATTTCCTGTTCGACGAATGGCGCTATCAGGATCACGGCGAGCCGGGAATGGATTGCTCGAATCGCCCGTTGAAGACGGAATTCAGCCTGAACCAGCCGCGCTATCAGGGCGCAACCGTCCTGCTGGCGCGGGAGAATTTTGGTTGCGGTTCCTCGCGCGAGCACGCGGTCTGGGCGCTGGACGAATACGGCATCCGCTGCATGATCGCGCCGAGCTTCGCGGATATCTTTTTCTCCAACAGCTTCAAATCGGGCCTACTGCCGATCCGGCTCGACGCCGGGATCGTGGATCGCCTGTTCCGCGAGGTCGAAGCGACGCCGGGCTATCGGCTGGTGGTCGATCTGGCGGCGCAAACCGTGACCACGCCAAGCGGCGAAACGTTCGGCTTCGAGGTAGACCCGTTCCGCAAGGAATGTCTGCTAAACGGCTGGGACGACATTGGCCTGACCTTGCGCCACGCCGACGAAATCCGTGCCTTCGAAACCCAGCGGCGACAGGATGCACCGTGGCTATTCGCCTGAGTTGGTAGTCCTGAAATGCGAGCGATCCATCAGATGTTCCCCCCTTTTTTAAAGGGGGGATCTATCCTGCGATGCGCAGGATTACCCACCTGAGATTTGTGAAGGAAAATCCATGACTCACAAGGTGTTGGTTCTCCCCGGCGACGGTATTGGCCCGGAAATCGTGGCGGAAGCCGCCAAAATTCTGGAGTGTCTTCATCAGGAATACGGGCTGGATATCGTGCTGGAACGCGGTCTGCTGGGTGGTTGTGCGGTGGATGCGCTCGGTGTGCCGTACCCCGAGGAAACCCGCCGCCAAGCCCATGCCGCCGATGCGATTCTGCTCGGTGCGGTCGGCGGCCCGCAGTGGGAAAAACTGGACCGGCCCTTGCGCCCGGAGCGCGGGTTATTGGCGATTCGCTCCGACCTGGAACTGTTCGCCAACCTGCGCCCGGCCATTCTCTACCCGCAACTGGCGGCGGCGTCTTCGCTCAAGCCCGACCTCGTGGCCGAGCTGGATATCCTGATCGTGCGCGAGTTGAACGGCGATATCTACTTCGGCCAGCCGCGCGGCATCCGCACGCTGGAGAGCGGCGAGCGGGAAGGCTTCAATACCATGCTTTACCGCGAGTCGGAAATCGAGCGCATCGCCCGAGTCGCGTTCGAGGCAGCCCGCAAGCGTCATCGCAAGGTCTGTTCGGTGGACAAGGCCAACGTACTGGAAACGTCCGAACTATGGCGGGAGGTGGTGAAGCGGGTGGCGCGGGATTATCCCGATGTAGCGCTGTCTCATCAGTACGTGGACAACGCCGCCATGCAATTGGTCCGCGCGCCCAAGCAGTTCGACGTGATCGTGACCGGCAATCTGTTCGGCGATATTTTGTCCGACTGCGCCGCGATGCTGACCGGCTCCATCGGCATGTTGCCGTCGGCCTCGCTGGACGCCAACGGCAAGGGGCTGTACGAGCCGATTCACGGCTCCGCGCCCGACATTGCCGGCAAGGGCGCGGCCAATCCGCTGGCGACCATTTTGTCGGCGGCGATGCTGTTGCGGTACAGTCTGAACGAGCCGGAACACACCGAGCGGATCGAGCGGGCGGTCAGCCGGGTGTTGGATCAGGGCTTGCGGACGCTGGACATCATGGCGGAGGGCATGACGCCGGTCGGCACGCAGGCAATGGGCGATGCCGTGGTGGCGGCATTGGTGGAGTCTTGAGGGGGGATGGAACGGTTTGGTGCGTGTAGTAAGCTTATAAAGTTGACTGTGTTCAGACCCGTCCGGTTGATTCATGTTCCGCATGTCCTGTCAGACTGAGGATATGCGGAACCGGATAATCAATTGTAAGGAAATGAAAACCAAAATGAGTAATAGAGAGCTGCTTGATGAACTTGCCGAAAGAGATTTTGGCACCAAAGATATTCCGGACCCGTTGCGCGGCGAAGCGCGAAGGTTATCAGATAAACTTGGTTGTTCACCGAAAGAGGCTCTGCATTTGGTTCAAAAAAAACTTGAGTTAATAAAAAAACAGGGGGCGGCTCTTGAGAAAAAAATTAAATTAAGACAAAAACGATTAACAAAAACAAGGGGCGAACTTCAGAAAATAATTGCGAACAGTAAAAAAGATCGCAAGATTAAGAAGAAAGCTCAGCGTACTGTTTATATTTATGGAGGCAAGGCGGTAAGGTCCATCGTTTCTGGTGGGGGTGGGCCTGGTACCGGTAAAAACCGGTAATGCCTAACACGCGGGTCAAACTGACCGCCTACTGCGTATCGAGCACGTAGCACGTAGGGCGGGTTAGCCTACTTGCGTAACCCGCCTTTCGGAATATGATAATCAGAGGAAAAGGCCAAACCTAATGGGCCTTTGCGGCGAACTCGGCTTCAATCCGCCGCTGAATTCAGTCGTTAACTGCTCAAGGAGATCTCAGTGCTTTCCCCAAAAATCGAGCTTCAGAAAAACTATAAGAATGCTGTTTTTGATGCACTTACACAGTTTCAGTTCATTGAATCTTTGCTAAGGGATTGCATCTTACTTTGCTATAAGATCATACAAGAGAAAACCAAAGATGTTCTTGAATTCACTTATTCGGAATCTGATTTAAACAAAAACGCATTGCACGCTTTATGTACAAAATATAAGGCCCTTTCCAAAAATAAAGAGCTTGTAAATCGCATACGATTAAAAGCCGATGATAGAAATAGAATCGCTCATGAGGCTTGCTACCAAAATTGGAAAGACCGAATAAATGGTATAAATGATCCAGAGCTATATACCAAAGGATGTGAAATTCGGCAGCATGCTGATGAAGCATCTAGCTTGGTCCGCGATCTGCTGAAAGAGCATAAGCAACTACAGTCAGAATTTGAGCAATTAACAAGTGCGTCAACAAGATGCTCCTGACGTCGCACCTGTTATGCAAGCGTATGGCTACAGGAGATATTTTGACGTGGATGCCCAAGAAATGACGCTAGATCAAATCAGAAAAATTGGCATAGATGCTCTTAATCAAAAACTTAGACTTGTAGGAGCAATCAGGTTTTTGCAGCAAACCGAAACCGGATGGGGCAACTATACGAAAGATAGGGAAAAATGGCTGGGCGATCAAGACCTAAAAGAACTGTTTAATTCAATTAAATCCAGCGAACAAAACATATTTTCTGGAAACCGTTCGGCTTAAATTAGGCAATGAGCGCACAAATTCAGCCTATTTCGGAGCTAACTTTCAAGCCAGAACCACCTAACGACGAGGCATATCAACATGTCGGCTCGGTTTGATAAAATTATTCAACAAGCTTCGACTCTGCCTGTCGAAATTCAGGAAGAGATAGCCGAGCAATGGTTGGAAGATATTGAAAACGAATTGAACTGGCAAAAAACTTTACAACAACCGCAAGACAAGCTATCCGAACTAGCTCGGGAAGCCTTATGCCAATCGGCACGGGGGGAAACTCTGGCAAAGGGTTTCGATGAAATCTGAACTAACCCCGGAGTTTTTGGAACGATTCCGAAACTTACCGGATCGGATCAAGCAAACTGCCAGAAAAAACTACCGCTTGTGGAAGCAGAATCCACGCCATCCCGGTGTAGAGTTCAAGAAGCTAAACACTTCCATACCAATTTATTCAGTCCGGGCAGGTATTGGCTGGCGGGCCGTGGGAGTTATGAAAGACTCGGACACTATCGTGTGGTTCTGGATCGGTTCGCACAGCGAATACGAAAAATTATTAAAAAATCTGTGATAGCGCAAAAAGTAAACAGATCGTCGCAAGCGGCTGATTACAGATTCGTGTCTTAAATCTGCCTTACTACAATCAACCCCTAATGAGTACCGCGTTTGGAAGCATCTTGGAAGCAAAGAAACTAAAGACTGTAGATGATTTGCTGCAATCCGACGACGAGCGCGTCGAGCTGATCGATGGCGAAATCGTTGAGCGCCCTATGGCGCGTTCCGAGCACGCCCTCATCCAGTCGAGCATTTCTGATGAGGTTTCGCTGTTCAAACGGAGAGATGGTCGGGTGGTGGATCATGACCGAGATCAGCGTTCGGTATAACGACCACCAATGCCCCAGCCACGATCTGGCCGGATGGCGAAAAGAGCGCGTGCCGCTCAGACCTACGGGGATTATGAATGTCATGCCCGATTGGGTTTGTGAAATTACTTCATCCAATCATGAAAGGAAAGATTTGTTTCATCACTTCATGTTATTGCAACGGAACAAGGTTCCGTATTATTGGGTGATTTCTCCAGAAGATAAAACATTGATCGCTTATCGGCTGGCTGATGACAAATACCAGGTGAGCTTTTCCGTAGAATATAGCAGCGAACAAAATGTCGATAAAGCAAGAATACCCCCGTTTGAAGAAACAGAGATAGATTTGCAATATATCTTTGGTAATCAATAATGAAGCAAGCTTGAGGTAGGGCTTTGCAAACCTCTCAAAATTTGGTTTGTCGAATTGAGGATGATTTCATGATGCGAGTCGGTCTAGTGGGTTGGCGCGGAATGGTCGGTTCCGTACTGATGGATCGGATGATGGCGGAAAACGATTTCGCCCTAATCGATCCAGTGTTTTTCACCACCTCTAACGTGGGTGGTCGGGGTCCCGCTATCGGCAAAGATACCCCGGTCCTGAAGGACGCAAAGTCCATCGCCGAACTGAAAGCGATGGATACCATCGTCACCTGTCAGGGCGGCGATTACACCAACGAGATTTACCCGCAACTGCGCGCCGCCGGTTGGCAGGGTTACTGGATCGACGCCGCCTCGGCCCTGCGCATGAAGGACGACGCCGTCATCATCCTGGACCCGGTCAACCGCAAGGTGATCGAGGATGCGCTGGTGCGGGGCGCGAAGGATTACATCGGCGGTAATTGTACGGTTAGCCTGATGTTGATGGGCTTGGGCGGGCTGTTCGCCCACGGTCTGGTAGAATGGATGAGCGCCATGACCTATCAGGCCGCTTCCGGCGCCGGCGCCCAGAACATGCGCGAATTGATCCAGCAGATGGGCGCGATCCACGGCGCGGTGGCGAATCGATTGGACGAGCCGGCCTCGGCGATTTTGGACATCGACCGCATCGTGGCCGAAACCATCCGCTCCAGCGATTTCCCGGCCACCAACTTCGGTGTGCCGCTGGCCGGTAGCCTGATCCCCTGGATCGACAAGCAATTGGAGAACGGTCAAAGCAAAGAGGAGTGGAAAGGGCAGGCCGAAACCAACAAGATTTTGGGCCGTTCGGACAACCCGATTCCCATCGACGGCATCTGCGTGCGGATCGGCGCGATGCGCTGCCACAGCCAAGCGCTGACCGTCAAACTGACGCGGGATGTCCCACTGGATGAAGTGATAGATATCATCGGTGCCGCCAACGGCTGGGTCAAAGTGGTGCCGAACGAGCGGGACATCTCGATGCGCGAACTGACGCCCGCCGCCGTGACCGGCAGTTTAACCGTGCCAGTGGGCCGGTTGCGCAAGCTCAATATGGGGCCGAGCTATCTTGGTGCCTTCACCTGCGGCGATCAGTTGCTTTGGGGCGCCGCTGAACCGTTGCGCCGGATGCTGCGCATTTTGCTGGAGAGGTAGGCCGGACTTGTCGATTCGCCCTGTAGGCCTTTGCGTGCGACCGGTTCGCCGTCGCCGATGCTCGTTTCTTCGGATCCGGAGAGAACCATAGTGGGCCAATATCGGATTGCCGTGATCGGCGCGGGGATCGTCGGTCTCACCCAAGCTTTGTGGCTACAGCGCCACGGGCATCGAGTCAGCGTGTTCGAGCGCGGCAGCGAGCGATTGGACCACCATTGCAGCCACGTCGGCGCCGGGATGCTGGCGCCGTACTGCGAGCTGAGCGAGGCGGANNGATCTATGGCGAACGATTGTCCCAACACTGGCGCAACCCGCGCATATGACGTGCGAAGGTACGTTGGTGGTCGCACATCGGCAAGATCGGGCGGGAATGCAGCATCTCGCCGAGCGAGTCGAGCGTGCCGGCTTCGGAGCGCGGCTGCGCTGGCTGCGGCGCGACGANNGAAGGCGAAATCGATCCGCGTTCGCTGTTGCCCGCCTTGGTCGCGACCCTGCGCCGGGATGGCGCGAGGGTCGAATTCGGCGCCGAGGTCGAGGATTTGGCGCCGGGCGAAATCGCGGTGCGCGGCGAGCGCTTGGCCTTCGACTGGGTATTGGACTGCCGGGGATTGGCAGCCAACGATCATATTTCCGATTTGCGCGGAGTGCGGGGGGAAATTCTGGCGCTGCACACCAGCGAGATTCGCCTGCGCCGCCCCATTCGGATGATGCATCCGCGCTATCCGCTGTATATCGTGCCGCGTCCAGAAAATCGTTTCGTGATCGGCGCGACCAGCATCGAGAGCGATTCGCTGCGACCCGCGACCGTCCGTTCCGCGCTGGAATTGCTGTCGGCGGCTTATGCCTTGCACCCGGCTTTCGCGGAAGCGGAGATCGTGGAGGTAAAAGTTCACTGCCGGCCAGCCCTGCCCGACCATTTACCCCGTATCATCCAACAGGACAATCTATTGCGTATCAACGGGCTGTACCGGCATGGCTATTTGCTCAGCCCGCTGGTCGCGGAGACCGTCGCAACCTTCATTCGCGACCGGCGCCGGCCCGAGGAAACCGCGAAGCTATGGGGCGTGGTCACCCCGCGATGAAAAGAATGCGAGAGATAACCAGAGAGCATCATCGAGACCGCGCATGATCATCGAAATCAACGGCGAGAAAAAAGAATTGGAAAATTCCTGTTCGTTGGCGGAAGCCATCCACGATTTAGGTTACGAAGGCGCACGGATTGCGGTGGCGCGCAACGATGAATTCGTGCCGCGCGGCGATTACGCCACCGTCCAGCTTCGGGATGGAGATCGCTTGGAAATCGTTTCGCCGATGCAGGGAGGTTAGCGATGACCGATCCGATAACGCCGATGTGGTCCATTGGAGGCCGTCAGTTACGTTCGCGGCTATTGTTGGGGACTGCGCGCTATCCGTCGCTGGCGGTATTGCAGCAGGCCATCGCCGCTTCGGGTGCCGAGGTCGTGACGGTTTCGCTGCGGCGGGAGTCGGCCACCGAGCGCGCCGGAACCCACTTCTGGTCCGCGATCAAGGAGATGGACGTGCAGGTTTTGCCGAACACCGCCGGTTGCAAGACCGTCAAGGAAGCCGTGACCACCGCCGAAATGGGCCGGGAAATCTTCGAAACGCCGTGGTTGAAGCTGGAAGTGATCGGCGACGATTACACCTTGCAGCCGCATCCGTTCCTGCTGGTCGAAGCGGCGGAAGAACTGTGCCGGCGGGGATTTCAGGTTTTTCCCTACACGACCGAGGACATGGTGGTGGCGGAACGGCTGGTGCAGGCCGGTTGTTCGATCCTGATGCCGTGGGGGGCGCCGATCGGTTCGGGACAGGGATTGAACAATCCCTACGCGCTGCGAACCCTGCGCGCCCGGTACCCGGATGTTTCGCTGATCGTGGATGCCGGCATCGGCAAACCATCCCACGCCATCGCGGCGATGGAGATGGGCTACGACGGGGTGCTGGTCAATACTGCTGTGGCGCGCGCGGCCGATCCGGTCCGGATGGCACGGGCTTTCGGTCTGGCCGTCGAATCCGGACGACTGGCTTATCTTGCCGGCGCGATGCCGGTTCAGGAAATGGCCGAACCGAGCACGCCCGTTACCGGAACGCCGTTCTGGCATCAATCCTGAGAGAGCGAAATTGATGAAAACCGCCGGGAGCCACGGCTTTTATCCCGTGGTGGACGATGTGGATTGGGTGCGCCGCTTTCTGCCGCTGGGCGTGCGGACCATCCAGCTTCGCATCAAGGGACAGCCCGAATCGGCAGTGCGGCGCCAAATTCGCGAGGCGTTGGCCGTCGCCGCCGATTACGACGACTGCCAACTGATCATCAACGATTACTGGCAGGAATCGATTCGAGAAGGTGCGACATGGTTGCACTTGGGGCAGGAGGATTTGGCTGGTGCGGACCTCGCGGCGATTCGCGCGGCGGGTATCCGGCTCGGCGTTAGCACGCATAGCCCGGAAGAGCTGGCCAATGCTTTGGACGCCGGGCCCGATTACGTTGCCTTGGGGCCGGTCTACGAGACGACATTGAAGAAAATGCCCTGGTCTCCGCAAGGACTCGAACGCATCGGCGAATGGAAAGCGCGCTTTGCCTGTCCGTTGGTCGCCATCGGCGGCATCACGCTGGAACGGGCGTCGGCGGTGCTGGCGGCGGGCGCCGATTCCATCGCGGTCGTTTCCGACGTGCTGCGCGCCCCGGACCCCGAAGACCGCGTGCGCGCCTGGCTGGATCTGTTCCGCGAACGCGCCTAGCGAGACTTTCTGGATGGTTAATTCGCTCTCCGAAAATCCGGTTGCGGCGCTCGATGCCGAGGAACAACTGCGCTATGCCCGGCATTTGGTTCTGCCCGAGATCGGCTTGGAAGGCCAACGAAAACTGCGCCGGGCCAGCGTGCTGGTGATCGGTGCCGGTGGTCTGGGTTCGCCGGCCTTGCTCTACTTGGCCGCCGCTGGAGTCGGCCGGCTGGGCGTCATCGACCCCGATCGAGTCGAGTTGAGCAACCTGCAACGGCAGGTTTTATACGACACGGCGAGCTGTGGCATCGCCAAGGTCGAGCAAGCCCGCGACCGCTTGTGTGCGCTCAACCCCCATCTTCGAATCGATGTTTACCCGGAACCGTTCGATCTGGCCAACGCCGCATCGTTGGTCGCAGCGTATGATGTGATCGTCGAAGGTTCCGACCAATTCGCCACCAAATATCTGGTGAACGATGCCTGCGTGCTGGCGCGCAAGCCCTACATCGGCGCCAGCATCCGCGCTTTTTCGGGGATGCTCTCGGTTTATGCCGCGCCGGATGGGCCTTGCTACCGCTGTCTCTTCCCGGAAATGCCCGATCCTGCAACGATCCCGTCCTGCGCGCAGGCCGGCGTGCTGGGAACGGTTCCTGGCCTATTCGGGACGTTGCAAGCTCACGAAGCGCTCAAGCTGATTTTGGGAATCGGCGAGCCGCTGATCGGCGCCTTGCTGACGGTCGATTTGCTGGCGATGCGCTTTCAAAAATTGCGGTTACCGCGCGATTCGAGTTGCCCGGTTTGCGGCGATGCGCCCACGATCCGCGCGCTCGCCGAAACCCGCTTCGCTTGCGCCAATGCTGCCGATTCCCAGCCGGTCCCAGCTACCGAACCGCTCGCCGACGATCTGCCCTGGCTCGATGTCGAAACCAGCCGACAGCGATCCTCCTTGCGCTGGATCGATATCCGCACCCAGGCCGAATTTGACGCCGGGCATATCCCGGGCGCCGCACACGTTCCCTCGGAACAACTCGAACGTTTCGCGGCCGGGGTGGGAACGGACGAGCAATTTCTGCTTTACTGTCAGCGAGGCGGGCGAACCATCCAGGCGTATCATCTCCTCAAAGAAACGCTATCAGGGAGGTTATGGCTGTTGCAGGGGGGGTACGAGGCTTGGCTACACGATGCGTTCGCGGCCAGTTCCAGCGACCGCACGGCCCGGACGGCGAACGCATCGATATCCGCATCCTGCAATTCGTGTATCGGCTGATTGCGAGTTTTGGAAGGGGGCGGTTTCCGCTCGCCGGGTTTCGGATATCGCCGCTGCTTCGAGAACTGATGGTGTGCCACCGGTCACGTTTTTTGCGAAACTTGCCGATGGTGGGATGATTGCTCTTGCTCTGCTCGGATGCTTCGCATATATTTCAACCAGCGTGTGACCTTCAAGTTTGGTGAATTTGCTCGTCCCCTGTAACACCTTCTATAAGTCGGTAATTTTGGTTCGTCATTTTCTCCGTCTTGATTCTCGTGCGGCTATCTGGGTTCCGACCCAACTGTTCCAACGTTTTTAGTTCTCAGGAAACACTGAAATTTATGGTCACTGGTACCGTTAAGTGGTTTAACGAATCAAAAGGTTTTGGTTTCATCACGCCCGATGGCGGCGGCGATGATTTGTTTGCGCATTTTTCCGCCATTCAGGTGCGCGGTTTCAAGACGCTTAGGGAAAATCAGAAGGTTTCCTTCGACGTGGCGACTGGCCCTAAAGGCAAACAAGCGACCAATATTCGCCCGTTAGACCAGAGTTAATCTTCGGTCTCATTTTTTTCAAAAAGCCCGGCTTAGCCGGGCTTTTTGTTTCCGCCGGATTTTTGCAGCGCCGACAAGTGGAATGATCGAGCGGCTTGAACAGGATTTTCGCCGTGAGGCGCCACGCCCAGCAGCGGGGCATCCAGGCGAACTCGCAAGGCGTCCAGATTTTCCTCGAAACGATCCATAGCAGGGTCGATTCGGTTGGCGACCCAGCCGGCCAGGGGCAAGCCGCGCGCCGCAATCGCCTCGGCGGTGAGCAGAGCATGGTTGAGGCAGCCCAGGCGCATTCCCACCACCAAAACGACCGGCAGCGCCAAGGCTTGGGCGAGATCGGCTATATCGTGCGTCTCGTCCAACGGTACCCGGAACCCACCGGCGCCTTCCACCCACACCACATCCGCCAGCGTTTGCAGCCGCTCGAACGCTCGTTGAATTACCGCAATATCGATGGATCGGCCAGCTTCGCGAGCAGCAATATGCGGCGCGATGGCCGGTGCGTAGAGGAAGGGATTCACCCATTCCAGCGGCGGCGTCATGGAGCTGGCCGACAATAGTTGTACGACATCGTCGTTGCGGCCATCGGCGTCGGCGCCCGCCGCAACCGGCTTCATGCCGACGGCTGTCATGCCCAATTGGCGCGTGGCGTGCAGCAAGGCGCAAGTCACATGCGTTTTACCGACCTCGGTGTCGGTGCCGGTCACGAAAAACGCTTGTTGCATGGTTCGATTTCCCATCGGTGCGGTTTTATCTGGTCGCGATCAGCCAGACCGCGTCGTAGGTCAGCGGCAACCCTGCCGGTTCCCGCAACCGTTCGTAGCGGTCGGCGATGGCCTGCCATGCGGAACGGCTGAACGGCGTCGGACGGCGTTGTTCGACCTCGCGCGCCCCGACCTCCTTGACGCTACGCAGCAGGGCTCGCAGGTCGGGATAGTGACGGCGTACTGGTTGCCGCTGCCAAGTCCGTACTTGCCAGCCATCGGCCCGGCAATTCTCCAGCAGCCGCTCCGGGGCGGGAATCGCCAAGACATGGCTGTAGTCATCGGCTTCGGCGAAGGCTTGACGCAGTTCGGGAAAGTTATCCGCTCCCAAGGTGGCGACTGCCAGCACGCCGCCCGGCTTGAGCGCCCGCCGGGCTTCCGCCAGACATCGCCAGGGGTCGTTCCACTGCCAAGCCAAGCTAGACCAGTACAGATCGAAGCCACGTTCGAGAACGGGCAGAGCCTCGATGTCGGCGCAAATCAATTCCGCTCCGGCGCAGCGGGCGCGGGCGGCGGCTAACATCCCCGGTGCAAAATCCATCAAAACCAGGCGGGCTTGCGGCCAGCGTTGCGCTAGCCAGCGGACGCCGTAACCGGTGCCGCAGCCGGCATCCAGGATGGCGGCGGGCGCAAGATCGATGCCGCTTTCGGTCAGATGCGTTCCCAAGCGGTCGCATACTTCGCGCTGAACGTCGGCGGCGGCATCGTAAGTTGGCGCGGCGTGATCGAAAGCTTGACGGATGCGTTGCTTGGCCGGTGCCGCAGCGAGCGGATTCGGTTCAGCCATCGTCGGCGCAATCGTGGAGAGCCGTGATCAGCGCATCGATTTGGGTTTCGTCGTGCGCTGCCGAAAGGGAAATCCGCAAGCGGGCGGTACCGGCTGGTACGGTGGGCGGCCGAATAGCCGGCACCCAGAGGCCGCGGGCGAACAGCCGTTCGGACAGCCGCACGGCGTCGTCGTTGCCGCCGATCAACAGCGGTTGGATGGCCGTCGGCGATGGCAACAAGCGCCAGGGTAACCCTTCGAGTCCCGTCCGCAGGCGGTCGATGAGACGTCGCAGGTGTGCGCGCCGTTCGTCGCCTGCCTCGATCAGGTCCAGGCTAGCGAGCAGGGCAGCGGCGATCAGCGGGCTGGACGCGGTGGTGAAGATGTAGGGCCGCGCTCGCTGTATCAGCCAGTCGATCACCCGTTGGTCGCCAGCGACGAAGGCACCGGACACGCCGGCCGCTTTGCCGAGCGTTCCCATCAAGATCAGGCGCGGCGACGGTGGCAATTCAAAGTGGGCGATGCTGCCCCGCCCACCGGAACCGAGCACGCCGAAACCGTGGGCATCGTCCACTACCAACCAAGCGTCGAAACGTTCAGCCAGCGCGAACAATTCCGGCAGCGGTGCCAGGTCGCCATCCATGCTAAACACCGCGTCGGTCAGAATCAGCTTGCAGCGGGCGCGGCTTTGCTCCAGACGACCAGCGAGCGCGTCCACGTCGCCGTGCGGATAACGGACGTGCTCGGCGCGCGCCAGCAAGGCAGCGTCGATCAGCGAAGCGTGATTCAACCGGTCGGCGAAAATGGCATCGCGGCGCTCCACCAGCGTCGGCACGATGGCCAGGTTCGCCATGTAGCCGGTGGTGAAATACAGCGCCCGTTCCCGCCCGGCGAAGGCGGCTAACCGTGCCTCCAAATCCTCGTGCGGGCGCAGATGGCCGCTCACGGCGTGCGAGGCGCCGCTGCCCACGCCCCAGCGGCCCGCCGCTTCTTGGGCTGCGGCGACGATGGCGGGGTGGTTCGCCAAACCGAGGTAGTCGTTGCTGCAAAACGCAACGACGGGTCGGCCATCGATGATCGCTTCGGGACCGCACGGCGCGTCCAGCGTGCGGCGTCGACGCCGCAGACCCTCGGCCGCCAGTTGGGCGAGGCCGGTTTCCAATTCTTCCCAGATCATGGCAGCGTTGCGTCGAGCGTTTGGATCGCGCGTTCGGCCAGCAGGACGGCTTCCTGATCGTCGAGGATATAGGGCGGCATGAAATAAACGGTGGTGCCCAAGGGGCGCAACAGGATTTCGTGGCGCAACGCGTTGCGGTAGAACCGCAGCCGGAACTCGGGGTCTTTGGTGTCGATGTCGACCGCCCAGATCATTCCGATCTGGCGGAAATTCCGCACCAGCGGATGCTTGGCCAAGGGGGCCAGCAAAGCGGTGAACCGCTTGGCGAAACGCCGGTTGCGNNACGTCGTCCTCGGCGAAAATATCCAGGGTTGTCAGCGCCGCGCGGCAGGCCAGCGGATTGCCGGTGTAAGAATGGGAGTGGAGAAAACCGCGCGCTAAGGTGTCGTCGTAGAAGGCGGCGTATACCTCGTCCGTGGTCATCACCACCGAAAGAGGCAAATAACCGCTGGTGAGGCCTTTGGATAAACAAAGGAAATCGGGCCGGATACCGGCTTGTTCATGAGCGAAAAAGGTGCCGGTGCGACCGAAACCAGCCATGATCTCGTCGCAAATCAGATGGACGGCGTAGCGGTCGCACAGCTCGCGAGCCAGCCGCAGGTAATGCGGATCGTGCATGATCATTCCGCCGGCGCCTTGCACCAGCGGTTCGACGATGAACGCGGCAATGGAGTCGTGGTGCTCGGCTAAATGTGCCTCTAGCGCCGCTGCCGCGCGGCCGGCCACATCGGTCGCGGTTTCTCCTGGCCCCGCCGCGCGGGCGTCCGGCGAGAGCACGGTGGCGGCCCGCCGGAGCAGAGGCGCGTAAGCGTCTTTGTACAGTGCGACATCGCCGACGCTCAGCGTGCCGAGGGTTTCGCCATGGTAGCCGCCCGCCACGCAGACAAATTGATTTTTCCCGGGCCGGCCGCTGTTGCGCCAGTAGTGGAACGACATCTTGAGCGCGATTTCCACCGCCGACGAGCCGTCCGAGGCATAGAAGCAATGCCCCAGCGCGCCCCGGGTCAGCGCCGACAGCCGTTCCGACAGCTCGACTGCCGGGGTGTGGGTGAAGCCGGCCAGAATGACGTGTTCCAGCCGGTCCAACTGATCCTTGAGCGCGGCGTTGATGCGCGGGTTGGCGTGGCCGAACAGGTTCACCCACCACGAGCTGATGGCGTCCAGGTAGCGCTGGCCGTCGAAATCGTACAGCCAAGCGCCTTTCCCGCAGGCGACCGGCACCAGTGGCAGCGCGCCGGTTTCGTGATCTTTCATCTGGGTACATGGATGCCAGACGGCGGCACGGCTGCGGTCGAGCCAGTCGAGGTTAGTCATGAACGGCGGCCTTTAAGCGCCATGCAAACCCAGTTTCTCGAACAGCGCGTCGTCGCCTTCCGTGTGGAGATTGGTGGTGGTCAGCAAGTGATCGCCATAAAAGATCGAGTTGGCGCCCGCCAGGAAACAGAGCGCCTGTTCGGCTTCGCTCATTTGTTGACGGCCGGCGGACAGGCGCACGTAGCTGCGCGGCATAGCGATGCGAGCGGCGGCGATGGTGCGCACGAATTCGAAGATGTCGATCGGATCGCTGCTTCCCAGCGGCGTGCCGGGGATCGGCACCAGGTTGTTGATGGGCACCGATTCCGGCGGCGGGTCGAGATTGGCCAATTTCGCGATCAACCCGGCGCGATGCTGGCGGGTTTCGCCCATGCCGACGATGCCGCCGNNTGGGTGGTGACGACATCGCCGTAGTATTCCGGGGCAGTGTCGAGATTGTGGTTATAGTAGTCCAAACCCGCCGCTTTCAGTTCCTCGGCTTGGCCATCCTTGAGAATGCCCAGCGTGACGCAGGTTTCCAGGCCAAGCGCTTTGACGGCGCGCACCATTTCCGTCACGGCAGCCATATCTTTCTCCTTGGGGCCACGCCACGCCGCACCCATGCAAAACCGGCCCGCTCCCCGTTCCTTGGCCGCTGTGGCGGCTGCCAACACCTCGTCGGTCGACAGCAAGCGTTGCACCTCCAGACCGGTTTGATAGCGCTTGGATTGCGAGCAATAGCCGCAATCTTCCGAGCAGTTGCCGGTCTTGATCGACAGCAGCGTGGAACGTTGCACCGCGTTGGGGTCGAAATGAGCGCGCAAGATTTCTTGCGCCCGGAACAGCAAATCGGCGAAAGGCAACTCGAACAGCGCCAGCACGGCATCGACGGTCCAGGCCGGCGCCGGTTGGGCCGGTGGCTGCGTGCGCGGCGCCGAGCGGGAAAGAATCGCTGAAGTATTCATGGACATTTCTCGAAGATGGGTTGAGTGCATTGCGAATCGTGCGTCGGGAAACGGGGCAGCGGTCCGGCGCGATGTTGCCGCTGGAGCGACCGTTCGTCGGTTCCCGCACGCCTTGTCGGCGTGAGTAAGATAGCATTCTCGTCCCGGAAAGCCAGACCCCGGCAGCCCCTCATCGCCCTTGTATACTGCTTTCAGCTCTATGAGGCCGGTCGCGAAGTCATCGGATCGCGGTCGCGTCAAAATTGCCGGTAACGCCTGTTTTCAGGATGTCGGTGATCGGAACCGGTCGTCCGATGTAATAGCCTTGCGCATAGTCGATGCCGTATTCGGCGAGCAGAGCGAGCGTTTTTTCGTCTTCCACCTGCTCGGCGATGGTCTTTTTACCGAACGCCTTGGCGATTTCTCCCATAGCCTTGACCAGAACCTGATCGTCCGCTCGCTCTCCGAGCTTGTTGATGAACGATCCGTCGATCTTGATGAATTCGAACGGCAGTTTTTTCAAATAGTAAAAGGAAGAAAACCCGGTTCCGAAATCGTCGAGCGCGAACTGGCAGCCGATCACGTTGATGGCTTCCATCAGGCGGCGGGCCGCCATCATGTCGGCAAGTGCCGCCGTTTCGGTCATCTCGAAGATGATCTGCTTGGGATCGAGCCCCGTTTTCTGCAAGAGCTGTTCGAGCTGGTGCAGGAGATCGGGATTGTTGAACGCATGGGCGGACAGGTTCACCGTCAGGGTGATCCGCAGACCCCGCACCATGGCCAGGGCTTGGTAATGGATGGCTTCGGACATCACCATGCGGTCGATGGAATGGATCAGTCCGGACCGTTCCGCGACCTCGATGAACTGCGCGGGGCCGATAATTTCGCCATCGTCGCCCTGCATTCTGAGCAAGACCTCGTAATGCGAAACCGTCCGGTCTCGAATGCTTAGAATCGGTTGCGCATACAGCAAAAATTGGTTGTCCTTTAATGCGCGTTCCACTCGCTGTTTCCAAAACACGCGCTCGCGCATGAGCCGTTGGTTTTGGTCCTGGCCCGACAGGAGATACCATCCGCCTCGTCCACTGTCCTTGACTTGGTACATGGCCAGATCGGCCCGGGCCAGCAGGCCTTCGATGTTGATGCCGTGCTCGGGAAACAGGGCGATGCCGAT
>DEHU01000152.1 GCA_002352125.1 Competibacteraceae bacterium UBA2792 | reverse complement strand
AACTTAATTTACGGAGTACTTAGATCCAATCGCGCCATCGAAAACCAGTCCGACCTTTTGAACCCGGCGCTGACAAAGCTTCCTTCAGCGTATCGAGCAATTGTCTATATCGAAAATGTCTGCTCGGAAAACAGCTAAAATTGGAATTGGGCATATTTTATCTTCCCGTCGATCCTCGTACCTCGCAATTGAACTGCCATGACTCCCAAACTCGCGCTTTTCCTTCCTACAGAGAATCCACCGACCGTCCTCTCTGGTCGGAGCGATCAGCTCGCCGCGATTCCCGAAGAAGCGGTTTGGCTGGCGAATTTTGTCTCGCCCCGCACCCGGCGGACTTATCAGGCCGCCGTGCAGAGTTTCGTTGTTTTCCACGGTCTCCGTTCCTCCGACGAATTGCGAGAGGTCGGCCAAAGCCATCTCATCGCTTGGCGCGAGCATTTGTTGCAGTCGGGTGCCAGCCCCCGGACGGTACAAAACCGCTTGGCGGCAGTGTCGTCTCTGTTCAAGCATCTGTGCGAAAAACAAGTGGCCACGCGTAATCCGGTCACCGGCGTGCGACGGCCTCGCGTCAACAGCCAGCGAGTCGACGCCGCCGCACTCGCCCCCGAACAGGTCCGGCGCCTGCTGCACACTCCGCCGGAGATGACGCTCAAGGGAATCCGCGACCGGGCCATCTTGCATGTACTGTTCTACGCCGGTTGCCGCGTCTCCGAAGTGACCCACCTGAAAGTGCGCGACTTCTTCGAGGATGCCGGTTATTGGGTGCTGGATTTTCTGATCAAGGGCGGTCAGCGCAACCGTTTGGCGATTCATCACGAACTGCAACTGGCCCTGCGAACGTACTTGGCCCAAAGCGGCCACGGTGCGGAGCGAGAATCGCCGTTGTTCCTGGCCGTGCAACGGAGCGAACGGCGCAAATCCCTCACCAGCCGGCAGATCAGCAAGCTGTTTCACCGCTACGCCCGCGAAGCGGGCTTACCTCTCGGCGTCACCCCGCACAGCGCGCGGGCGACTTTCATCACCGAGGCGCTAGACCGAAAGTGCCCGATCGAAGCGGTACAGGCCAGCGTCGGCCATCGCCACATCGCCACCACCAAAATGTACGACAAGCGCAAGTTGCACTACCGGGAGAGCGCCAGTTTCGCCGTGCAGTACTAAGATAATCGTCGCAGCATCTTCGACCGTGTAACCTCCAGCTTCAAGCCGGTTACGACAAGACGATATGGCTTCCTCGAACCCGCACGAAGCCTTCCCTGTCGTGGCCGGTCATCCACGGCAACAAGCCAGCCGCGAAGTGTATGCCGAACAGGTTAAATTCTTGTACGGCTATGCACCGCTGGCCTATTCGGTCGGTTTGATCAACGGCGCGATTTTGGTTTTCGTCCAACGCACGCACATTCCGCTCGAAACGCTGCTAGGCTGGTTTGCCAGTTTGACTCTGATCACTTTAGGTCGGATCGCCCTGGTGCGCGGCTACGGTCGCGCCCAACCCTCTGCGGCAGAAACCCAGCGCTGGGCGCAACGCTATTACGTCGGGGTTGCTCTGGCGGGAATCACTTGGGGTTCGGTCGCCGTTTTCCTTTTTCCCGACGATACCGTTGGCCATCAAGTCGTCGTCGCTTTCGTGCTGGCCGGTATGACGGCAGCAGGATTGCTGGTCTTGGCGGCGCGGATCGAAGCGGTGGTCATTTTTCTGTTACCCGTCTTGCTTCCTCTGGCCGTGCAAATGTTTTTACAAAAAAGCGAACTGCACACCGCCATGGGCGCTATGACCTTGCTGTATTTGGGTGGTTTGCTCGGTATCGCCTCCAAAATAAATCGCTTGATCTACGATGTCTTGAGCCTGCGCTTTGACAATCGAGCCCTATCGGAAGAGATCGGCGGACGCCAGCGGGCCGAGGAAGCTTTGCGCGCCAGCGAAGCGCGCCTGCAACGAGTACTGGATGGAGCCAACGACGGTTTCTGGGATTGGAACGTAGAGACCGGAGAAGTGCTATTCAGTCGCCACGGCATCGAAATGCTCGGCTATCAACCCGACGAAATGGCACCGCATATCGGCAGTTGGGAGAGATTGGTGCATCCGGACGACACATCTTCCCGGCGAACCGCGCTGGATGCCCACTTCGCCGGCAAAACGCCGCGCTATCAGGCCGAGTACCGGCTACAGGCCAAAGGAGGCGATTGGCACTGGATTCTGGATCGAGGCAAGGTCACGGCGCGCGATGCGCTTGGCCAACCGCTGCGCATGGCGGGAACTCACACCGACATCACCGACCGTCGCCTGATCGAGGAAGCCTTGTGCGACACCTTGGTCGGAGTTCAGCGCCATGACGAACAGATGACCACCCTCAATCGCATGCACGATCTGCTGCTATCTTGCGAAACTCCCGAGGAAGCCTACGAGATCATCGCGCGCGGCGCGGCGAGCCTGTTCGACGGCTGCACGGGCGGCTTGGCGATTCGCGCGGATGGCTCGTCCGATCTTCAGGTGAAGTCGACTTGGGGCGATGCGCCGAATTTGCTCGATACCTTCCCGCTGCGCGGTTGCTGGGCGTTGCGGCGAGGAAGGCTATACGAAGTCAGCGATCCGGGCCACAACATGCCTTGCCGGCACTTCTCCCGCCCCCCGGCGAACGCTTATCTGTGTTTGCCACTGAACGTCCGGGGAAAAATCGTGGGCTTGTTACACCTCGGTGCTGGTGGCACGCTCGCCGAAGAGCGGTTTCGGGAACTACGCACTCTGGCCCTCGCGGTCGGCGAATCTATCAAGCTGGTGCTATCCAATTTCAAACTGCAAGAGGCGCTTCGCGAACAGGCCATCCGCGACCCGCTCACCGGCTTGTTCAATCGCCGCTATCTGGACGAAACGCTGCCTCGCGAACTCTATCGCCACCAGCGTGCCGGCGAATCGCTGGTCGCCGCCATGTTGGATCTAGATCAATTCAAGCATTTCAACGACGCTTACGGCCATGAAGCCGGCGACATCGTTTTGCGAGCGGTCGGCAACTTGCTGCGCCGCTCCCTGCGCGCCGGCGACCTTGCCTGCCGCTATGGCGGCGAGGAATTGACCATCGTCCTGCCCGGTTCGTCGTTGGATGACGCGCGGGCTCGGTTGGACTCCTTGCGGCAAGCCATCACGCAACTACGGCTTTCCCATCAAGGAAATATATTGCCGGCAATCACGGTTTCTATCGGCGTGGCGCTGGCTGTGGCCGGTGAAACCGACGCGACCGCCCTGTTGGGCCGGGCCGATGCCGCGTTGTACCGGGCGAAAGAACAAGGCCGCAACCGGGTGGCGGTCGCCGAGCCCGGCTCGCCCTGATCTGGACCAACCGCAATCCAGAAAGCTTTCTCGTCGCGAATACGGCGGCTCAATCCGTGCGAAATTCTTTGTGGCAAGCCTTGCAGGTTTCTGCGGTCTTACCGAACTGCGCTTTAATGGCCTTCTCGTCACCTGTCTTGGCAACTTCGGCCAGTTTGGTGGATTCTTGTTGGAAGTCGTTCATTTTGGTTTCGAATTCGCTCCATTTCGTCCATATTTCCGGTTTGGCTTCGGTTTTCTTTACCACATCCGGACCGGAACCTTTCCGAAAACCCTCCGGGGCTGCCTTGCTCATCATTTCGACGTACTGAGCGTGGCGGGCTACGGCGGCGGCGTCGAACGGCATCTCGCCTTTCACCATGGCACCGATGGGCTTGAAGTTCCAGCCGATGACGGTGTAAACGGACTGGCGGTACGCAACCACCTCTTCCGGCTTCGGGTCGGCGGCTTGGACCGTCGTCAAGAAGTTCAGCCCGAGAATACCGCCGGCCAGACCGATGGCTCCAAGAAGTTTGTTCATAAGTCTCCGCCTCGTTCGAATGATGACTAAATAAGTCCAGTATAAAAATGATGCCACTGAAACGCTATTTTGCAAGAGTAAGATGAAGATTAACTGAACTATGGGTCGCTGCTGTTACTGTCAAAGCAAAGCGCCAACCCGCCATTGCTCAAAGATGGTATACGCTGAAACCCAGCGATGACAAGCCGTTATTCTTGCCGTTTTCGCCAAATAAACGCACGATCCGCCACTTACCCCGAACGTCCAGCTCATACCGGCGCAATTCGATGATTTTGGCGTTCGATGTCGCCTACTGGAGTTGTTTTATCGATAGGAAAGCCGCTTGCGAAAAGCCTGCGAGTCAATCGAGGGTGGCCTAGTTTTAGCGCGTACGCCAGCCACTTGACAGCTTGAGGTGGAAAACTGCGGGCATTTTTGGGTTCGTCCTTGATCGATTTGAGCCCAAGCCTGTTCGAGCTCGAAGAAGAAACTACCCTACGATATGAACCCACGACTCTCCCCGCTTTGAAGCGGGGAGAACGTCGGGTTTTTACGAGATCGATCCATCAATAATCGCGAATCGAGCCGAATTGATCTCGGCAACTTCGCTCAATCCTTACTAGACAACCTCGAACGCGAGATAGGTACGCTTCGCCGGGCCTTCGCCGCGCTCGATAAAAGTCGCTTGTACGGGCGTGCCAATCTTGATGGCTTCTTCCGGCATCGACAGATCGATGCCCAGTATCTGGGCGCTGATCGCCGGCCCCTCTTGTAAGCGCACGATAGCGGCACAGTAGGGATTATCGCGGCTATAGCCCGCCTCGATCATGTGAGTGGGGGCAACCGTGATGACCGTAAAAGCGATGATCTCGCCCTTGCCGGACACTTGTTCCCAATCCATATCGTTAGAGTAGCTGGTGGTGCAGATCGGCCGCGGCGGCAGATAAAATTTGCCGCTGGTGCGGTTTCGGCAGCCCATCAGCTTGTGTTCGGATAGGTAATGGTAATAGCTGGCGCTGTTGAATGGCAGTTCGCTCATCGCCTTATTGTCTCCGCTCGAAGATGTGCACGATCGCGGCCATGCCGCTGCCGCCCAAGTTATGGGTCAGCCCCAAGTTCAAATCGCCCGGCACCTGCCGAGGACCTGCCTCACCGCGCATCTGTTTGAAGACTTCTACGACTTGACCGGCGCCGGTGGCTCCAACGGGGTGTCCCTTGGATTTGAGGCCGCCGGACGAGTTGATCGGCCGAGGACCCAGGCGAGACGTCAAACCTTCTGCGATGGCTTTATGTCCCTCGCCGGGCTTGAAGAAACCGAGATCTTCGATAGCGATCAGTTCAGCGATGGTGAAGCAGTCGTGAACCTCGCACACCTTGATATCTTGGGGCTTTACTCCAGCCGTCGCGTAAGCCTGCTCGGCCGCGACCCGAGCAGCCTTGATCGACGTCAGGCTCTCGCGCTCGTAGGTCGGCACATCGCTGCCCTGCCCATAGCCGATGATGTGCAAGGGCTTGTCGGTGAACGACGAAGCGATCTCCTCGGCCACCAGCAGCAAGGCAACCGCGCCGTCGGAGACCGGCGAGCAATCGAACAGGCGCATCGGCCAAGCGATAGCAGGGTTGGCTTGATCGTCTTTCAAAAAGTCCAGCTCGCTGTCCCATTGCGGTACGGGCTTGCCACGCTTGGCAGCAGATTTCTGCTTGCTCGCCATGATATCGGCGATCCGCGCTCCGAATTGAGCCTTAGGGTTAAGAACGCCGTTTTCGTGGTTCTTAATAGCGATCTTCATGAACGTTTCGGGCGTCGCGCCGTAACGGTGCATATAGGCGGTCGCCAGTAACGCGTAAAGACCCGGGAACGTAAAGCCAGCCGGATTTTCGTAGACGCTATCGCTAGCGGTAGCCAGCACGTCGGTCACCCGAGCGATGGGCAGATCGCTCTCTTTTTCAAGGCCGCCGACTAGCACCACATCGGCCAAGCCCGAACCGATGGTCATGATCGCCTGCCGCAATGCCAAGCCGCTGCTGGCGCACGCGCATTCGACACGACTTGCTGGAATCGGCGTGAGGCCCACCGCGTCGGCGACGTAGGGTCCCATGAAGTTCTGGCCTTCAAACATCGTGCTACTGTAGTTGCCGATGACCAGCGCCTCGATGTCTTTGGGATCGAAGCCTTTATCGACCGAGGCTCGCATCTCCTGAAAAGCCTGGACGAATAAATCGCGCGTATTGAGGCCGGGGAATGTCCCGAATGAGGTCATGCCTGCCCCGACAAGGGCAACGCCTCTTTTTAGTTTCTTGACTGCCATGAATCAACCCTCTTGCAACAACTGCGTGGTTTCAACGCCTCCTTTCCTCGCGAGGAAAGGAAATTCACACTGCGCCTCGGCAAGCGGCGCGTGTCGTTCAGTTTGCCCGTTCCCGCAACCATTTGCCGACACTCGGAGCAAGAATCTTCTGGGATGCGCCACCGGTGTAAATACCGATATGGCCGGTATCCATTTCCAGCTCCGTGTAGTCCTTGCTGCCAACGTGTTTCTTGAGAGCGACCGTGCAAGGTGGCGGCACCAAATGGTCTTTCTTTGCGTAGATGTTCAGCACGGGCATGGTGACATTGGCAAGATCGACTTTTCGCCCGCCAATCTCGATCTCGCCTTTCACCAGCTTATTATCCTGAAGATAATTCTTCACGAAAAACCGATAGGTTTCTCCGGATGCAGCCGGCCCTCCAAACAACCATTTTTCCATTCGCAGGAAATTGAGCAATGCCTCTTTATTGTCGAGAATATCGACCAAATCGGCATACTTACCAATGTTTAGCACAAATGGCGAAGCCATCATGAACGAAACGTTCAGCAAATCGGCGGGTACATTGCCAAGTGCACCTACCATCAAATCGACATTCGCTGCCTTTCCAAGATGGAACAGCAGACCAATATGCGGTTGCTTCGGATTATGCGTAAAATCGAAGTCGATCGGGGTTACCGTCAAAATAAGGCGGTCGATTTTTTCCGGATAAAGCGACGAATAGGTCGTGCTGATCGTGCCGCCCTGACAAATCCCCAAAATGGCGATCTTGTCAACCGAATGGCGCTCGCGGATAAAATCGATACAATCGTTCAGATAACCATTGATGTAATCGTCGATGGTCAAGTATTTATCTACCGGCCGCGGATACCCCCAATTGAGCAAATGCACGTCTAGCCCTTCCTGGAGCAGGTTGCGAACTAGGGAGCGGTCCGGTTGCAAATCCGCCACTTCGTAACCGTTGATGAGCGGAGGAACGATCAGCAGCGGCGTTTTGAATATTTTATCCTTATCCACTACCGGCTTGTAGTGATAGAGCTGCAGCCGATCCTGGGAATAAATGACATCTTTAGGGGTACTGCCAATATCGACGTCCTCGTCTTTGAGCGTGCTCAAATTTTCGACGCCCTTGAGCAGTTTTTCGTTGATTTTCTTGATTTCGTCGATGGTGTCGCTGGGGCGAATATCAATGGGGGACGATAACACGATGGCCTCCTTAATGTCTTTGCGTTCCGGATTAACCGAAAATTAGTCGCTTATTTTGGCGGTTGTCACGGGAGAGGCTTTCGATGCTGTCAAGCCATGAAGCGCCTTTTTGAGATCCCGGACTTCTTTCTTCAGATCGTGAATCGCACGATAGGCATCATCCATTTCCGAGCGCGTCGGTATATCGAGAGCACCGTAAACCATCTCCAAAACATCCCGCAGCCTGAGTTTGTAATTCAAGGCAGCGGAGGCCATTTCGTTCTGGATCGCTATAAATTCGTCGGAGCAGAATTTTTCGGTCAGAGTGCGGTCAGCAGTCTGGAACCAGAGTTGCATTACCTCCCTGACGCTATGTATTTTTTTATCTTTCTTGGCTAGATCGGCGAGACGTTCCATGGTGCGCTCGACCGCCTGTCCGATACCTTGGGCGATCTCCACATCATATCGGAGGGCCGCTTTGCGCAAATCCAGCAAGGCATCCGACGCTTTCATGATCTTGGCATTGGTTTCCCGAGTCAAACCAGCGCCTGGGAGTTCAGCGAAACCACCGATGGGCGGTTGCAGGCTTTGTTGCTCCAGAAGCATAAGCTTGCCGAAGCCCGATGAACCCGTCATCAATTGTCCGAAGTGCCCCGTACCAATCGCCTCATGGATAAATCCCAGCCAAGGCGTCAGCAATGGTATCCACTCCCCAATGGATTTGCTGAGGTCGGTGATATTTTCGGTGGTTCCTTTCATTTTTCCGGGCAGCGCAGTGATCTGCTCGACCCACTGGCTGACGAATTTTTGTAAATCGGGCTGCCATGGTTTCCCGGCTTCGAGGTTGGGCGCCACGATTTGCCAGGCTTTAGTTAGCAGGGTCATGAACTGCATCATCGATGTTTGGCTGGCGAAAATGTTGCCGGTAGCTCGTTGGCCACTGGCACCACCACCTTTAGTCCACGCATCCGCTACTTGTCTGAGCCAAGAAGATGGATCATAAAAATTCATTGGACCGCCCAAGGGATTACCGCTGCCAGCGCCTTGGGCAAAATCGTATAAGCCTCCCCAGATTTGCTTTTGGGCTTCGGCCCACATCTTCATCATGGCTTCAGCTTGTTCTGTCAAGTTCATGAGCTTATTGGTCTCCTCGCCAAAAATGCTAAGGTTAATTTGTATTGCTTTTGCAGCAATACCGTGATACAAATAAGGTTTATCATATTTTCAGCCGTTCGCTGAATAATAGAAATAAATACTACACTCCATTTTTTTCCGGTCAAGGTAAGCTGTGAAATTCGAAATACAAAAAGATTGGAGGAATGGATATAGCGGTTGCTAGTAGAGATTATTTGAGACAAAAGGCTATGGATTAGTCGGTACCGTATTTCCACAGCTAGGGCTAACAATACAACCTAACTTCCTTGCAGCGCAGGGAAAGGAAAAAAGTCTTTCTTCCAAGGAAGCTTGCTTTTGAAAAGGCGGCTTCAGGATTTCAAGGCGATCTCGGAAGCGGATATAAAATCCCCCGGTTTTACCGGGGGATGTCGAACAACCGCTTGCGGCTGCTCGACATCCGCAAGCTGAATATCCTTCAGGCGATTATTTGGCCCGCTGCCGTGACCCGTAAGTCACGCCGCCGGTAACCTCGATCGTGGTCCCATCGATCGCATCGTTCTCGACGATATGCCGAACTGACGCGGCGATCTCTTCTGGTTCCACCAAGCGCCCGATGTGGACATCCTTCAAGATGGCATTGAGCGCTTCCTGATTCATGCCCTTCAGGATCGGCGTAGCCGTGTAACCGGGGGCGACGGCGGCTACTCGGATATCCTTGAGGCCTCTCATCGCAAACTCACCAGCCAAAATCTTGGGCCATAGCGCAACCGCTGCCTTAGTGGAAGAGTAGTTGATCTGTCCGACCTGACCGGTGTGGTTGATAGACGAGGTCAATACGACAACTCCCTTGCAGCCGTTATCAACCATTCTTCTCACACCTTCGCGTACCGTCAAAAAGGCACCGACAAGGTTAACCTCGATCACCGATTTAAACGCCTCGATGCTCATGACGTTTTTGACTTTGCCACTCTTATCGGTATTGACCACCAAGCTGTCGCTGATAATCCCGGCATTGGCGAAGACGACATTGATGGCACCGAATTTCTCGATGGCTGTATCCATCAATTTCGCGACGTCTTCTTCCTTGGCAACGCTGCCAGCAACTCCAACCGCCTCTCCACCAGCGGCCTGAATCTCGCCAACAACTCGATCAAGACCCGCCTGGTTCATATCACCCAAGACAACCTTGGCTCCACCCTTAGCGAACTCTTTGGCAACTGTCTCGCCGATGCCGCTGGCACCACCCGTAACAACGAGTACGCTACCTTTTACTTGCATAATCTCTCTCCGGTTTTATTATTGAAGTGATCGGCTACGCAGCCAAAATCGACCAGCAATCAATCGAATCTATCATCCGGTGTATGATCGGATTTTGATCGATCATTTCAATCCCGATTTCAATTGCGTAGCGCTGGGACAGCGTAAAATTTACGCAGCTTTTTTATCCATGCCTTCTCTATCCAGATTGAGCTGATAGCGGACGGGACCGATCATTCCGTTGAATTCTCCATGCAGAGGGCATTTAGACTTTTCGCTCGCGAAGCTGGTCAAAATTCCCACGTGTCCGCCCGGGAATTCCGTGACCTGTAAGACGCCGTCAGCCTTGAGGAATGGCGTTGCAGCCAGGGCACAATCTTTGTCCACCAAATTATCGTCCTTGGAATACGCGAGATACCAGCGCACGCCTAATTTCTTGAGATCGTGCAGATTGAGCGGTTTGCCGAACAGCGATACCGGTAGCGTGCCGTCTGGAGCGATCGGCTCCTTGAAGGTCTTACCGCTCATTTCCGCGATGGCTACCGGCAAATGTACCCGCTCTTCGCGCAGCCAGCGATTGATGGCGGCAGCCGTCTTGCCGGGATTGCCACCGGTGTCTTTATACAACGACTTGGTGCTATACATGGCGACCAAGGGAGCCTCCTTGCTGATGGCTAGCAATTTCATGCCCAAGCTCATGACATCGCCGTTCACGACCTTATTGCCGCTGCTCAACGTTTCGTAGGCGTACTCCATGCCCACACCGGACGGCATGCCGCCCACGTAATCGCCCAAGGAGGTGGATTTGGTGCCGTCCACGGGGGTAACACCGGTGATCAGCGCATCGACTACGCCCTGCAATTTACCAGACAGCACATTGATGAGCGAAATATAACCGCCTTGGCAGATTCCATTCAAAGTGACAAGACGGCCATGTTTGTCCTTGAGGAACTGGCACAAATCGCGCGTCTGTTCGCAATCGTCTTCACAAGACATCACTTGCACGGCTGGCGTGACATCGATGTCCTTGACTACTCTGACGTAAGTAGGAATCCCTTGGTTGGCGAAAGCATGCGCGTAACTCTTTCCTTCTCCCGGCAAGAAACTGAGGATATGTACTCCCAGCATATAAGGAGGAACGAGCAGAGTCGGTTTGCCTTTTTCGTTGACCACAACCCCCGGTTTGGTGGGGAGCACTTGATACATCTTGAAGCAGTCGGTCTCCTTGACCAGCTTGTAACCGTCCGATTCGAACTGGAAGCCAAATTCGTATTTCATGGTTTCGATGGCCTTCGGGAAATCGAAGGCGACCGCTTCCATCATGTTAGCTTCCCGGGCGGCAAACTCGCTCAGCGTTTCGCCGTCACGGCCAGTCAAGGTATTAACGAGGGCTTCAACGCCGTCGAGGATTTGATCGGTGTGAAACACCATCATTTTACCCGAGCTGCTCACGGCGATTTGCATGGCCAGCTCCAGGTTGTGTCTAACCAGCAATGGCAAATCCTTGAGCGGCGGGGGGCTCGTGCGCATACCGTGGAGCGCTGTTTTGGCACCCGTCAAATACATCGAATCAAATTCGTGCCGATAGTTATCGAACGCCGTCGTCCACGCAAGACAATACCGAGCAACATTGAACGCGATCTCGGGGGATTCTTTCATCAGGTTAAACATTTTGTTTTCTCCTGGGTTGCTAAACAGCTAGCCGATACCCTGTAAGAAATTCAGCAATCTCCTCGTAACTCTCTAATTAAGAAGCTGTCTGGTAAGAATTCTATCTTGTTGCAAAGATCGATTGCGACGTAACGAACCGAGTATCGGCGATCACGTTAGCAATTTTGTGGTTCGTAGCCAGCCGTCGAAACATAAGGTCGGCACATTAAACGGAAAATCGTTCGGCGAATAAAAAACCCAGGCGATCACTTTTATTTCAATATCAAGAAAGAAAACATTGAAAATTTCTCGCCACACTCGAATAAGCCCATCAAGAAACTCTCGTTACTCCAAATTCCGCCGACCATCAGAAACCGTTTAACTTTATTGAAAAGTTTTGCCAGACAGCTCCTTAAATGAAAGAACGGGGAAAACCATCGGAGAACGACCATCATTCTCGCGCAATCTTATGGAAACAACATCGAAAAACTTATATTATTGCGCCGCACAAAATAATGCAACAAAACGTTGTCGCTCATGCGAGTAGCGTCGCGGATAGCTTTGGCTTGTTCGATTTTCGTGGCACGAAACCCACTGCCGGTAACCCTGCACTGTGCTCGAAAGCGTTAGCCATACTGGCTCCATCGAGGCGCTCATTTCGCCAGCCTTGCAAAACGCGACAAAATTGCTACACCAGCCTGACAAGCAAAAATATTCGCTAGAGACTAGACCCGCCAGCTAAATGGCGTGTCCGAAAATGCATCCGACGCTTGCTGCACCCAATTTAGAAGCCTGCTTGCGGGCCAACAGCATCAAAAAAATGATACAACATTAGATATAGATGCGCCTTATAACGTTTGCGTAGCAGCGAATCCATTCATGAATTCAGTGCAATTCTGTTGGATTCATCAGACATCCACTAGCTTGCGAACGCATATTCTGCGTATAAGCCGATTTTCACCGTAATGACGGAAACTTATCGCTAATTTAGTATACACCGATCATTAATTCTTTCAAGATATAACTATTGTTTATCTTCTATAGATTATTGCCTGGCCGTTTTCGTGGCTGGGCAACAGACTCGCAGCGCGTCCAAGTTTGAATCTTGCTTCGCTGGTTCAATCCGGGTGGGCAAGTAGAACGCTCCGTCGATGGATAAAATGACTTCCAACGCCGAGGCTAGGCAGTTGATCGGTGCCAGCCCTGTAGGCACCTCGAAGGATACTCGGGCGGTAGCGAGGATGCGCTTGGCGTAGATGACGCGCTGGGCGATGGTGGATTCAGGCTTGTTGAGATAGGCGCGGGCGATTTCGTCGGTGGTAAGGACTTTCATGACGCTAGACCATGCAGTGCTCCTTATGGGTAAAAGGACCGGTGGCGGCACCCAGTTCGCGATCGAGCTCAATAAGCTTCCCGAACGCTTTCGGACCTGCTTCACGACCGGACCTGATTCCGCCCATCTTGCTTGGCCTCCCGGACCCGATCACTGGCACGCTGAAACAGCGCGACCGAATCGATATCCTCGGGATCCAACTCGACTACGCCAATGCTGGCGGTGACCCGGAACGACCGCCTGTCGTAAGCATTCACGATTTCGGCGCTCAAGGCCGCACGTATCCGTTCCGCTACTTGACAGCCGGCGGCGAGGTCCGTATCGGGCATGACCGCACAGAATTCCTCACCACCGTAGCGCGCTACCCAATCCCCGGCGCGCACGCCGGCTTGCAGGATGGCTACAGCCGCGCGCAATGCCCGGTCGCCGGTCGGAAAGCCGTAGGTTTTGTTGATTGCGCCAAAATGGTCCAGATCAAGCAAAGCGACAGTCAACCGGCGGTCGTGCCGTCGGGCTTTGTCCAACTCGCGCGGTAGCAAGCGATCCAGATAGCGGCGATTGAACGCGCCAGTCAGGCCGTCGCGGTCGGCTTCGATCCGGTATTGGCTGGCCAGTTGGCGAGCCTTTAACACCAATGCGCCAGTCATGCGGGCGGCGAGCACCCGGATCCGGTTTTCGAAATCGGTGATCGGCGCATCTTGGCCGTTGGCATCGGCCAACGCATCGAACTCCTCGGCGGTTACCACCCGATTGCAGCCCTGCTCCTTGGCGGCGTACAGACATCGATCTGCCTCTTGCAGCAATATCTCGATCGGGGTAGATCCATTCCGGGCGACCACCCCGAAGCTGGCGGTGACGGAGATCGGCGCGGTTTGGAACGTGAAGGGATGGGTCGCGAGCTGGTCCCGGAGAAATTCGGCCAAGGCGGCACCTTGTTCGAGATCGCCATGCAGCAGGATGGCGAATCCGTCTCCGCTGAGTCGAGCCACTAGGCCGGCGCCCAGCGCGTACCGCTGCAACAGGTGCCCAACCTCTTGCAGCAAGTGATCACCCGCATCGTGGCCCCACCGATCATTGATACGCTTGAAACCGTCGAGATTCAACAAAACCAGGCACAGCGGCTCTCCGGCATCGTTGGCGGCGAACAGAGTTTTAGCACACTCGTGGAATCCGCGCCGGTCGGCGACGCCCGTTAGCGAATCCAAGTGGCCGCCGCGTGCCGCATTACCGGTTTGGAGGCAACGCCGCAACCGCAATCCAATCTGCTGGGCAAGCGCTTCCCGCCGGCAAATCTCGTCGCCGGACCGCAGCCAAGCCAAAGCAGCGGTCTCTTGTTCGAGCGCGTCCACCACCAGAACGGCCGGGACACCCAGCGCGGCGTACCGGTAGTAGAGTTGGTCCAGGTTTTCGAAGGCTCGAACGTCGAGGACGACCGAATCGAAAGCCGCTCCGGCTCCGATCAGTTCCGCGACCTGGAACAGTTCGCAACCAGGAGGTAAAGCGCCTTGTACAAGCCATTCCGTTTCACCGCACCATGCCACTCGCGTCGTTTTCACCGGTTCGTCCAAGGTATTTGCCTCCAGCATTCGGCAACGGCTGCTTTATCGAGATCGCTGTTCAAGGCGTGAACCGCGCCGATATCGGGCACCGGCCCGCGGGTAGCGGACGATCGCTTCGCTTTTGCCGGGCCTATACAGGCTACAGTACTGCAAGCGCCAGCGGTCGGTTTCATCGAGCTTGCAGTAGTAGCATCCGTTGAACCAAATGGATACGGGATACGCGTCGGCGGTACCGGCCAACCGCTCGCTCGTCCCTCCGGGAAGATCGCTGAATCCGGTCAAGTTATCCAGCGCACGTTCCATCTCGGACGATACTAGAGCTCCATGCAGTGAAGTCATTGTGCGTTCTCGCTGTTGCGTGCCGGCGCTTTGCCCCGGGCGCCCGGCGTGCTGGCCCGTTGTACGTTGGCCGCGACGCGGCAAACCGCCGGCCGCTGGCGGGGCTGGCGCTCACCGCTGGCGAACCGTATCCATCCCCCCGTGCCGTGGCCGAGTCCGCCTCCCCAGCGGCCTTTGTGTCGTGCAATGTTTATCTAGCGCGTACCGTGCCATCCGCTCCTTAGCTCGCAGCGAACATCATAACATACTGTCATAAAAAGATTTTTATTGATCGCCTCTTCTCTCGCTGCAGAACCGGGGCAGCGAAATTCTTCGAGCGATGAAACGGCCACACTGTTGAGCTGTTCCCGTTTGAAATACAGGGCACAAATTCGCCGCCCGCTCTCGCGCGGTGGCAATCCGGTACGGCTAACCGGTCGCCCACGAAGCCCAGCACTTCGGTCAGGCTCGCCGCCAGCGAGCTGGATCGGCCGGACGCTGGCGCGCCGGAACAAATCTCAGCCTTCGCCCAACACTCTGCGCCGCAACAATCGCTCGTCGATGGGTACGAGAATTGAGATCATCAGCAAAAACAGGGCGCAGGCGGCCACCAAGTGATAGTCGATTTCGCCGGTCAGCAGCACGAGACGAATCCCTTCCGCCAAGTGGTGCAAAGGATTCAGGATCAACCAAGCCTGCGTCCAAGGGGAATCACCTTCCAACGGAAAGTAGGTGCTGCTAGTGAAACCGAGCGGCATGATGACCAGAAAGAAGGGGATATTCATGTGGTCGATGCTGGGTACCAGCGCCGTAAACAACAACCCCAGCGTGGCGAAGGCCAAGGCGGCGAGAAACAGCAAGGGGAGAATCAGAAACGCGCCGATCCAGTGCAGATGCAGCCAGCCGGCCAGAGAAAACCCCACGAGCACCAAAGTCACGATCAGAGCGTAAACCGTTCCTAGGGTAGCGGCCCACAGTACCTCGCCCCAGACGACATGTTCCAGCCGCACCTGAGTGACGAGCTGTCCTTCCCAGGTTTTCTGGTAATGCATGCGGATATAGGCTGTAAACAAGGCCTGAAAGAAGGCCGTCATGAACGCCGTGTAAGCCAACATGCCCGGCGCCAGGTAGGCCAAATAGGGAACGGGATGCCCGCGCCAGGAAAACTCCGGGATAAAGCCGCCCAGCCCAACACCGAATGCCAACAATAGAATGATCGGTTCCAGCAGAGGCGGCAACGCGGCCGTATGCCAGTTGCGCCGATATACGGTCAGGTGTCGTCCCAGAACGGCGCGACTCTGCCATTGAAAGGCGGCTCGGTAATGAGGTGTCATGATTTTTCGGCCAGTTTTAGGAACAAATCGTCTAGAGTGGGGGGGCGGACCTCGAACCGCAGGTCGCCAAACCGAGCGATAAACCGGGCTAAACCTGGCCCATCGAGCGCCAGATGCAGGTCGGAAAGCACTCGGGTCAGTTCCGGCAAACCGGCTTGCCGCGCCCATTCGCAAACGGCTGGCGCCGCTGGATCGCGGGCTTCCAGCACCAGCACATGTTCCCCGACCAGGTCTCCCAGTACAGCCCGGGGTTTTCCGGCCGCCACCATCCGGCCTTCGCGCAAGACCACCAGTTCGTCGGACAGGCGCTCGGCTTCGTCCATGTAGTGAGTGGTCAACACGATACCCAACCCGTCGCGCCGGAGGGTATCGATCAACTCCCAAACCTCCAAGCGCGCTTGCGGGTCCAATCCCGTGGTGGGCTCGTCCAGAAACAACAATTGCGGTTCGTGGATCAGAGCGCGAGCGAGCATCAGCCGGCGCCGGTAGCCGCCGGAGAGAATGTCGGGTTTGGCGCTCGCGTAGCGATCCAGCCCGAAACGTTCCAGCAAGATGGCGATCCGCGCTTTCAGGGCGGGCGGGCGCGGGCGGAAGTAGCGGCCGACCTGTTCCAGGTTGCCGCGCACCGTGAAATCGGTGTCGAAGGTGTCGTCCTGCGTGCAGACGCCCACTCGCCGGGCGGCCGTTTCGGGGTCGGTGCAGCGGTCGATCCCGGCCACGCGAATCGTGCCGGCGTCGGGTTGCAGAAAACCGTAGCACAATCGCAAGGTCGTGGTTTTACCGGCCCCGTTGGCGCCCAGCAAGCTCAGCACTTGGCCGGCCCGACACCGCAAACCGACCCCATCGACGACGCGGCGACCGGCGAACTGTTTGACGAGACCGTCGGCCAGCAGGACCGGCTCGTCTTGGGTGTTCGGATGGCTCGCACCCATTGGCATGGCGATAACCCCTATAGATCGGTACTTGACGAGATGAGAACCATGACTATTCGCGAGGTTCCCGCGAAACGGTTTCCGGTTGGCACTAACGGCAACAGATCAGGTCTTGTCTATGAGGATGCCTTGGCGCAACCGGAAGATGAACACGACGCCACGAACTAGACAAGCAACCAGCCTCCTATAATCTTGAACGTATCCGATCAACGAATCTCGGCTCGGGTTTGAAGCGGGATCCGCTACCCGGAGCAAAGCGTGCCGTTATCCCCTCGTCGAATCCCGCGCGCTTCGCACCCGAACCCTCGCAACCGCCGCTTCGAGAGGAAATCGACATGATCACGCTCGTCGTGAATGGCCAGAAACACGAAGTCGACGCGCCCCCAGACACGCCGTTGTTGTGGGTGCTGCGCGACACCTTGGGGCTCACCGGAACCAAATACGGCTGTGGCATGGCCGTCTGCGGCGCTTGCACTGTCCACGTCAACGGCAATGCGATGCGCTCCTGCGTGCTGCCGATCTCGGCAGTTGCCGGCAGTCAGATCACCACCATCGAAACCGCCGACCACCGCATCGTCCAAACTTTGCAACAGGCGTGGGTCGAGCGCGAAGTGTCCCAGTGCGGCTATTGCCAGCCGGGCCAGATCTTGAGCGCGGCGGCGCTGTTGGCCAGCAACCCGCGCCCGACCGATGCCGACATCGATGCGGCGTTGTCCGGCAATCTGTGCCGCTGCGCCACGTATGCCCGGATTCGCGCCGCCGTTCACGACGCGGCCAAAACCTTGGGAGCCTGAGCCATGCACGCGATCGACAATCCCGGCCGCAGGACTTTCCTGAAAGCGAGCGCCGCGCTCGGCGCCGGACTGACTCTCGGTTTTTATCTGCCACCCGGCCGCGCGGCCCAGCAAGCTGCTGCCGCCACGGCCACCGCGTTCGCGCCCAACGCCTTTCTGCGCATCGCGCCGGATAACACCGTCACCGTGCTGGTGAAACATTTGGAAATGGGGCAAGGCGTCTACACCGGCCTGCCGATGCTGGTCGCCGAGGAACTGGAAGTGCCGTGGGAGCAGATCCGGGTCGAGTCCGCGCCGGCCGACGCGAAGCTCTACGGTAACTTGGCCTGGGGCGGAACCGCGCAGGGCACCGGCGGCAGCACCAGCCTCACCAATTCTTGGGACCAATTGCGCCAAGCGGGCGCCACCGCGCGCGAGATGCTGATCGCCGCCGCCGCCGTCCTTTGGAAAGTGGAACCGGGTACTCTCAAGGCCGAGAACGGCAGTGTCGTTCACCCCCAATCCCAACGCCGGGCCACGTATGGCGAACTGGTTGCCAAGGCAGCCGAATTGACGCCGCCGCAAAGCGTGAAGCTGAAAGCACCCACCGAATGGAAAATCATCGGCAAAAGTTTGCCGCGCAAGGATGGTCACGCAAAGGCTGTCGGACAAGCCCAGTTCGCCGGAGACCTCAAGTTGCCCGGCCTGTTGACGGCGCTGGTAGCCCGTCCTCCGCTGTTCGGCGCCAGGGTGAAAAGCGTCAAGGCCGACACCGCCCGCGCGGTGCCGGGCGTCAAGGCAGTGGTGCAGATTCCGCAAGGCGTGGCGGTGGTCGCCCGCGATTTCTGGGCAGCCAAAAAGGGACGGGACGCGCTGACCATCGAATGGGACGAAACCGACGCGGCCAAGGTATCGAGCGACGCCTTGCGCGAGCAGTATCTCGCGCTCGCCAAAACGACGGGCAAAATCGCTGCCGATCACGGCGATGCCGCGCAAACGCTGAGCAAAGCAGCGAAAACGCTGGAAGCCACCTTCACGTTTCCCTATCTCGCCCACGCCCCGATGGAACCGCTGGTCTGCGTGGTGCAACTACAGGACGATGCCTGCGAGATTTGGGCGGGCTCCCAGTTGCAGACGCTCGACCAAGCCATCGCCGCGAAAATCGCCGGCCTCAAGCCGGAGCAGGTCACGATTCATACTACCCTGGCTGGCGGCAGCTTCGGCCGCCACGCCAATCCTACTTCGGATTACATCGCCGAGGCGGTGGCGACCGCCAAAGCGACCCGTGAGCTGAACGCGCCGATCCGGCTGATGTGGACCCGCGAGGACGACATCAAAGGCGGTTACTATCGACCCTCGTTCGCACATCGTATCGCCGCTGGTCTGGATGCTCAAGGCAAACCGGTGGCTTGGCTGCAACGCATCGTCGGCCAATCGATCGTAGCCGGGACGCCTTTCAAGAGCATGATCAAGAATGGGATCGATCCGACCTCGGTCGAGGGCGCAGCCAACTTGGCTTACGCCATCCCCAACCTGCGCGTCGAGCTGCATTCCCCTCAGATCGGCGTTCCGGTGCTGTGGTGGCGCAGCGTNNGAACTGGCCGCCGCCGCCGGTCAGGATCCTTACGAATATCGCCGTGCGTTGCTGACTGACCACCCCCGCCACCGGGCGGCATTGGAATTGGTGGCCGAAAAAGCCGGTTGGGGCACGCCATTGCCGAAAGGCCGGGGCCGGGGCATCGCCGTACACGAGTCGTTCGATTCCTTCGTCGCCGAGGTCGCCGAGGTGACCGTGCAGCCGGACGGAAACTTCAAAGTGGACCGCGTGGTCTGTGCCGTCGATTGCGGGGTCGCGGTCAACCCNNTCGGCTTCGGGCTGGCGGCGGCGCTGCACGGCAAGATCACCCTCAAGGACGGCCGGGTGGAGCAAAGCAACTACGCCGATTACCCGCTCTTGCGTATCGGAGAAATGCCGCAGATCGAGGTTCATATCGTCCCGAGCGAAGCGCGCCCCACCGGCGTAGGCGAACCGGGCGTACCGCCGATTGCGCCAGCGGTAGCCAACGCGCTGTACGCCGCCACCGGCAAGCGGGTACGCGACCTGCCCATCGATCCAGCGGCGCTCAAAGCCTGAAACCGTGGATAATTTGGATATCGCCGTCTTGCGGCGAGCAATCGATTGGCTGGAAGCGGGGCGGCGAGTGGCGCTGGTCACGGTAGTCGCTACTTGGGGTTCGGCGCCACGTCCGGTCGGGGCGCTGTTAGCGCTCGACGAGGATGGCCAACCTTGCGGTTCGGTATCGGGCGGCTGCGTCGAAGACGATCTGGCCGCCCGGCTCCGCGCCCGCTTCCCCACCGCTTGCGAGGTGGTGAAGTATGGGGTGACGGCCGAGGATACGCGCCGCTTTGGTCTGCCCTGCGGTGGGACATTGCAACTGCTGGTGGAGCCGCTGGCGGGCGTCGAGACTTTGCGGCCGGCGCTGGCGGCGCTGGAACGCGGCGAACTGCTGGCACGGCAAGTGCGGCTCGCCGATGGCGCAACGAGCTTCCAACCAGCGACGCCAGAGGATTCGCCGGCCTTCGATGGCAAGGTGCTGACCCAGATTTTCGGCCCGCACTGGCGTCTGTTGATCATCGGCGCCGGCCAGGTTTCGTTTTATCTGGCACCCATGGCGCAGGCGCTCGATTACCGGGTGCTGATCTGCGATCCGCGCACCGAGTACGCACGGCAGTGGACCGTGGCCGGCGCGGAACTGCTGCCGGGAATGCCCGACGACGTGGTGCGCGCTATCGTCCCCAACCAGCGCACCGCCATCGTCGCCCTCACCCACGATCCGAGATTGGACGACATGGCCTTGATGGAGGCGCTGAAAACCGATGCGTTCTACGTCGGTGCGCTCGGCTCGGCGGCCACTACGGCGCGACGCCGCGAGCGCTTGGCGCTGCTGGATGTCACGCCCGAGGAACTGGCTCGCTTGCACGGACCGGTCGGTCTACCGATCGGTAGCCGTACCCCGCCGGAGATCGCGGTTTCCATTCTGGCCGAACTGACCGCGCTGCGCCACGGCATCGAACTGGCGCCCGTTCGACCCCGGTCTGCCGTTGCGACGGCCGGTTGCGCCGCCACATCGTGAAGCAAGGCATCCTGCTCGCAGCGGGCTTTTCCCGGCGCTTCGGCGCGAACAAACTGCTGCAACCGCTGACCGATGGCGTTCCCGTGGCGCTGGCCGCCGCTCGTCGCTTGCGCGCGGCGCTGCCTGAGGTGCTGGCTGTCGTCAATTCTGGTGATCCGGCGCTGGGCCGGTTATTGGACGAGGACGGTTTTTCGATCACGGTCTGCTCTCGGGCGGAAGACGGCATGGGAGCCAGTCTCGCCTGGGCGGTCGAACAGACGGCGCAGGCATCCGCCTGGATCGTCGCGCTGGCCGACATGCCCTCCATCCGGCCCGAAACTATCGTCCAAGTCGCCGATGCCATCGAACGGCCTATAGCGTTGGCTGCTCCCGTGTTTCACGGGCGGCGCGGGCATCCGGTCGGGTTTGGCCGAGCGTATTTCGAGCAGCTCATTCGACTGACGGGCGATGAAGGCGCCCGGTCGATCCTGCGTGACCATGCCGAGCAGGTGCGGTGGTTGGTTTGCGAGGATCCGGGCGTCATCGCGGACATCGACACGCCAGCCGATCTCCAGTCGGCCACGTTGCGACCATCCGCCGCGCCAGGAGTCGAGCGGTGACCGGCTGGCCCAAAACCGCCAGTCGTTTCTCTATCGAGATATCGGGAACGTAGAGTGCAGCCTTTGGCCCGCACGTTATTTGATGCGAGCCAGCAACTTGCGCGGGTCAGCGGTTCGCATCCTGTTGCTGCGTCGCACCCGAATCCAGCTCGCGATCTACCGGCGCAACCGCAGGTTCCGGCGCGATGACGGCCGCATCCGTAAACGCGGGGCGCCGGGCTTGGCCAGTGAACGGCCGGTTGACGTTCAGGCTCATATCGCCACCGCGTGTGTTCGGCGGGCACGGCGCGGCTTGATAGAAAATCCGTCCGCTGGCTTCGACGCACTTGTTTGCGGCCAGCGTTGGCGCAGCGAGCAAGACCAGCGGTATGGCCCACTGCCAGCTTCTACGGTTTGTCATCGCATCCCTCGTTTCGGAGTTGCCGATGCGCGCTATTCTATCCCGGACACGAGGAACCGGACGATGATTCGCGTCATGATGAGCAACGAACAACATTCCCAAAAAATCGGAGCGCAGCGAGTCCAATCGAGCGGACTCACAGCGAAATCGACATCGATGAGCCATAAACCATGAATCTCGTTCAAGCCCAAACTGCGAGCGACATCGAAATCGTGCGGGTGCTGTTCCGCGAATATCAACGTTTCCTGGGCGTCGATCTGTGTTTCCAAGGTTTTGAGGAAGAACTCGCAACCCTGCCGGGACGCTATGCGCCGCCGGCTGGCCGATTGCTGCTTGCGTTGGATGGAGCGCACGCGGCGGGCTGCGTGGCGCTGCGCCCGCTGGACGAGGGGATTTGCGAGATGAAGCGGCTGTTCGTCCGGCCAGCGTATCGCGGCCGGGGGTTGGGGCGCGACTTGGCGGTGCAAATCGTGAACGAAGCATCCGCCCTGGGCTATGCCACCATGCGGCTAGATACTCTGGAAGGGCTGGACAGCGCCATGCGGATTTACGAGTCGCTGGGTTTCCGGCGCTGTGCGCCCTACTACGCTAATCCGCTGCCGGGCGTGGTGTATTGGGAACGGACACTATCGTGATCGCCCTTTGCGTGCGCAAATTGCCGCCGTCTTGAACCTTGCCGCGTTCGCCGGGGAATTACCGGGCAAGCCCGCGAACTAAAATGCTTGCGGGGCAACGGTTCCGGTTCCGGCGCGTCGAATCGTGCCGCGCCGAACGTGCCGACGGTTCTGCGCCTGCCAACGATGCCGTCCCGATCCCGTTCGCCAGCAACGCCGAGCAGATCGTGCGCACGTCGTGCGCGGCCATCCGCTTTTTACTATCGCGCAAATCCTGAGGTCAGCTCGCCGATTGGCGGATTCGGCACAAAACCCGACGAGCGGCAACGCTCGCGAACCGAACGATTTGGATTTGGAGCACATTCCGATGCCTTGCGAATTCGAAGAAGATCGCGTCAAAACCTTTCCGGGCCTAACCCTGTTCTCGAAGGGCAACGCCTGCCCGAAACCCACGGCCGTCTATCTGCCGCCAAGGCATTGGGACACCAGAAAAAACCGGGATGCCATCAAATCCCCCGATTCCGCAAAGCCCCCGGACGTCACCAAGCCCTTGGATCCGGACCACCCGCCGAACGTAGTCCTGTGGCTGCACGGATACTACGTCAAGAACCATCGATATCTTTTCCACAACGATAACACGCGTGTGCGGGAACAGGTTTTGGGATCCGGCAAGGACGTGGTGCTGATCGCGCCTTTCTTGGGTTACGAGTACCTTAACGGGGAAGGTAAACCCGTAGGAGATTACAGCGTTGGCGCTCTGGGAGGCGCAAAATGGGGCGAGCGTTACCTCGACGAGGTGCTCGCCGCTCTGTCTCCGCCCGGCCGGCCGGTCCGCGACGTCAAGAACCTAGTGATCGCGTGCCATTCGGGGGGTGGAGCGGGCATGCGCAGCCTGGTCGGCACCCTGGGAAAATACCAGTCGAAGCTCAAGGAATGCTGGGGGTTCGATTGCTTGTACGGCCAGAACGCCGTACCCGACGATGCCAACTTTTGGTACCGGTGGGTGTCGGGACCGGACGGCCGCCCGCTGTACGTCTTCTACGGTCCGAGCACGATCCGGCAATCGGTGAAACTGTACTTGATGGGACGGGGGAAAGCGACGCCGGAAGGCAACAAGGCCGATCCGCCCAGGGCTCCGGTCAACAACTTGCATGTGACCATCGCCCATTACGAGACGTATGCGACGCACGGCCAGGCGGTCAACGTCGGCGGTTACATCGACTCCGTCGTCGACGATCTGATGACCCGGCCCCCTCCCAACGCCAAACCTCCTGCGAAACCGGCGAAGCCCGCAAAACCCAAGGACGGGGAGTTCGTCGCGCAGGCGGCGGCCAACCTGAAAGCGAACTTCATCTTCGTGGAGGCCGCCGACAGGGAGATGGGCGGCACCCATTATTTCATCGCGCGGGCGTTCTTTTTATCGCGATTGCGCAATGCTGCCTTTTGGTAGCAACTTAAACGATGGCTAGGCGGTGGCGACGAAATCCCTTTCCTGGCGGCACGTTCGTTCGCGAGACGAGCTGTTGGAGAGCCTTTCGTGCCCAGATCGCTCGCGCCGGCAACCCATTCAACACGAGTTCAGGAAGATCCAGATAGAGTGGCACTCTACGATTCCCTTCAAGGAGTTTATCTTTTGGAAAACTTGATGATTATCGTCGCCGCCTTGGCAATGCTGGTCGGTCCCGCCTTTCTCGCCCCGGTGGGCGACGACCGGATTCCCGAATCCTGCAAGATGTGGGACGTGTGGTAAGGCCAAGCGCGAGAGCGGCGCAAAGCGGTCGAAGCAGCGCGCGACCCGAACACCGGCATTGCCGGAACCCAGGCCGCATCCGTCAAGGTGGCGTAGGTTTCGAAAGTCAGCTCTGATCGGGCTGCGGCTTCAAGCGGCTGGCAACGTGACTGGAGTATCGATCTCCACGGTCATCACCCGGCTTTTGCAACCTTTGAGAGAGGCGGCATCGCCAAGGTGCCCGCAAGGTCCGCAAAAAATCCTCGCCGCTGTGTTGCTCCAGCCACGCCGGCAATGTCATGCTGTTTTCGGTCATCGTTTGCGCAGTGAACGCTCATCTTCCCATCAAGAGCTAGACTTTACTTCCATAAGGCCAAAGTCCAGCTCAGCCCGCAAATCGAGAACCACCATGCCGACCCGGAAACCATCGCACCCGTTGCTAAAGCGCGTCGGTCGGCGCGGCCGGCGCCCTGGAATCTACCTGCTGACCATCGGCCTGCCGTGCCTGATCGCCCTGATCGCCCTGATCGCCCTGATCGCCAGCAACCCCAGTGCCGCCGAGATGTACAAATACCAAGACGACCAAGGCCGCTGGCACTACACCGACCGGCCGCCCGCCGGTCAGCAACAGCCGGTCGAAACCGTATCCGTACCGGCTGCGAAGCGTCGTCCCGGCCGCGACCTAAACGCCATGCTGCGGACCAAATTCCCGCCCCAAACCCCGGTCCAGGAAGCTACCCTCGGCACCGTCACGATCAAAACGCCGGTCGGCACCGGCTCCGGCTTCTTCGTCTCCGCCGACGGCTATCTCCTCACCAACAAACACGTCATCCAACTTCCCGAAAACCAGCGGGAAAAACTCCAAAACAACTTCGGCGATGTCCAGCAACAACTCGACCGCTTGCGCCAACAACTGGCTTGGCGCGAGCAAGAGCTGGAATCCTTCAAAACCGATCTCGCCCGCTATCAGGCCAACCTGCGCGGGCTGTCGGATGGCCCGGACAAAACCGCCAGACAACAGCTTTACCAAGCCAAACTGGAGCAATATCAAGTCATGGAAAAGGAACTGGCCGACGACCGCCAAAAATTCCGGCAACAAGAAACCGCCGCCACCGCACAGCGGCGCGAGTTCGACTGGAAACTCGCCGTGGCCGACGCTGCGCGCACCTACACCATCGTGCTCAAGGACGGCACCGAGCTGGACGCATCGCTGGTCGCCGTCAGCCAGGAACACGATCTGGCCCTGCTGAAACTCGATCAGTACAAAACGCCCCACCTGAAGCCTGCCCCTGCCTCCGAAATCGGCCAAGGTGCACCGGTGTACGCCATCGGCAGCCCGCTCGGCCAACGCGACTCGATCAGCACCGGCGTAGTGTCCGGTTTCGGTTCGTCCTTCGTCCGCACCGACGCCAAAATCATCCCCGGCAACAGCGGCGGCCCGCTGGTCCTCGCCGACGGCCGGGTCGTCGGCATCAACACCCTCCGGCAAGTGATCCAAGCGCCCGAAGGACAATTCGAAGGGCTCGGCTTGGCGATCACCATCGACACCGCGCTAAGCGAGTTCGCTCGCGACCTGTCACGCGATTAAATCAGTGGTTTTCGAAACCGGTACGGTACTACCCCTTATTCCTGCCGACGCGATTCGCTACACTATATCGGCATTGCCGCAACCGAAAATTTCTGCTCATGTCCGATCCAAACTCGTCCCCCCCTGCCGCACCACCCTCCGCGCCCGAGCGGATGCCGCTGGAGGAAATGTATCCGGACTGCTTCAATTGGAAACGGCCTCGGCCTTTGAAGATTGGTATCCATCGAGACATCGCCGCAGCCGGTTACGACATGAAGCGGGTACGCCGAGCGTTGGGCGCTTACTGTCGCCGCCCGAGCTATCTGAGAGCGATGCAAGTAGGAGCGACCCGTATCGATCTGCAAGGCCAACCGGCCGGTGTGGTCACCAAAGCGGACCTCGAACTGGCTCAGGCATCCCGCCTGCCAGCGGCTACCCCCACGAATTCACTCCCCAACGAAACCCCCATCCCCCAGGAGAACCTCGTGCCCGGTCGTCTCGAACTAACGGTGAAATTCTCGGAACTGCCCCGACCGCTCCAAGTACAGGGCGGAATGAAAATCGGCCTCCAGACCAATGAGGGGGTCGTGACCGCGATCCTGTCGCCGAAGACTTGGCGCAAGCTGGAACAGGCTGCGAAAGACTATCCGCATTGGGTGGCCGCAATGAACGGTGTCTTGGGTGGTTACGAGGGCGGGGTGATCGACCTCAAAAACCCGGCCGTGCAGATATTCGAAAAGAAGGCCAAGCCCGCAACTGCGCCGGCCGATCAGCCGCCGAATGCGCCACCGCCCGCCGCGCCGCTAGAATCCGCCGCACCGCCACCGCCCGCTGCGCAGGCACTCGGATACACCAAGCTGACCCTGAAAGGACGCAGCAAACCCAGCGCTGACTGAAAAACCGGGCCCAAGCCTTCACCCCCCTGGTGGGCGAGCAGCCAATCGGTCCGCCCGATACCGGATTATTTCTGGTAAGTACCCACCAGTTCTGCCTGGGCGATGATGTGCCCTTTCATCGCGCCCTCCAGCTTGGCCTTGGTCGGTTGATGCAACCCAGCCAACTGCGTGTCCAGCGCGTAGAGTTTGTGGAAATAGCGGTGGCGACCCACGGGCGGGCACGGCCCGCCGTAACCGGTTTGCCTCCAGTCGTTCAATCCTTCCTGCGTGCCAGACGGCAGCTCAGCCGATGCGATGCCTTCGGCCAATCCGGAAACGTCGGGCGGGATGTTGTACAAAACCCAATGAACCCAGGTCATTTTCGGCGCTTTCGGATCCGGTGCGTCCGGATCGTCCACGATCAAGACCAAACTGCGAGCGTTTGCGGGGACGCCGGACCAGGCGAGCGGGGGAGAAACGTCTTGCCCCTGGCAAGTGTATTGGGAAGGGATTGCGGCGCCATTGTCGAAAGCGCTCGATTCGATCGTGAGTGCCATGTTGTCCTCCGCATGTAACGACTTGATTCCAATACTATAGCAACTCTGTTCGAGCCGTGGAGATACCGTGCGCAGCCGAGCCAAATCTCCACCGTGGCTAACGCTGCTCTCCCGAACCGGCAAAGAGCGGTAAGTTGGTACGCAGCCGTGGTTTTCTCGAAGGGCTACGCCATGAAGCAGATTCTTGCGGCCATCGACCAGGAGGCTGGCGCCGGTCCGGCCGGAACGGCATTCACCGAACGCCGTTAATCTCCGGTGGGAGCGTTGCCTCCCGCATTGGTGGAGGAAGAACCGGCCTCGATCTCCGCCGGCTCGGCGTCCAAAAAATCCAGGTCATCGTCGAATGGCACCGCCTCGCCGCTCGCGGGTTCAGGCTGGGACCGAAACGCTCGAGGTTTACGAAACCGCGCTTTCGGCTCGCGTCGCAGCGCGACGATTTCCGTGACCGTCACGGACAGGCCGGCTCGTAGATTCCCGCTCTGATCTTCCCACTGGTTCAAACGGGCTTTGCCGGTCATCGACACCGCATCGCCGGCCTCAAGGACCGCCAAGCGTTCGCCCGCCTCACCGAACGCAATGACGTTGCACCACACGGACGAACCGTCGCCAGCGTCGGCCAACAGCTTGGCCGTGGCAAAGGGGTTACCGTTTTTAGCGGTGCGCTGTACTGGCGCAGCGTACAAGGTTCCAGTCAACAAGACATAAATCACAGGAAGCCTCCGGCCGGTATCTCGGGTCGCGATTCGAGCGGATTTTGGTTGGCCGAAACCATCTTTATTCGAGGATACAAAAATCGTTCACACCTTGAACCTTGTCGCCCCAGTCGGGGAATTACCGCTCAAGCGAACGAATTACGAGTTCGAGCAGTGACGGCTCTCGCTCTATGCTGGGCAGACATGCCGAGAGTCCCGACAAACTTCCTGCCCACGGACGATAAACTAAGGTGAAGACGATGAAATTTTCCAAACTGATCGGTGCCCTTGCAGTTATGGCCACGTTTATGGGCAGCACCACGGCAGCCTATGCTGGCGATGCGTGCAGGAACGTGAAATTCAGTTTCACAAATCAAAAAGATCATGCCATTACGGTCGTAAAGGTCAAATATTTCAATCAGGCCAATAACAAGCTGCAAACGGAAAGCATCAGGAACGTGCAGTGTGCCGCGGGCGCCACATGCGTTACTCGGGGCGATAACTTGAGAGATTCCGAGGGCGAAGATCTCACTCGATTCATCTTCGTCCTGAAAAACGAAGGTGGAGAAAACCAGCACGACACCAGTCCGAAAGTGCCCAGCAATCCTAAATGCAGCGCCGACAAGACGTACGGTCGTTTCGTCATCTCGGCCAACGACTGAGGCTTCCTTTCTTTGGTGGGTCTCTCGCCTCGTAGCGCAAAGACACGAAGGGAAGGAGTGAGGGTAACGGCCCCCGTTTTGGTTCGAAACGGGGGCACGACTCACTGCGCACCCGGCCTGCGACCGCCTTTGGCCGCGGGGCGTCGTGCCGGCTATGCCGCCAACTGGTTGGGCATCACCTCCAGCGCGAACATTTCCTCGACGCTCAGCAACCGGTCCACGTCCAGCAGCATCACCATCCCGCTCTCGACCGCCACCAACCCGCTGATGAAGTCGGTGTTCACCGCCGTCCCGAAATCCGGCGCTGGCTGCACCGTTGCCGGATCGACGTTCAGCACGTCCGACACCCCGTCGACCACCGCGCCGACGACCCGGCTCCCGCCCGCCGTCTGCACCGTCACCACGATCACCACCGTGGTCTTGGTGTATGCCATCGCCTCCAGCCCGAACCGCAGCCGCAGGTCGATCACCGGCACGATCGCCCCGCGCAGGTTCATCACTCCCCGCACGAAGGGTGGGGTATTGGGCACCTTGGTCACCGGCGCCCAGCCCCGGATTTCTTGCACTTTTAGGATGTCGACGCCGTACTCTTCTCCTGCCAGGCTGAAGGTCAGGTATTGGGTTCCCGCGACGTCTCGGGCCACGAGACCGAGGTGATGCGAGGTCGTCAAGGTTAATTCGGTCGTTCCGCTCATGGTCGATAGCCTCTGCAAAATGGCGCTATAGGTGTCGATGGTTCGATCCGTTCTAGAACTCTTCCCAATCGTCGGAAGCCGGATGAGCGGCGGAGGATGCTCCCCCGGCCGGAACTGGCCGCAGCGTGGGCCGGGCCTTGGCGGCGGCTGGTTTCGCCGCGGCGGCCGACGGGCGGCGGTTCGATGCTAAAACCGGTCGCGATTCGGTGCGCGGCCGCGCTCCGGTCCGTGACGTCGCGGTCGCCGCCGCTTTCGCGCCCGCGTCCCGCCCGTCCAATTTGAAAAAGCCC
>DEHU01000246.1 GCA_002352125.1 Competibacteraceae bacterium UBA2792 | reverse complement strand
TTTCCGTTTTCTGAGATGCCCCCGTTTCGCGCGGAACGCCCGAAGCGCCGCGCGATGCGGCCGCCGACCGCGTCTCTCGGGTCGAGCGCGAGCGGCAACCTCGATGCCGCTCGCCGCGATCCACGGCGGCGGGGCGCGCGAGCGGGGCCGGCGCAGGCCGTTCTCCCGGGCTTCCGACAGGGCCGGGATCGACCGATCTGGCCCGTCGCGGGCGCTGTTTTCGCGGGGCGTTGGGATTTTCCCAACATGTCGGGAAACCCCGTCTCCGCCGACGGATCGCCGGGCGGCCATCATTGCCGCGAAGCGAATCGATCATCGAGCAACGACAAGGCCTTGCGTGGAGCTGGGCGCGTTATCGGAATGTTGGCAAAGCGTTTGCTGACAAGCCGTGGCGGGCTCGCGAGCGGAAATCCCCCCTCGCCCCCTCGGCCAAGAGGGGCCGCCTGCGGCGGCAGGGGATTTTGCCCGCCAAAGTCGACGGCGGGCGACCCGCCCAATCAGTGCATGTGGCTTTTGATGCTGGAGATCGATGCATGAACAAATTGATCGGCAAGGCTTTCGCGCTGGTCGCGCTCGCCGTTTTACCCGCCCTGTCGGCCGAGGTGCAAGGCGCGCGGACGAACGGGGGGCCGCGATCCGCCGACCCCGCGTTCTGGGTGGGCCGGTACCAATTCGTGGATAGCGGCATGAACGCTTCGGGCACGCGCTCCCATGCGACCGTCCATCAGCTGGAGATCGACATCGAGGACGGCGACGGCGTCTACGCCAAGTATCGCGGCTTCGAAGGAGGCGCCGAAACGCCCGAGTTCGAGATGCTGTTCTATGGATCCCGGAAAGGGAACGAGCTGCTGCTGAGCTACGAAGCGTGCTTCGAGGGGCACAGCGCTTCTTGCGCGGGCTACCGGCGCGGCGATCCGATGCTGAAACTGGTGGCGAACTTTTCCGGCAACAAAAAGCCATCCGTTCTGACTCGCTGGCACAAGCTAGGACCGCCCGAGGCCGTGCAAGCGAATTGGGTTTATTTCGAGAAAGTCACCGAGTTCGAATGATCGATTGCCGCACTGGAGGGGCACATGGCGAAATCGACCGCGATCTACTGGAATCCGCTGGATTCGGAAAACCGAAAGCGGTGGACGCCCGTCCCGGGGCTGGAAGGCATGGCCGAGGAACTGACCCTCAGCATCGACCCCATCACCGGCGAGTACACCCGGCTGACCCGGTTCCTTCCGGGCGCCGACACCGCGCCGTTCGGCGGAAAAACACATCCCTACCCCGAGGAGGTATTCATCGTCAGCGGCCGTCTGTACGATCGGGCGTTCGACCTGTGGCTGGAAGCCGGGCATTACGCCAGCCGGCCGCCCGGCGAATTGCACGGGCCGTTCAGAACGGATGCGGGGTGCGTCGTGCTGGAGGTATCGTTCCCCGACCGCGTTGGCGATGGCCCGGCGATATGACTCGATCCTCCGGCGATTCGCGCCATCGGGCTCGCGGCTCGCGACGCTTTGCTCTCGCTGGCCCGACCAGTGCCCCGCAGATTCCCGAACTGGCATCGAGGACTGGATTCGCGGACCCGATCCGGCCCAAACGGCTTGAAACCGACCGTCGCGGCGTCCAACTACAGCAACGCCCCCGTAATCTCGGGCCTCGCATCCCACGACCGCCCCGCCAGCAGCCGGCCGTTGGCCTTCTTGTCGCGGCGCACGCCGTCTGGCCCCCATGCGCCCCATTGTTTGAAAGTGAACGCCGCGCCGGCGGCCTCGCATTGGTCTCGGTGCGTATTCCACGCAAAGTGGACGGCTGTTCCACGGCAAAGTGGACGGTCGGAGCGACGCGACGCGCGGGGTTGGAATTGTTTACTCTGGGGTGGATACCTCCGTCAAGGTTGGCTGATGTTTTCGCAAGGACTCGCCGGTCAGGGCGAGCGGATGGGCGTGGTGGACCAGGCGGTCGAGGATGGCGTCGGCCAAGGTGGGATGGCCGAGGGTCTCGTGCCAGTGGGCCACCGGCAACTGGCTGGCGACCACGGTCGAGCGCGTTTGGTAGCGCTCGTTGAGGATTTCCAGCACATCCCGCCGGCGCTCGTCGTCGAGCAAAGCCAACCCCCAGTCGTCGAGGACGAGCACCTCGACCTTGGCGAGGGTAGCGATCAGTTTGAGGTAGCGGCCATCGGCCCGGGCGAGGGCGAGTTCCTCGAACAAGCGCGGCAGGCGCTGATACAGGGCGGTGTGGCCCTGTCGGCAAGCGGCGTTGGCCAAGGCGCAAGCCAAATAGGTTTTTCCGACGCCGGTCGGGCCGGTGACGAGCACGTTCTGGCGGGCGCGGACCCAATCGCCGGCGAGCAGCCGGCGCACCAGGGTGCGGTCCAGGTTGCGCGGGTGACGGTAGTCGATGTCCTCGGCCACGGCGGCCTGCTTGAGGCGGGCCTGCCGCAGGCGGTTGTGAAGCTGCCGGTTCTGCCGCTCGACGAACTCGCGGTCGACCAGCAATCCCAGCCGGTCTTCAAAAGTCAGGGCTTGGAGGTCTGGGGTTTTGACCTGTTTGGTCAGGGCGTGCACCATGCCGAACAACCGGAGTTGGGCTAAACGTTCGCACGTAGGATGATAGAGCATGGAGGTTTTCTCAGTAGTAATAGGAAGGGCCGCGCACGTTGGCGTGCTGGAGGGGCAAAGCGGCTCGGACGGGCGCGGTGGTCTGGCGATCCAGACCGTGCTGGAGGATCGAAGCGAGGCTGCGGTAGGAGATGACCTGCAGCCGGGCGGCGCGCTGGCAGGCCGCTTCCAGCCGGTCGTTCCCGTAGGCCTTGGATGCCCAGCGCGGTGCGGTAGCCCTGCTGGGGATGGGCGCGCGCCCGAAGGACGCGCTCGATGGTGGTTTGGGTGTGGGGGCCGATCTGAGCGGCCCACTCCAGAAAACGCGGGGCGTTCCAGCCGGCCACCGCCTGGTGAGCCGGCGCCAGATGGACGGCGACCGTGGTGTGCCGGCCGGGCAGCCGCTTGAAGGGGCGGCGGTTCAGCGCCGCCAGGAGCGGCCGGATGGCGCGGTTGACCTCGTCGAGACCGAAAAAGCGCCGGTGGCGCAACCGGGCCAGGATCCAGCGCTGGGCCAGGAGCACGCCGGCCTCGACCTTGGCCTTGTCGCGGGGTTTCCGAACGCGGGCCGGCAGCACCGTCACGCCGTAGTGCGCGGCCAGCTCGGCGTAGCTAGGGTTCAGGTCCGGCTCGTAACGCGAGGGCGACTTGACCGCGCTTTTGAGGTTGTCCGGCACCAGCAGTTCGGGAACGCCGCCCAGGAATTCCAGGCAGCGCACGTGCGAGCCGAGCCAGTCGGCCAGCCCCTGGCTCCAGGTCGCCTCCACGAAGGAGTAGTTCGACGCGCCGAGCACGGCAACGAAAATCTGTGCTCGATGCTCTTCGCCCGTGATCGCGTCAATGACGGGAACGGTTTGGCCGCTGTAGTCGACGAACAGCTGCTCGCCCGGCGCGTGGCTTTGGCGCAGGGTGACCGGCAAGGCTTGGGCGAAGGCCCGGTAGTGCAGGCAGAATGCGCTGTACTGGTAGCCGTCTGGATGCCGCTCCCGGTACTCCTGCCACAGCAGTTCCAAGGTCACGCCGGACCGGCCCAACTGGCGGTGCGCCGCCGCCCAGTCCGGCTCCGGCCGCTGGACGCGAGACGCCGCCGCCGGTGGAAACAGCGCCGCCTCCACCGCCCGTTCGGTCAGACTGTCCGCCAGCGGCCAAGTCAGGCCCGCTTGCCGCGCCCGCCGCAGGTAGTCCGCAACCGTCGTGGGCGGAACCCGCACCGCCTGCGCGATCTCCCGGTTGGAGCGGCAACCGGCGTGATGCAGCCGCAACACTTCTTCGATTTTACGCATGGATAACCTCGTGTTTGCCATCCCTGCCTCCAGTCAAAAGGCCAGGGTGCCACAGTTATCCCGCGCGTCGTTTCGTTACCTCGACCGTCCAGTTTCCCATGGAATCGGCGTCCAGTTTCCCGTGGAATCCCCGTCCAGTTTGGGATGGAATGCGTGTCCAGTTTCCCGTGGAATACGCACAAAAAGGCTGCCTGGGATGACAACTACCATGTTGCAGCTCCTCCAAACCCATTTCATGCGTTAGCCCTGACTTCTCGATCAACGCGAGGGCCTCTTCAAAAAGAGGCCAGCTTATTCCAATGCCCTAAATCCTCATCCGCTGCGCCGCAATTTCGTGCGTGAGCCCTGGCCGACAGCCAACCATCTTTCGATGGTTGGCCGCGATGCCGCCGCTCCTCGCCTCACGGCCAAACGACCGTGTCGTTGCGCGCGATCTTGCCACCGCTGGATGGCGTGGTGAAGGAGCGGTTGCCGCCGCCGGGAAGGTTTTCCCAGGTGACGCTGCCGTCGGCGTTCTTGCGGATGTACTTGTACTGGATCGTCTTGGACGCCGGCAGGTTGACGGTGTTTCTCCAGATCGGGTACAGGTCGGTGTCGGTGTTGACCGGCACCGCCAAGCCGGCGTCCCACATGCCGAGCGCATCGGTGTCGCCGGTGACGTACACGCTTTGGCCGGGAAGGGTCGCGGCGTCGGCGTTGAACGTCACGCCGGCTTCGCCCGAGGCCGGCGCGATCGCGCAGGCGTTATAGCGCATGCACACGACCGACGCCGTCTCGGTGATGCGATTGGCCTTGATCGCCGCGAGCAGATTGATGTATTCCCCCATCGCCCAGTTGAGCGGCGCGATCGACTTGGTGGGCGTGCCGGCCACGTATCCCGGCGGCAAGGTCACCGTCCAGCCGGCGACGGGCGTGGCGGTTTCGTTCCAGACCTGCTCGGGGATAAACCCCTCCGGCGTGGAAAACGCCTTGAGGGCGTTGAGGTAGGGTGACCCGCTGCTACCGAGGCCGGTGCGGGCGATCTCGTACATGCCGCGCTCGGCGGTGAAAATCGGCCACAGCCGGCCGCGGCCGGTGTCGCCGTTCGGGTAGTTGGCGCCGGTGTTGGACTCGCCGTAACCGTCGTTATTGTATCGGAACCAGGCATCTCCCTTGCCGACGATCGTCTGCTTGATCGTGCTGTCGTACTCCGGAAGCGTCTCCAAGATCTTCGGCGCGTCCGGGCGCTTCACACCTTTGCGCACCAGTTCGAGAAAGCCGCCGTCCACGATCCACTTCTCGCCGTGCTTGCCACCGCCGTTGCCGATGGTGATTTCGTCGTCGCTATCGTTCGGATCAAAATCGGCATTAATGCGGAAGTAGTATTGTTTGTTGCCGTGGAATCCGGTGGCGGTGAAGGTCCAGCCGTCCACGTTGCGCTGCCATTCGTCGGCTTTGGCGTAGTACGTCCGCGCCTTGGCGATGTCGCCTTTGGCGCGCGCGATTTCGGCCGCGCAGACCAGGCCGGCGATCTCGGCGGCGATGGTGGACGGCGAATAGCCGGCGTTCTCTTCCCACCGCTCCTGATCCGTGCGCGGGCCGTTGGCGAGGATGTAGTCGGCGGTTTTTCGGATTTTCGGCCACAGGTCGGTGCGGCCGAGCTTCCACGCCAGGATGATCGGCATCGCCTGTTGGTCCATCTGAGTCCCGTTCCAGAACGGCACGCCGCTCACCCAACTGTTCTGCGGAAAGCGGCCGGTGCTCTGGTCCATCTGGACATCGAACAGATAGCTCGCGGCGCGATTGGCGCTGGCCGTATCGCCGGCGGTGATCAAGCCGCTGGCGAACTTGTACAGGTCGCGCGCCCAGACCAGATGGTAGCCGGCTTCCTTCATGCCGTCGGAGTTGAGATCTCCCTTCGTTTCGCCCCAAGGCGCGCCCATGCCGGCCACCATGGCGCCATTCGACTTGTCCTGGCTGGTCTTGAGGGTCATCGCTGCCAGATAATACTGGTCGTCGGCGGTGCCGCCCTGGTCGTTCAGCCCGCCGGTGTACCCATGCCATTCGTCGACGTAATTCGCCTCGATCGCGGCGGTGCCGGCTTGTAGGCTCCCGGCGGCGGCGGCGATGGCTTTGGTTTGCGTGTCGCCGAAGCCGAGAACGACATCGAAGGCGTAGCGGGTGGCGGTGCTGCCGCCGAAGCTGATCTGGCCCATCTGGGCGATGTTGCCGTCGGTCGCGGCGTCATACGTGAAGTTCATGGTCTTGTCGGAGGCGCCGCCCAGCAGATCGGTGTAGCCGTCGTTCACGCCGACGAAGCCGTTCGAGACCATGGTCGCACCGCCCTCGACCTGCCAGCCGCTGGATACGGCGAGCGCGCCGTGGCGGTTGCCCTGCGAGACCACCAGATAGGGGATGCCGCCGGCAACCACGGTGGTTCCCGTATCGCCCGCGCCGGAGAGGTCCATGGAGGGATTGTGCAGATAGTAAAGGCGAAACTGGCTCACGTTCGCGCCGTTCAGGGCTTCGAAGGTGACGCGCTGGATCAGCGTATCCCGCGCCGGATCGCTGAAAATGCGCTTGGTGATCCGCCAGTGGTGGGCGTCGTTCGAGGTCTCGACTTGCCAGAGCATCGCCCGCTTGTCCGGCCGGGTGGAGCGATAGGGTTGCCGCTTTTCTTCGTCCACCCAGGTGCCGCCGCTGTCGCCGACCAGAAATTGCGAGTCTTGCACGTTCGGCGTATCCAGGACCGGGTAAAAGACTTCGGTCAAGATGCCGCGATAGCCGGTGAAATAGACGCGCGAGGCATTGCTGGCAGAAGTGCCGAGGAACGATTTCTGCGATGGCCCCCACACTGCGGGGGCGCCGGGGCCTCCAGGGGCAGGATTGGCCAACGCCAGGGCCGGACCGCAAAGGCCAAAGCAGGCCGCCGTTACGATCGACATTTTATTCATCGGTTTGCTATTCATTCCTTGACCTTTCTTGGGTTGGCTGTCTTGTGTTCCAAATGAGAAAGCGGCTTTGCCGTCAAGCAAATGGGGTTCGAAGATTTCTATAGGCCCGATCCCGCTTTCCCGATCAACGGGCTAGACTTCTCTTGCGGGCGCGGCTGATCGCTGATCGAAATCATTGCGACGGATATGCCAGCCGCTCGGCTTCCGAGCGAGAGGCAAGGCTTACGACTCCAAAAGCGCATGGCCAGGGGTCGGGAAGCTCGGGGGACGATGTTCTTTGCCTCGGATCAATTGACAAGTTTAATTCAATATGAACAATATCTTAGAGATGAAAATCGAGACAGCTAGCCCGGTGGCTCGACCCGGTCGATTGGGTTGTAGAATCGGTTTGTCGCCTCGGGTCAAGACGAGAGTTCGCGGCTTACAAAACGGATTAGAAATAGCATGGAGCGCGAAATTGAAACGGTCTTGAGGCGATCCATTTCATCCTGAAATGCCGGAACGGTGGAACCCGCCGAGCGCGCCCCGGCAGGAGGGAAGGTCGGGGCGAGAGCCACCCGAAACAGTTCTTATAAAGGGGCTTATCGGAAGTGTTTGGAAACAGCAAACAAAGATATTTTACGTGTTACGTGTTACGTTATTTTTCCGGATCGGCGGTTCGCGCGTGAGTTTCCGAATCGTTTGGCGCGCTTTTTTCGAGGCCGTTTGGCGCTCGGCCCGCCACGGCTTTCTCGCCCTGAAGGTGGCGTCGGCGCGCTCCCGCTCGGGTCGGCGTTCCCCGGCACGCCGCGCGATTTCGGGAATTTGGCGCAAAATAATGAGGTCGGTCGGCAAGAATGTAAGCGTCCGGTTTGACCGTCTTGACAGACGCAAGCGGTCCAATCGGGCGATGACCACGGCGAGAGGTGATCGACCGTTGATCGACCGAAAACCTAGGTAGGGATGGTGACTTACGGTTTAGTGGGGAAACGGTCGATGGTAGGGGTGATGTCGCGCGGTTCCAGCGGACGAAGCCAGTGCGGCGAGACGTTCCACCGGTAACTGGCATCCGTCAGCACGCCGACCGTTTTCCGGTTGTAACGCACCAACGTGCCGACGACGATCCGGCCCTCGTCCGTCGCGAACGTCACGCGGTCGCCGATGGAAAACGTCAGCAGGGTCGCATACGCTCGCAGCGGGCGAAGGACCCGCGTGCGCTCGACGATGCGCCGGTTCAGGTCGATCGATTCGGCTTTGGTCAGGCGATCGATATCGATGGCCAGGGTCGGCGCCGGTTCGGTGCTGCTTCGAAGCGCTGGTCGCGCCGGCGAGCGGGCGTGGGTGCGCGTCCGCGTGCAACGTGCGCGGATGAGGTAGGCTGAAAAAAGTGGACGCCAAGACTCTCTAGACTTGGAGGAGGAGGTGAGCCATGCAACAGATACCCCGAGGGGTGTACACGAAAGAGTTTCGCGAGCAAGCGGTGCGTTTAGTTCTGGAAGAGGGGCTGTCGATCCCGCAAGCGGGCCAGCGGCTGTCGATATCGCCCAAGACCTTGGCCAACTGGGTGGGGGCAGCACGCCGCGGTGAACTGGCGACCCTGGGCGGTCAGCGGACGCTGCTGACGGAAAGCGAGCGGGAACTCGTCCGGTTACGTCGGGAACTGGCCGAGGTGACGATGGAGCGCGATATTTTAAAAAAGGCCGCCGCGTACTTTGCCAAGGCGTCGCTGCCCGGTACGCGCTGATGGATACGCTGCGATGTCGATTTTCCCTCAGCATGATGTGCCGCGTGCTTCAAGGTCTCACGCAGCGGTTTTTATGCTTGGCGGCGACGACCACCCTCGAAACGGCGCCACCAGGAAGGACGATTACAGGCCGAGATTCGCACCGCGCACGAGCGAACCCGCCGGACCTATGGTCCCGAGCGCTTGCAACGCGATCTGGCGGCGCATGGGTGCGGGTGGGCGTGCATCGGATCAAACGCATCCGCCGCCAGTTGGGGCTGCGCTGCCGGCAAAAACGCCGGTTCCGCGTGACGACGGATTCGTGCCATGCCTTGCCGGTGGCCACCAATGTGCTGGGGCAATGTTTTCGAGTCCAGCAGCCCAACTCGGCATGGGTCAGCGACATCACCTACGTGGCCACGGACGAAGGCTGGCTGTATCTGGCGGGCCTTAAAGACCTCCACAGCGGTCGGATCGTCGGCTACGCGATGGCGGATCATCTGCGCCAAAGTCTCGTGATCCAAGCGCTCGAACAGGCGCTCCAAACCCGTCGCCCTCAACCGGGATTGATCTGTCACTCGGATCGCGGCAGTCCGTATTGTGCTGGGGACTACCAACAGCGCCTCCACCAGCATGGCTGCCAACCCTCTATGTCCCGGCGCGGCAATTGTTACGACAACGCGCCCATGGAGAGCTTCTTGGGTACCTTGAAAACCGAACTCGTCCATCGAAACCGCTTCGAGACCCGCCAGCAGGCTATCGCTCAGATCACCGACTACATCGAGCTGTTTTAAAACCGTCAGCGACTCCAGGCCCGGTTGGGTTATTTATCACCCGCCGCCTTCGAACAGCGCTTCTATCAATCTCAACCCGGCAAAACGTGATTCCTTGGCGTCCATTCTTGCCGACCGACCTCACCGGCCCCGACGGTCGATCCGACGCCCAGCCCTACCGCCAACGGTCGCTTCGCCTGCGGCGGTAAACGCTCCTGCCGGGAGATGACCTCGTGCGAGGAAGCGCGGTTTTACCTCGCCCGCTGCGGCCTGACGACGATTGACGGTGACCGCGACGGCCAGCCGTGCGAGGCGCTGTGCCGATAGGCCCGTAACCCGAGCTTTCGGGCGGCTTCACCGCTGGCGGATCGCCCGCCAGCGGGCGTCCGACCACCAGAAACTGGACGCGGCAAACAGCGTGGCGTGGGCTTCTTGCAAGACGGCAACGGCGTCCTGCGTGAAATTGTATCCGACGACGACCAGCGGATCGGACACGTCGCCGAGCCGGGCAAGCAGCCGCCGGGCCGCGTTGGCGGTCACGACGGCGCTGGAGGTGGCCGGGAAGACGGCAAGCGTCGCCGGCGAAGCGCCGAGTTGTTTGGGATCGATCAGCGGCCGGAAGACCGGCGGCAGGCGGGCGGGAATCGCCGCCGGCGGGACGGCGCGGTGCAGGGTGGCTTTCATCGTCGCCGAAGCGGGGACGCGCTCCTCTATCGCTTTGCGGCCCGATCCGATTTCGGGCGCCGCTGGTAGGCCGGCCGCCCGTCGTCGCCGGGTTCCCGATCTGGCCGATCCGGCCCGTCGGACGGACCGAGGGTTTTAGCCAAAAAATATTGCCGTTGGCCCGGCGGAAAATCGGCTATCTCGGCGACCGTTTCGTAGCCGCAGCGCCGGTAGAGGGCCAGGGCCGCCGGGTCGAAGGTATCGACGAAGGCCGCCCCGCAACCGGCCTGCCGGGCGTGGGTTTCCGCCCGTTCCAGCAGGCGGTGCCCGTGGCCTCGACCGCGGAGGGCGGGCGTCACCCACAGCCGCTCGACGTACAGCCAGCGCCACCACAGCCGGCCCAGCAAGCCCCCCTGGATGTGCCGGCGCTCGTCGCGGAGGAAGCAGGCGAACACGTCCAGATGGGGATCGCCCACCCGGTCCGTCTGAGCGGTCAGGAAGCCTTCGTCGATGATCCGTTGATCCTCGACCGCCGGGTCGTGCTCCAAGACGATGTGCAGCATCGCAATCCCCCAACTGCGAAGTCTTTACGAGGCGAACCCCATCGTGGCGCTGCTCGACGCCGTCAAGCGAGGTCGGAACCGAGCCCGGAACCGCCCTCGGCGGGTGCCGTGCCGCTCACGAGCGCCAGGCCTTCCTCGGGGATCAGTTCCGGCAAGTCGGTGTCGCCAAAATCGATGCCGGCCTGCGAGAGCAGGGTGGTGACTTGCCCGCGATGGTGAATCTGGTGCAGGAACAGGTGCAGCGCCAATCCACCCAGGTTCTTACAATGGGGACGACCCGCGAAATCCCGGTAGGTCAAGGGGCTCGCCAGATCCTCTTCCTGCACGTCCGCGCACCAGTCGACGATCATCTGATCCATCCGGTCCCGGACGGCCTGGAGTTCCGCCAAGTCGAGATGGCGGATTTCCCGCAAGCTGGCCGGATCGTCGATCGCCAGGACGGGTTCGAGGGTCCGGTAGCCGCTCGGGTGCCGCGCGAAGCGCTTCAGCCACAGGATGTCGCCGATCAGGATGTGGTTCAGCGTCCCGATCACCGAGCCGAAAAAGGCGCCCCGGTCTTCTCGTTGGAGCGCTTCCGGCATTTTCGCCGTCGCCGCGTAGAGGCGCTCGTTCATCAGGCGATTGTAGTGGCCGAGGAGGACGAGTTGGGATTTTTCGCTCATGGCTTGGCGCTCGGTGCGGCGGGCGGGAAATCTCCGCCCGGAAACGCGGATGGGATGATGGGGTCGCTCGACCCGCGTAGGGTTTTGATCTGGAGCGACACGGTCTTTTGGCCCTGTTCGGTGTCCTGTCTGCCTACCTCCGCGAATCCGATGCAGCCGTGAAACCGGGCGGAGTCCGCGTTCGGGGGACGCAGGTTGTACTCGCAGGTCAGGAGGTCGAACCCTCGCTCTCCGGCGAATCTTTCCAGGTCTTCGTACAGACGCCGCGCGAGTCCGTGTCGGCGCCTCGCGGCGACCACCGCAACCCGGTCGATGTAGACGAACCGCTCGTATCGCGCCTTGAACCACAGGAAATTGGGGCTTCCGTACTCGGCCGACGGGTCCAGGGCGATCAGAAACCCGACGAGGGTCCCCGCCGCTTCCGCCAGTCGAAAATGGATCGCCCGCTTGTGCAACTGGCGCAACCCGGCCGGCGTCAGGGCGCCGACGTGAGGCCGGTGCGCTTGATTGAGGGCCAGCACGTCCGCCAAGTCGGCGGCGGTGGCGTCTCTCAGGATGATATCACTCACGGTGGATTCGGCCTCTTCGCGTTCTCGGTTTCCTTCGCACGGCACGGCCGCGCGGCCCCGGCCGGCAGGCCTGGAGCCGTCCGGTCACCGGGCGGGATCCGTCGAGCCACGCGCATACTCGATGGTCATGTCCTGCCCCGCGATATCCATCTGCGACATCGTCTCAATTTTTGTTAATGCCGTGATGTTATCGATGCCGCTCATCACGCGCGGAAACATTAAGCCGGAAGCAGTGTCTACGGGGCGACTCCCCACCATGCCTTTTTGGTTATAGTCAGGGATCGACAACCACAGCGCGGCCTGGCCGAAGCGCGATGGTCCCGCGTTGGTGGGCGGCCAAGGTACGCAGCCGGTGTCGTTATACTGTACCCAATAGGTATAAAGATTGGATTCCAGCAGATACGTTTGGCAATTCGGACCAGTACAGTTCGGATTGTACAAGCGCCTGGTCTGGAAGATGATTTTTAGAGTATCCGCTGTCATTTTATTGACCCGCGCGTGATAACGCAGCTTCACGGCGTCTGAAATCTCACCTCCTGGATCAAAGGCTGGTCCAACGCCGATAGTTCCACTGTAAGCAGCGGCCGCGCATAACCAAAATGCCAGCACCACCCCTATTTTGAGGCTTCTGAATTGAGGATTCATGAATTCTCTCCAGAAATTTCGTTGGGAAGAAATCCGGCGTGGTATTCAGTACCAGGTTCTCAAGTCTCCAAAACAACGGATCAATAAAACTTCAGCGACTTATCCCAAGAAACCGTCTTTTTCTTCTGGCAGTACAATTTTTCAGTTATTTTTCATAATGTTAATCCTCATAACACCAATTACAGCTAGAAAAAAACACAAAAGCCGAACCGCTTCGTGTGACTTGACGCTGTCACCGTCGGCAGTCCGGCTTTCTTCCCATGAAGATCCACGACTTTCTGCCCCTACCTCACGGCAGGTTTAGCTTTGAAAAACATGGCCCGCTTAACACAAAAATAACCATAAGTAAAGTAAGTAAAAAAGTCAGGAATTATCCGCCTCTCGGGCTTGGCAACTGTGCCTCGCTATCCCCTCACAAAAACCTCCTAAACTCTCCCGGAATCGGATCGGCGTGCGGATCATCCCCCAACTTGAAAAACACCGCTTGCTCCCCCAGCCCGAGCCAAAACCGCACGCACATCTCGCCCTTCTCCGCCACCCGATCCGGCCACAGCGTAAGCTCCCGAGCGCGGGTGTAGCGCAACGTCATGGTTTGGCTGGAGTAGAGCGCCGGCCGGCGCCGGCCGACGTCGGCGACGGGCGCAACCCCGTTGGTCCGGATTACGCCGGAGAGACGACGCGCCCGCAGCGCGTACTGCGGCCCGCATCGAAGCCCGGCTGGCCGACTTGGCGCACGCGGAAAACCGCTCGATCACGTCGTTTCTGGAATGGTTGGTTCTAGAGCACGAGAAGCGCACCCGCGCGAAGCGACTGCGGGCACGTCATCGGCTGGCTGCGGCTGCGGCGGGTGCTGGGCGACGCGGTGAGCACGCTGGACCCCGAAACGGCGCATTACTGGTATGAGCAATTGGGCGTTCCACCGCGATTGAGCACGCCACGCTGGGCGGCCGGCCGCACCGCTCGCAGCGCCCGTCGGCGCGCTCGAATTTGATCCGGTTCGCCAGCGCCCGCCAGTCGGGCGGGTACAGCGGGCGAAGGTCGGGGTTAATCGGCATCGCGCCGCCCGCTCATTGCAGAACCTCTGGCACGGCGAAGCCGCCGGGCGAAGCCCAACGCTCCTCTTCCATTTCCATAGACTTGGTATTACTCCAGCTTGGCTTGGTAAAGCTGTTCTTACGGATGCCCCTTGGCAGTTCGGTTGACCGCGCGAATTTCTCACCGGTGAGAAAAAATACTGGAATCCGAATTTCTCACCGATGAGAAAATTGGTAAAAGAGCTGATCGTTTGCCAAAAAAATACAAATGTGAGCAAAATAGCAAATACCCTACTCTGAAAGGAATGCACCGGATGCTCGTAAGCGGATTCGATTTGGCTCAATTGGCGGAGAACGCTTCCCAGCGTGGTCGGCAGCTATTGAAGGACTTGCAAACCTACCTCGAACGCGACTACGAACGACGTGGTTTGCCCGATTTCGGCATCGAAAAAGCCGCCGAAATTGTCGGCTGTACCAGCCAGCATCTGCGCGACAAGGAAGGCGGTGGCAGCCTCCCACAACCGCGCACCGCGCGCGTCGGCTCTCTGGATCGGAGAGTCTACAATTACAACGAGATCAATCAAATACGACGACTTTTAAAACGCGACGCCAACCGGCCCACCTCGTGCGTGCGCCTCATTTTCAGCAACTTGAAAGGCGGCGTTGGCAAAACCAGCCACGCCCTGCACCTGAGCCATTACGCAGCCCGCGAAGGGTTTCGCGTTCTAGTAGTCGATCTCGATCCACAAGCCACGCTCACCACTGCTTTTGGCTTGGTCCCCGGACTAAACGTCGAGGCGGACGACGATATCGGCCCTTCTCTGACCGCTGATCCGGAACTCATCCGACAGAACATCAAACGGACTCGCTGGAACGAAATCGACTTGGTGCCGGCGCAATTGTCGCTGCAGTATACCGACTGGCAAATGCTGCAAGCCCGCGACGACTCGCAACGCCTTGGGCCGCTGCCGCAGCGACTTAGCCATGCCCTAGAGCGGGTAGCAGACCGCTACGATCTGATCGTAATGGATACCCCGCCAGCCCTCGGAATGCTCAGCCTCAACGCCATCGCGGCGGCTGACATGATCCTGATGCCGATCACTCCAAACTTTTACGACATCGCTAGTAGCGTTCAATATTTCGCTATTGTCTCTCAGTTGGCGAGCACCTACGCGAACGTGTTACGAGTCCGGCAACTCTCCCTGTTGATGACACGTACTGACAGCGCTCCCGAAACCCGGACCAACATCACTCTGCTAAACAAAGCCTACGGCGAATTTCTCTTGACCAACCGGATGCCACAAACGCGCGAACTGCAACGCGCGACGGGTGATCAGATGAGCCTCTACGAGATCGAGGTCCCGCGCGGTGCGCGCGAAACCTATCTCAAGGCTATTGATGCGATGAACGCAGTGAACGCGGAAATCATGCAGCATGTATGGCAGGTTTGGCGGGCTACCGAAATGGCTCCATCCGTGGAGGTTCGACATGGCCAGTAAGCGCAGAAGCATGGCGGAATTTCTCGATCTCGCCAAACCAGGAACTCCCGCCATCATCGACGGCTTGAAACGGGAATTACCTATCGAAAAGCTGATCCCCCGGCAAAATCAACCGCGCCGGACCGTCGATCCATCTGAACTAGAACACATGGCAGCTACCATCCGCGCGCTGGGCATCATCCAGCCTATCGTGGTCCGTCCACTGGACGGCCAATCCGACGATTACTACGAAATCGTGGCGGGCGAGCGGCGTTGGCGAGCGGCGCAACTTGCTGGAATGAGCGCAGTACCCACGATTATTCGAACCTTGGATGAACGGCGCACTGTCCTGTATTCACTCGCCGAAAACATCGCGCGTAGCGATCTTAGCTCCATGGAACTGGCTAGGGGATACCGAAGCGTGGTAGAAGAGCACGGTTTCTCGCAAACCGAACTTGCCGAAGCTATCGGACAAAACGTCAAGACGGTCAATCGAGTACTGCAACTGTTAAAACTACCGGATTCGATCCAAGAACTCATTGAACGAAATATGCTGACGGCTAAACATGGAGAATTGCTCCTAGGGCTGTCCAGCGTACATCAACTCCAACTGGCCCAGCGGGCTGCGGAACAGGAATGGAGTGTTCGAGAGCTTGAGCGGCAGATTGCAAAACCGGCTGAAACGACTCTGCGGAAATCGCCCGGCCACGCTACTAATGACGATATTGCTCGTGAACAAACACTCTGGAGCGAACAACTGGGTACCGATGTCAAACTCCGTTATTCCAAAACTGGAACAATACGCATTACCATCACCGCGAATTCCATAGATGAATATCAGGGTATCAGAGAGCGTTTAGGGGTAAATTGATGGATATTCATGTGTATCTTCAGACTACCACATGGTAGTCAGTGCTGATTTCCGGCGAGAAATCAGCTAATCGTTTTTTCCTGTATCTCCTGGCGGCACGACCCGGCGTTTCTTCCTGAACGCCACCCGCGTCATGGGCCGGTCCGGCTCGGTCTCGCCGGAAGGGGCGACCCTCAGCCCGTCCAGGCTCTCACCGGCCCGGTATCGACGTGGACGAAGGCCGGATACACGCCCACCCCGCCGGCCTCGAACCGCGTAGCGAGCTTCGCCAGCACCGCGCTCGGGATACCCTCCACCGTGAAATCCGCCGCCCGGCCGGCGAGGTGCATGGAATGGACGGCCGCGCCCTCGGTCGCCGCCTTGGTCTCGGGCGTGCGATAACCGCTGCTGACCCGCAGCGGCTGGCGGATCGACCGCATCCAGGCCTGCATCCCGAATAGCAGGTGGATCAGCTTCACGTCGATGGGGATCACCCGGTCGGCGCGGACGTCGCGCAAGAGGTAGCACAGCAGGGAGTAGCCGTCCGGGACCAAGGCGTTGTCCCGGAAGTAGAGCGTCCGGCCCTCTTCTTTCGTTTGCACCCGGTGGAGCCACAGCGTCCGCTCCGCGAAAGTCGCGGCAGGGGAGGGCGGCCCCGGCCAGCAGGCCGGCGGTCGTTCGCAGGAGTCGGCGGCGGGTCGGCATGAGTCCGTACCTCCAAGATCCAAGCGCTCAGGGGCTGCAAACCGCAAGAAACGCCCGGTGCGTCTCCGACGAGATTTTGTTGTCGCAAGAGTTTTGGTTTGCCGCCCGACGGAACGAGCGATCACCCGTCGCCACCCAACCGCGCGTGGCATGGGCCGCACGTTTGGGCTCCACGTCACGCAAAACGGCCCGCACGTTCGGGGATCGACCGCCAGCCATTCCCAAACCGGCAGCGGCCCGCCATCGAGGCCGGGCAGGGTCCGGCCCGAAACGACGAGATTCAACGACGATGCCACCGCGCCGAGCGCGGCCAACGTCAATTCGAACTCGTTCATTTCATTGGCCGACCAGTATGACAGACACTTTCATGCGGTAGTGCTTGGCCTGCCCATGGAGCATCGCAGCGATGTCGAGGGCGTCGATCATGAATTTTCTCCAAATTTTTGAGGGCGACCCGACTAGGGATGATGCGCCGCGCCCGGCGCGCGGTAGCCCGGCCCGACGGCCGGACGCTCGGCCGCATCCTGGGCGCGGGCAACCTCGGCCAACGGCCAGGCGGCGTCGATGCGGTCGAAAAGCCCGTCGCGCGGGCCATCGCCGGGATCGGCCAGGGCCGCGAGCGCCCAGCGGTACGG
>DEHU01000076.1:426-10338 GCA_002352125.1 Competibacteraceae bacterium UBA2792 | reverse complement strand
TCTACCAATTGAGCTAACGGCCCAAAAACGGTTGTGATGAAACCAAAAGCTGTTTTGAACAGCAAGCGCTCACTTTGGGGTGGACGATGGGACTCGAACCCACGACGACCGGATCCACAATCCGGGGCTCTACCACCTGAGCTACGTCCACCATCGAAACTACGTCGATCAGCCGGAACCTGGCGCGCCCGGCAGGACTCGAACCTGCTACCCTCAGCTTAGAAGGCTGATGCTCTATCCACATGAGCTACGGGCGCAGTGTCGCAAGCAGTTGCTCGCTAAACTACCCGACCCGGGCGATGGTCGGGGTAGAGGGATTTGAACCCCCGACACCCTGCTCCCAAAGCAGGTGCGCTACCAGGCTGCGCTATACCCCGTCGTCAGCCAAAACTGGCGGTCCGCATTTCCATACGGAATTGGAGATTCTATTTTTGATCTCGACCAACGTCAAGCCAATTTTTATCCTCGCCGCCAGATTGTTCCCTTGGTAGTATCCTCCAGCACGATCCCAGCATCCTGCAACAAGACGCGAATTCGGTCGGCTTCGGCCCAGTTTTTGGCTTTGCGGGCAGTGGCGCGCTCGGCGATCAGCATTTTGATCGCAGCCTCGTCTAAAGGGCCAGATAAAGCACCAGCGATACCTTGCGCCGATGGGGATTCCAGCGACGTCGGGGAGCCTTGTAAAAATCTCTCTGGATCACTTTGCAACAAGCCCAAAGATTCGCCCAAACGCCTCAGGCTCGCGCCTAACCTGGCCGCTCTGGATTCGTCCTCATCACGCAATCTATTGATTTCACGCGCCAACTCGAAAAGCACTGCCAAGGACTCTGGGGTATTGAAATCATCGTCCATCGCTTGCTCGAAGCGGTCGAACCAGTTTGCCTCAATCGGCTCCTCTACGACCGGCAGACCGCGCAAGGCGGTGTACAGTCGGATCAACGATGCCTTGGCATGATCGAGATTCTCGTCCGCATAATTCAACGGTCCCCGGTAATGGCTGGACAAGATGAAAAACCGCACCACCTCCGGCCGATAACGTTGCAACACTTCGCGCACGGTGAAAAAGTTGCCCAGCGATTTGGACATCTTTTCCTCGTTGACCTGGACGAAGCCATTGTGCATCCAGAAGTTTACATAACGATGGCCGCTAGCCGCTTCCGACTGGGCAATCTCGTTCTCGTGATGGGGAAACTTCAAATCCATACCGCCGCCGTGAATATCGAAGTGCTCGCCCAAGCAGCGGGTGGACATCGCCGAACATTCGATATGCCAACCGGGTCGCCCCATTCCCCACGGCGAGCTCCAGCCCGGCTCGCCGGGTTTGGCGGTTTTCCACAGAACGAAATCCAATGGATCGTCTTTTGCTTCCTCCACCTCGACCCGAGCGCCGGCACGCAAATCCTCTAGTTTTTTGTTCGCCAGTTGGCCATAGCGTTCGAAACGGCTGACGTCGTAATAGACATCGCCGCTGGCGCCAACATAGGCAAAACCCTTGTCGATCAACGTTTGAATCATGGCGATCATATCCACCATCGCCCCGGTAGCACGCGGTTCGTGCGTCGGCGGCAGAATGCCCAGCGCATCCAAATCCTGCTGCATAGCCTGGATGAAGCGTGCGGTCAGCTCGTTGAAATCTTCTCGGTTTTCCTGGGCACGGCGGATAATCTTGTCGTCGATGTCGGTAATGTTGCGCACGTAAGTCACATCGTAACCCTTTGCCCGCAACCAACGCAGCACGACATCGAACACCACCATCACCCGCGCATGGCCGACGTGGCAGTAGTCGTAAACCGTCATGCCGCATACGTACATCCGCACCTTGCCCGGTTCGATAGGCTGAAACACCTCCTTCCGGCGGGTCAGGCTATTGTAAATCTGCAACATGGATGGCTCTCGAAAAAGATCGGCAATGAAACGAAGGGATGCGTTGAAAACTGACCGAGCTCAGCAACAAGCTCGCAAGCGGCGCTCGATGATCTCAGGCCGGAGTAACGCTAGAACGCGAGCCAGCTCGGGACCGTGGGTCTCGCCGGTCAATGCTGCCCGCAACGGCATAAACAGGGCCTTGCCTTTGACGCCGGTGCGCTGCCGCAAATCATCGACCAAGGGTTGATAAGCGGCACCGTGCCGGTCGTAAGCCGCCAAGGCGTGAATAAAGAACCCGGAACCCGCCATCGCGATCACCGACTGACTGTCGGCGCTTCGAGCCAAATCGACTCCAAATAGCTGTTCCGCCCAAAACAGGGCGTCGGCCGGAAAACGAACGTTAGGTCGAATCGCGGCAATAAATTCCTCGCTCAGATCCGCCGGAACTCGCTCCCAAACAGCCGTTCCCATCCAATCCCACAATCGTTCTGGCGCTACGTGCTGGACCGCTTCGGTCTGCCAATGCAACAACTGTATTTCGTCGTAGCGAGCCGGGGCACGGCCCAGGCGCTCCAACACGAACCCGGCGGCCAATTCGGCCGCTCCCATCCAAATATCGCGCTCGTAGGCATGACCAAGACGCGCCAGGTAATTTAGCAAGGCTTCCGGCAAATAACCTTGAGCGCGCAACTCGCGCACGCCGAGACCGCCCAATCGCTTTGATAACGGTCCACCGTCGGCACCGACGATCAGCGCCAAATGGCCGTAGCGAGGCGCGGGCAATTCCAGCGATTCCAGCAGCAACAACTGGCGGGGCGTATTGGCCAAGTGATCTTCGCCGCGCAGTACATGGCTGATTCCCATCAGGGCGTCGTCCACGGCATTGGCGAAAAAGAATTGTGGCGTACCATCGGCCCGGCGGATCACAAAATCGCCGATGTCGTCACTAGCGAAACGCTGCGGACCACGGACCAAATCGACGAATTCGATCATCCGCCCGACCGGCACGCGAAATCGTAGCGTCGGCTGTAAACCTCGTTCGATCCGAGCTTGACGTTCCGCCTCGCTCAAGCGAGCGCAAGTACCAGGGTAGCGAGGCGGCCGACCGGTCGCCAACTGAGTCTTGCGGCTCAAAGCCAGTTCGGCTGGCGTGCAAAAGCACGGATAGACTCGTTCCGCAGATTCGAGTTGCCGGTAGTAACATGCGTAGATCGCGGCTCTTTCCGACTGCGCGTAGGGCTCGTGCGGACCGCTGATTTCCGGACCTTCTTGCCAATCCAGCCCCAGCCAGCGCAAATCTTCCAGCAGCGCCGCAACGTAGGCAGGACGGCTGCGCTCTCGATCGGTGTCTTCGATGCGCAACAAAAATTGCCCTTCGTGGCGGCGAGCCAGCAGCGCGTTGAACAAGGCGGTGCGGACGTTGCCAAGATGCAGGTAACCGGTCGGGCTAGGCGCAAACCGCGTTTTGATATTAGCGAGGTTCATAGTGAAATTATGGTAACGGAAAGCACCCGCGGTCACCAAATCTGGCGATAGACACGATCACTGATTATCATCCTGTCGTGATCCTTGAGAATCAGGTAACCACCCAAATGCAAAATCGATCCACAACATTAACATTGCTCGCCGCGACCGTTTTCGGTTTAACCTGCGTGATCGCCCAAGCCGGTCCGCGAGTCCGCTTGGACACCAACCTCGGCGCCATCACCGTCGAACTGGCCGACGACAAGGCGCCTAAAACGGTGGAAAATTTCCTCGCCTACGCCCGCGATGGCTTTTACAACGGCACGATTTTCCATCGAGTCATCGACGGCTTCATGATTCAGGGCGGTGGCTTCACCACCAGTTTCCAGCAAAAGCCGACTCGCGCGCCAATTCCAAACGAAGCCAATAACGGTCTCAAGAACCTGCGCGGCACCATCGCCATGGCCCGCACCTCCGACCCCGGTTCCGCCACCGCTCAATTTTTCATCAACGTCAAGGATAACCCGGCGCTCGATTATCGGGCAGCGACTCCACAGGGTTGGGGCTATGCCGTATTCGGCAAAGTGGTCGATGGCATGGAAACGGTGGATAAAATCCGTAAAGTACCTACCGGTACCGGCGGCTCCGGCGGACAGTTCTCCGACGTGCCAACGACTCCGGTCGTTATCGATGCCGTCGCGATCCTCCCTGTCCCGGCACCAGCGCCGACGGGCACACCTCAACAACCAGCAAAATAGTGGGAAAATATTATGGTTAACCTACATACCTCGCTTGGCATTATCGGCATCGAACTCGACCACGCCAGCGCTCCAGCGACTACCGCTAACTTTCTTCAATACGCTCGGGATGGCTTCTACGAAGGCACGCTGTTCCATCGAGTGATTCCCAACTTCATGATCCAGGGCGGCGGACTTGAACCAAGCATGACTCAAAAGTCAACCCGCCCCCCCGTGCGCAACGAAGCCGACAACGGTTTGCAAAATCGAATCGGCACCATTGCCATGGCGCGCACCTCCGATCCCCATTCCGCTACCGCCCAATTCTTCATCAACGTCAAAGACAACGATTTCCTCGATCATCGCAGTCCAACCAGCCAAGGCTGGGGCTATTGCGTGTTCGGACGAGTAATCGAGGGAATGGATGTGGTCAATGCTATCGCCAAAGTCCCAACCACAGCCAAACGCGGTCATCAAGACGTACCCGTGGATGACGTGATCATCACCAAAGTGGAAATCGTCGGCGAATAAATCCCGTGGCTACGTTGTTCATCTCCGATTTACACCTCGATCCAGCGCGACCAGCCATTACCGCTCTGTTTCTGAATTTTCTGAAACAGAGCGCTCGGCAAGCCGAAGCCTGTTACATCCTGGGCGATCTGTTCGAAGCATGGATCGGCGACGACGACGATGCCGATCTCGGACAAATAGTTACCGACTCCCTGCGAGCATTGACCGGCTCCGGCGTACCCGTCTACTTCCTGCACGGCAACCGCGATTTCCTGATCGGCGAGCGCTTTGCCGCCGCCAGCGGCGTTCGATTGCTACCGGAAAGTGGGGTGATCGACTTGTACGGCGAATCGGTGTTGTTGCTGCACGGCGATACCCTCTGCACCGACGATATCGATTACCAAACCTTCCGCGCCCAAGTTCGCGATCCGGCCTGGCAAGCGCAACTGTTGGCGTTACCCCTGGCGCAACGACGAACGCTGGCCGGTCAGTTGCGCGAAACCAGCCGGCAAGCTACCCAACAAAAAGCCGCCGAAATCACCGATGTCAATCCGACCACCGTTGACCAAACGCTGCGCGTTCACGGTGTTTGTCGCATGATTCACGGCCACACCCACCGGCCAGCCGTCCACGAATGGATGCTCGATGGCCGGCTAGCGCGACGGGCGGTGCTGGGCGACTGGTATAGCCAAGGTAGCGTATTGCGCTGTGATGCGGCTGGCTGGCGCCTGGAACCTTTGCTTTTGCCCGGAACGTGAACCGATGATTCTGCTCCCCCCGCCGCATGTCCACTCGATCTTGCACAACGCGCCGGGCACTTTTGCAACGCTCATGGATTTGTACGAATGTAACTACATTAATATGCGCCGTTTGCTGCCTGTCACACCCCAAACCCCGGTCGATTGGGTATCTCGTATTCCAGGCAGCCTAGATTTGCATCTGCGGCTCGTCGAACGTTTTCGCTATACCAGCGAACTGGTTCTGACTTACGAGTTCGTCCAAAATGGAGCAAAGCTCACCGAACCCAATCTACGGATCCGGGTCTATCATGATGCTCGGCTAGCCGAGGTCATGGCCGCTCACCTTCGCCATTGTCCCGCATTCGACAGCGAAGCGATTTCTGGCCAGCACACCAACGCCACGCAACTCCATTTCCGCTGGAAGGTCAACCGGTTTCTGTTCAAGTGGCTGAGTTACTGCCTGCGCCAAGGTCATCGTTTCGCTGGTCCTCTTCTCCAATCGGCCTACCGCCGCCTCGACAATCCCCGATGACTTGGCTTTATTTCACCGGATTAGTTGACTAAATTTATTGGTTAATATAGTTTCCTTACTATTAAGTAAGGAATTGACCTTTCGATTAACTCTGCTAGCAGGATAACGCCATGAGACTTTCGACCAAAGGCCGCTACGCAGTAACAGCAATGATGCATTTAGCGATTCATGACCGGTATGGTCCGGTTACGCTAGCCGAAATTTCTCAGTGCCAGGGAATTTCGCTCTCTTACCTGGAACAGTTGTTCGCCAAACTGCGCAAGCAGAGTTTGGTGGAAGGGGTGCGAGGTCCGGGTGGTGGCTATCGGCTGGCCCGCTTCCCGGACCAGATCACGGTCGCCGACATCATTAGCGCTGTCGACGAGCGTTTGGATGCCACCCGCTGCTACGGCCACGAAAATTGCCAGGAAGGCCGGCGTTGCCTGACCCACGAGTTGTGGACCGACCTCAGTCGGCAGATTTTCACCTTCCTGGAAGGCATCACTCTGGCACAGTTCGTCGAACGCCCCGCTGTCTGCGAAGTGGTGCATCGCCAGAATGGCGTGCGGCGACGGGATCGCCCTTCCATCGAATCGGTACCGATTCAAGTCTCCATGTAGACAATTTCGCCATGCCGTGATGCGGTTGCCGATCTATCTGGATTATGCGGCGACCACACCCGTCGACCCCCGAGTCGCAGAGCTGCTAGGTCGATATTTGACTCGGGAGGGCGTTTTCGGCAACCCTTCCTCCGAGACCCATATTTTCGGTCGAGCAGCCGCGCAAGCGGTCGAAACGGCCCGTGAGCAGGTTGCCACCCTGCTCGGCGCCGATCCTCGCGAGATCGTTTGGACCTCCGGAGCGACCGAAGCCAACAACCTGGCCCTCCGGGGTGCTTTGCGCGCCAACGTCCGCAAAGGCCGGCATTTGGTTACCGGCAAGACCGAGCACAAAGCCGTGCTCGATGTTTGCCGATGGTTGGAGCGGGAAGGCTGCACAGTGACCTATCTGGACCCGGAACCGGATGGATCGATCCCGTTGGAGCGGCTGGCTGTGGCGTTGCGTCCCGACACCGTGCTGGTGTCGCTCATGCACGTCAACAACGAAACCGGAGCGACGCAAGACTTGGCCGCCATCGGCTCGTTAACCTGCGCACGAGGGGTCTTGCTGCACGTCGACGCCGCGCAGAGCGCCGGCAAACTGCCGATCGATCTGCGAGCGTTGCCCATCGACCTACTGAGTTTGAGTGCCCACAAGCTGTACGGCCCCAAGGGCATCGGCGCATTGTATGTCCGGCAACGCTCCAATCGGGTACGGCTAGAACCGCTGTTGTACGGCGGTGGCCAAGAACGGGGGCTGCGGGCTGGCACTTTGCCCACCCACCAGATCGTTGCCATGGGCGAAGCTTGCCGGATCGCCAAAGCCACGATGGCCGATGGCCGAGTTCGCGTCCAACAATTGCGCGACCGTTTGTGGCGGGCGCTGGCCAAGTTGGGAGGCATAGCATTGAACGGCCATCCAGAACACCATTGGCCGGGCATCCTCAACGTCAGCTTTGCCGGCATCGCCGCCGAGGCGTTGTTGGCGGCTATTCCAGAGATAGCCGTCTCCACCGGTTCCGCCTGCACGTCCACCGCTCCAGAGCCTTCGCACGTTCTGCGAGCGATGGGCTGCGACGCTCGCCGCGCCCGAAGCGCGATCCGGTTCAGTCTCGGCCGTTTCACCACGGCCGAAGAGATCGATTACGTCACCGGAGCGGTCGGTGCGGCTGTCGATCGGCTGCGAACGCTGTCGCCTTTACGGGAATCGGACGGCACGGTATCTGTCGCGGTAGATTGGGCGGCGCTTCCGTAACACGCCGGCAATCCCTCTAGCGCACCGCTCTACCTGTTCGTCCACATCGAGGGCCCACCGATGAATCTCCAGGACCGACTATCAATGGTGGAGTTAATGCGCGACCGACGTTGGGCCGCGCTGGCTACTCACGGTCCAGACGGCCCGGAAGCGTCTTGGGTCGCTTACGTTCCGGAGGCGGGCTTAGGTGGGTTCCTGCTACACCTGAGCACCTTGGCGGCCCACACGCGCAACCTGCTGGCGCATCCCCGTGCCGGACTCGCGATCAGCGAGTCAGAACGGAGCGACGAAGATCCGCAAACACTCGCACGGGTAACGATCCAAGGCGAAGTCGCGATTCTCCTCAAGGATAGCGAAGATTACCGAAGTGCCACTCGCCGCTACCAGGAACGGTTACCCGCTTCGGTACCACGTTTCGATTTCGGCGATTTTTTGTTGCTGCGCCTCGCGCCGGCCCGGGTGCGCTTCGTGGGCGGCTTCGCTCGCGCCTATACGCTGGACGCTGCCGGCTTGCGAGCGGCCGCGCTCAGCGTACCAGTTGATTGAGATCAAAAATCGGCAACAGGATAGCTAGGACGATCAACAGCACCACGCCCCCCATGATCAGGATCAACATGGGCTCGAAGATGCCCAGCAGGGCAGCGATCAACGTCTCCGTCTCGCGCTCCTGCTGCACTGCCGCCCGCTCCAACATGTTCTCCAGGCGGCCGCTGGCTTCGCCGCTGGCGATCAACTGTACGGTCATCGGCGGAAAATAACCGCTGGCACCGATCGCCTTGTTAAGGCTGGCTCCTTCCTTGACCCGCGCCGCCGCCTGCTCCACCGCCTCTCGCATCGGCATGTTGCTCAGCACTTGCGCAGAAATTCGCAGCGCCTCCAGAACCGGGACTCCGCTCGCCATCAGAATGCTGAACGTCCGGGCGAAACGAGCGGTGTTGGTTCCTCGCACCAATCGCGCCAGCAGCGGCATTCGCAGCAGGATCTGGTGTACCTGCCGCCGGAACCCGGCTCGACGCAGAGCGTATACCCAACCGAACGCCCCCCCCGCCAGCACCGCCAACAGCAACCAACCGTGTTGGCGCAGGAAATCGCTGATAGCGATCAACCCTCGGGTCAACGCCGGTAGCTGCTGGTTCAAGCTGCCGAATACCTGCACCACCTGTGGCACCACGTAAGTCAGCAAGCCCGCGACGATCAGGATGGCGACCCCAGTCAACAACAACGGATAGAACAATGCCAGCCCAACTTTTTGCCGCATCTGCTGGCGGGCCTCGGTGTAATCGGCCAGCCGCTCGAAAACCACCTCCAGATGGCCAGACTGCTCGCCGGCCGCCACGGTTGCCCGATACAATTCGGGGAATACCTGTGGCAAATCGCCCAGCGCGGTCGCCAGCGTGTGCCCTTCCAGCACCCGGGTTCGTACCGCCAACACCAGGCCACCCAACCGCGCCCGGTCGGCTTGCCGCGCTACCGCGCCCAACGCTTCCTCCACTGGCAGACCCGACCCCACGAGCGTCGCCAGTTGCCGGGTAATCAGCGCCAGATCGGTAGCGCTGACCCGCAATCCCCAAAGCCGCCGACTGCGCCGCCGCTCCTGGCTGGCAACTTCCTCGACTCCCAGCGGGTTCAAGCCGCGCTCGCGCAACGCTTGTCGGGCCAAGCGCGGCGTATCGGCCTCGATCAATCCCTTGCGCTGACGGCCCTTGGCATCGAGCGCGGCGTACTGAAAGGCTGGCACTAATCCTCCCGCGTCACTCGCACCAATTCCGCCAGCGAGGTATCGCCACTCAGCACTCGACGACGGCCATCGTCGCGGATGCCGGGGCTGGATTTGCGCGCGTGGCGCTCCAAATCCAGTTCGCCTCGCCCTTCGTGAATCATGGTCTGCATCGCTTGGTCGACCAGCACCAGTTCGAAAACACCCGTGCGCCCCCGATAACCGGACTGGTTGCATTGCTCGCATCCAACGGGCGTGTAGAGGGTCGGCGGCGCGGTCGGATTGACGCCCAGCACCTCGCAATCGGCCGGCGTGGCCGGATGAGGCCGCTTGCAGTGATGACAAAGCTGGCGCACCAGCCGTTGGGCNNACCATCACCACGTCGGGATCCTGGCGCAAAATAGCGCGCAGACCACGAGCGAAGGTCATCTCTACCTTGGGATTGACTTGAGTCTGGCTGATCCCATCGAGGTAATATTCAATCGGGTCTTCGACGGTCATGATGTTGCGCTT
>DEHU01000076.1:228-375 GCA_002352125.1 Competibacteraceae bacterium UBA2792 | reverse complement strand
GTGACCAGCAGGATGCCGTGCGGGCGCTGGATCAGCCTCAACAGTCGGGATTCCTCGTGCCGTTCCATGCCCAGATGCCGCAAATCCAGCCGGCCTTCTCGCTTATCGAGCAACCGCAATACCGCCCGCTCGCCGTGGCCGGTCGGC
>DEHU01000076.1:0-152 GCA_002352125.1 Competibacteraceae bacterium UBA2792 | reverse complement strand
GCGTTGATCAGGCGGATGATCGGCGCATCGTCCGCGCTTTCCAGCAAATCCTCCGGCTCGGGCAAGCTCAAGGATACCTGGTTGAGATCGATCTCCTCGCCAAGATCCTCCATCATGCGCGCCGCACCGTCGCTGTCGCCTTCGTAGCTGTC
>DEHU01000114.1 GCA_002352125.1 Competibacteraceae bacterium UBA2792 | reverse complement strand
CCGAATCGCGTTTGAAGTTTTTCGATTGAGGTCTGAAGCGAGTCAGCCATGAGGCATTCTCTCAACGGGCTATAGTGTTGGTGCGCCGAATCTTGTTCTGAAGCTGAAGAATTCCATAAATCAATGCTTCTGCTGTCGGGGGGCAACCGGGCACGTAGACATCCACCGGCACGATGCGGTCGCAACCGCGCACCACGGAGTAGGAATAGTGATAATAGCCGCCACCGTTGGCGCAGGAACCCATGGAAATCACCCAGCGTGGCTCGGCCATCTGATCGTAAACCTTGCGGAAGGCTGGACCCATTTTGTTGCACAGGGTACCGGCGACGATCATCACGTCGGATTGGCGAGGGCTAGGCCGGAACACGATACCGAACCGGTCCAGATCGTAACGGGACGCGCCAGCGTGCATCATCTCTACCGCACAACAGGCCAAGCCGAAAGTCATCGGCCACATCGAACCGGTACGCGCCCAATTGATCAGCTTATCGGCCGTGGTGGTCACCAGGCCCTTTTCGAGAATACCCTCTATTCCCATTCCAAGGCTCCTTTCTTCCATTCGTAGATGAAGCCAATGACCAAGATGCCCAGAAAGACCGCCATTGCCACAAAACCGAACAAACCTATCTTGTCCAGCACGATCGCCCAGGGAAACAGAAACGCGATTTCCAGGTCGAAAATGATGAACAGGATGGCCACCAAATAATAGCGGACATCGAACTTCATCCGTGCGTCCTCGAATGACTCGAAACCGCACTCGTAAGGCGACAACTTTTCTCCGTCTGGGCGGCGGGTACCGAGAAAATACCCGAGGCTGACCATGATCGCGCCCATCGCAAAAGAAAGCGCTAGAAAAATCAGAACCGGAAGATAATTGGACAGCATCAGAATCGCACCTTCTTCGACATGGCGAACCGATAGAGAGCGCTACGGCGGCTAAGCGTTCGACGAAAACACGGGCTGTTCAATTTGCCTAGCGAGGAGCTTGGAAAAGCCGGACCGGGACAAATCGGAGGCGATCGAGGCGAATTGTTTTTTTGAATTATTACGCCGCATAAATCATGAAACCTCTCGTGGTATTGGGGACTCCATCGCCCACAAAAAACAACGCCCGGCCGAGGCACTCGAACAATGCATGGGCATCTTGCTGGCACCCAAAGATGCCCGGTGTTATTTGGTGCCGATGGCCGGACTCGAACCGGCACGGCTTGCGCCACTAACCCCTCAAGCTAGCGTGTCTACCAATTCCACCACATCGGCATGAAACTACAAAATCGGATTTCTAACTACTTTTGCGGCAACTGCGGTACATCGGTAGGGCTGCTGCCATTCTTGGCAGTTTCGGCGGGTTTTTCGGCTTGCACCCGCTCGATAACGCTTTTCGGCACGGAGGTCTGAGTCGCGAAATAAGCGAGCGTCAGACTGGTCAGAAAAAACGCCGTCGCCAGAATGGCGGTAGTCCGGCTTAGAAAAGACGCGGATCCACGCGATCCGAACATGGTCGCGGACGCGCCGCTTCCGAATGCCGCGCCCGCGTCGGCACCCTTGCCTTGCTGCACCAGCACCAGCGCAATCAACGCAACGGCGACGACAACGTGCGCCACGAGAACCAGAGTATGAAACATGGCGACAGTTTAACAGCCCGCTTTGGCAATCGCCAAAAACTCCTTGGCTTCGAGCGAAGCACCGCCGATCAACCCCCCGTCGATATCGGGTTGCGCAAGCAGCTCTCCGGCATTAGCAGCCTTCATGCTGCCGCCGTAAAGGATGCGCGTTTTACCCGCCACGGCCGGATCAAGGGCGGCCAACTTGGCGCGAATGAAAGCGTGAACTTCCTGCGCCTGCACGGAGGTTGCAGTCCGACCGGTACCGATCGCCCACACCGGTTCGTAGGCAATCACCGCGTCGACAAAAGCGCCGATACCTTCCAGGTCGAGCACTGCTTTGAGCTGGCGTTCGACTACGGCTTCGGTCACCCCCTGCTCGCGCTCTTCCAGCGTTTCGCCCACGCAGAGGATTGGATCGATTCCCACTTTGCGCGCAGCGGCAAACTTGCGAGCGACGATCTGGTCGGATTCACCGTACAGCGTGCGGCGCTCCGAATGGCCAACGATGACATACTTGCAGCGAAAATCCTGCAGCATCGGACCGGCTACCTCGCCGGTGTAGGCTCCTGAGGCGTGCTCGGAAAGATTCTGCGTCCCCCAACCGATGGCGGTACCGGACAATTGCTGTTCGACCAACCCCAAGTAGACGAAAGGTGGGAAGACAGCCAACTCGACGGCCGCAACGTCGGCCGCACCTTCGCGGATACCTTGTAACAACCCGCGAATGCTATCCGCCGAACCATTCATTTTCCAATTTCCGGCCACGAGCTTACGGCGCATCTTATTATCTCCCGCTGAAAAAACTGGGCAAGCTTACGGGCTTTGCTTTTGGAAATCAATCACGCCGATAGGGTATCTCGCACCACGTTGGCCAGCTCGCGGGCGTGGCGCTCGACGATCCCGGCGTCGGCGCCTTCCACCATAACCCGCACCACTGGCTCGGTTCCGGACGGGCGCAACAACACTCGACCATAATCGCCTAACTGGCTTTCCACGGCTCTGACCGCCTCCTGGATCGGAGGCCGCTGCAAATCCACCCCACCGGTTACCGATACGTTAATCAATACCTGCGGATACTTGGTCATGCCAGCCTTGAGGTCGTGCAGGCTTTTGTCCGATTGCAGCATCGCGGCCAAGATCTGCAAGGCGGAAATAATGCCGTCGCCGGTCGAGGTCCGGTCCAGACAAATAATATGCCCGGAATTCTCGCCACCCAGAATTAGTTTCTCCGCCAGCAGCCGCTCCATCACGTACCGGTCACCCACCTTCGCGCGACGAAGGTCCAAACCGAGAGCCCGTAGCGCCAGCTCCAACCCCAGGTTAGTCATCAGCGTGCCGACCACCGCGTTGAACCGACTACCGGTGCGCAAGCGGTCGCGGGCAATGATGAACATCAGCTCGTCGCCATCCACCACTTCGCCCCGGTGATCGATCATGATGACGCGGTCGCCGTCCCCATCGAAGGCGATCCCAAGATCGGCACCTTCCTTCTTAACCGTTTCGCACAATAACGCCGGTTTAGTCGAACCGCAGTCCTGATTGATGTTCAGGCCGTCCGGCGAAATACCGACGGGAATCACGGTCGCGCCCATCTCGTTAAACACGCTGGGCGCAACATGGTAAGTCGCTCCGTGGGCACAATCGACCACGATTTTCAGGCTAGCCAGACTGGTCGAGGCAGGAACCGTGCTCTTGCAAAATTCGATGTAGCGACCAGCGGCATCGACAATTCGCTCGGCCTTGCCCAAAACGTCCGGTTCCACCGTTTCCAGCGGCCGTTCCAATAACTCCTCGATCTGTTCCTCGATTTCATCCGGCAACTTCTGGCCGTTGCGGGAAAAGAACTTGATACCGTTATCGTAATAAGGGTTATGGGAGGCACTCACTACAATACCGGCGCAGGCGTGCAAGGTGCGAGTCAGATAGGCGATGCCCGGTGTCGGCATCGGCCCTAGCAGAGCAATATTGACGCCGGCCGCCGACAAACCGGCTTCCAGTGCCGATTCGAACATGTAACCGGAAATACGAGTGTCCTTGCCGATGACGATCTTATTGAAGCCCTTGGTCTGCAAGACCCGGCCGACCGCCCAACCCAACTTCAACATGAACTCCGCCGTTATCGGATATTCGCCCACGCGCCCACGAATACCATCCGTACCAAAATAGCGTTTTCCCATTACGACATTCTCCCAAAAATCAGCATGACGAAATTATAGTGGTGGCAAGCAAGGTCCCGCAGCAACGCATGGCTTTGCAGAAAATCGAAAGGAGCGAAGGATCAAGGATGGAAATCGAAATGGGATCAGTCGGCTTCGAGCACGCCGGCACAAACGCGCAGCGCCTGAACCGTTTCCCGGACATCGTGAGCACGGATGATGCGAGCACCTTGCCAGGCGGCAATGACTGCCGCGGCCAAACTGCCGCTCAACCGCTCGCCGACCGGCGCATTCGATAACGATCCGATCATGCTTTTGCGAGAGAGACCGACCACTACCCCCGCAGCCAACCCTGCGAAGCGATCGAGATACCGAAGCAAGGACAAGTTGTGAGCCAGGGTTTTGCCGAAGCCAAAGCCGGGATCGACCAGAATTCGGTCTCCGGGAATGCCGGCGGCCTCGCACGCATGGACTCGCTCGGCCAGAAAGGCGCGCACCTCGGCGACTACGTCAGCATAGTAGGGTTCCCGTTGCATGATGCCCGGTTCCCCTCGCATGTGCATCAGGCATACTGGAACACCGCTGGCGACCACAACCTCCAGCGCCCCCGGCAAACGCAGCGCCCGCACGTCGTTAATCAACCCCGCACCGGCGCTGATCGCTTCACGCATGACCTCAGATTTGCTGGTATCTACCGAGATGGGAACCGGCAGCTCGCGCGCCAGTCGTGCCACGACCGGCAACACTCGATCCAGCTCTTCCTGTGCCGATACCGGCAGTGCGCCTGGTCTGGTGGATTCGCCACCGATATCGATGATGGCTGCGCCTTCGGCCACCATGGCCTCGGCGCGACGCAAAGCGTCGGTGAGTTGCCGGTAATGCCCGCCATCCGAAAAAGAATCGGGGGTGATGTTCAGCACCCCCATGACGACCGGTTGGCTTAGATCGATAAATTTGCCCGCGCAGTCGAGCCGCATGATTCAATGCTGCTGAGCTGGGCCACCTATTTTCCCGCTACCCGTCCGATCCTTATCCAAGCTGACTGCCGAACCGTTTACTGGAGGCCCTTGGTCAGCATCCGATTCGGCTGGCTCGCGCGGTGGCCGTCCCGCCATGATGTCATCGATCTGGTCCGAGTCGATCGTCTCGTATTTGATCAGCGCATCGGCCATGGCGTGCAACTTGTCGAGATTTTCTCGCAGTAGTTGCTCGGAACGCAGGTAGTTCCGGTTGATGATTGAGCGGATTTCTTCATCGATGACGTGAGCGGTCTCGTCCGAAACATTCTTGTGTCGGGTCACACTACGGCCCAGAAACACCTCACCGTCGTCCTCGCTGTAAGTCAGCGGCCCCAACCGCTCGGACAAGCCCCACTTAGTCACCATGTTGCGGGCGATGTCCGTAGCCCGTTCGATATCGTTTTGAGCGCCGGTCGTGACGAAATCCGGTCCGAAGATCAGCGATTCGGCGATCCGGCCACCGAACAGACTGGAAATTTGGCTTTCCAGCCTTTGCTTGCTGAAGCTGTAGCGGTCGCCCTCTGGCAAGAACATGGTCACGCCAAGTGCCCGGCCGCGCGGAATAATGCTGACCTTGTAAACCGGATCGTGCGACGGCACCATCCGACCAACGATGGCGTGACCGGCCTCGTGATAAGCGGTGAGCTTCTTTTCCTCCTCGTTCATCACCATCGACTTGCGCTCGGC
>DEHU01000211.1:13814-25535 GCA_002352125.1 Competibacteraceae bacterium UBA2792 | reverse complement strand
GGATCGGTGGCGATGAAAAACGCGCCGAAAATCGCCGCGCCGCTCCACAGATGAAACCACGGCGGTGCGTACCGCTGCGGGTCGATCAGGTAAAAGACCGTCGAGATGACCGCCAGCCCGCCCAGCATTCCGGCGGGGATGCGCCAGTCGGCGGTTCGCGTGTAGATCAGCCACAATCCACCGGCCAGAAAACCCAGCGCCGCCCACTCCCAGCCGTGGCCGGCGACGATACCGAACACCGGGCTGTTGCGAATCTCGGTCACGGTTAACCCGAGTCCTAGCTTGGTGCGCAACACATCGAGCGCCGTGGCGCCAGTCAGTGCGTCCGGGGCGAAGCGGGCCGGCAGCGCGCTCCAGAAAATCGCATGCAGCGTTTCCGGCAAGCTCATCGCATGGTGCTGGTCGAGACCGTGCGGGATCAACCAAGTGCTCATCTCGCGCGGGAACGAGATCAGCAACACCACGTAGCCGATCATCGCCGGATTGAACGGGTTATAACCCAGTCCGCCGTACAGGTGCTTGGCCACGACGATGGCCGACAACACGCCAATCGTCGTCAGCCACCACGGGGCCAGCGGCGGCAGCGCCACCGCCAGCAACCAGGCGGTGACGACCGCGCTGTAATCGGCCAGATGCAAGGCCAACGGTTTGCCCCGCGCCGCCAGCATCGCCGTCTCGGCAACCAATGCAACGCCGGTAGCGATGGCGAGGTTGATCAACACGCCCCAGCCGAAAAACCAGCACAGGGCGGCGATGCCGGGAATCATCGCGTACAGCACCCGGCGCATCACTCGGCCGACGCTAGTTGTCTCCAAGACGTGAGGAGACGTCACCGTTCTAAAGCGCATGGGCGTTCAATCGGTTTGCTGACCGGTTCCGGCGGCGGTCGCCAGCGACGGCGCCGGGGCGGCCTTGGCGCGGGCCACGGCGGTTTCGATACTCGGTTTTTCAGCGTTCGGCTCGGCGCGAGGCGGCGCTTTTTGCCTCAATTTGGCTTCTCGCTCTTGCTTTTCGCGCTCCAGCCGCTCCTGGCGGGCTTGATGCCGTTGCCGGGCGAGTTCGGCTTTCTGTTTTTCCTTTTCCTGTGCCCAGATTTCGTTCTTGGCGTAACGGTAGTACTGCACTAACGGGATGCGGCTAGGACAAACGTAGCTGCAACAGCCGCACTCGATGCAACTGAACAGGTGGTAATCCTGGGCTTTGTCGAACTCCTTGGCGCGGGCGTGCCAATACAACTGTTGCGGCAGCAGATCGGCCGGGCAAACCTCTACGCAAGCCCCGCAGCGGATGCAGGGCATCACGGGCTGCTCCGGCGCCAGTTCCGCCGCACCGGCGGCGAGAACGCAGTTGGTGGCTTTGGTGACCGGCACCTCGTCGCTGTGCAGGGCGAAGCCCATCATTGGCCCGCCCATGATCAGCCGCTCGACGCCGTCCCGGTAGCCGCCGCACTGAGCGACCAGCCCGGCGAACGGCGCACCCAACAACGACTCGATGTTACGCGGCTGATTGACGTGGCCGGCGATGGTGACGATCCGGGAAATCACGGGCTCGCCACACTCGACCGCGCGGTGGACCGTGTAGGCGGTGGCGACGTTGAAGCACTGCACGCCGACATCGACCGGCAAACTATCGACCGGCGTTTCTTTGCCGGTGAGCAATCTGACCAGTTGCTTGACGCTGCCGCTGGGATACCGGGTCGGCACCGCCCGTACCGCGTAACCCGTCCCAGCACAGGCGGCGGTCATGGCAGCGATGGCTTCCGGTTTATCGTCCTCGATGCCGATCAGCACCTCGCGCGGTTCCAGCAAATGCACCATGACGTGTAAACCGGCGACGATCTCCGCCGCGCGCTCGCGCATGATCCGGTCGTCGCAAGTAATCCACGGTTCGCACTCGGCACCGTTCAGGATCAGCGTTTCCAAACGCTCGCAATGACCGCTCAGATTCAGCTTGACCGCGCTGGGGAACGCCGCGCCACCCAAGCCGACCACGCCCGCGTTGCGCAACAGATTGCGCAGCGCGCTGGGATGCAATCGACGGTAATCTACCGGCTCCCGCGCGATCCAACGCTCTTCGCCATCGCTGTCGATGGTCACGCACCAGTCCGGCAGACCGGAGGGATGCGGTACTGGCCGCTGATCCACCGCTTTCACCACCCCGGAAGTTGGCGCATGAACGGCGGCGCTAATATAACCATCCGGCTGGCCGATCATCTGTCCCTTCAGTACCCGGTCGCCGGCTTGCACGAGCGGTTTGGCGATGGCGCCGATGTGCTGGCGGAGCGGCACCGTCAACCGTTGGGGCAGAACGCTCGCTCGAATCGCTTCCCGGTTGGATTCGGTCTTGTGGCGAACGGTTTTCAATCCACCGTGGAACGAAAACAATCCGCTCATGCGACGCTCGCTTCGGCGGGCGACCCGGTTTTTGCGTCCACGACCGGATAGGTCCATTTCCAGGTCGCGATCGTTTGGGCGACCGGCACCATCTGGATGCAATCCACCGGACAAGGAGCCAGGCACAGCTCGCAACCGGTGCATTCCCTGGCGATCACCGTATGCATGTGTTTAGCGGCACCGAGAATCGCATCGACCGGGCACGCCTGAATGCACAGGGTACAGCCGATGCAGTTTTGTTCGTCGATCACCGCCACCATTTTCGGCTTCTCGGCACCGTTCTCGGGATTGAGCGGTTTGGGATCGCGGCCCAGCAGTTCGGCCAAAGCGGCAATGCCGCCCTCTCCGCCCGGCGGGCACTGATTGATGTCGGCTTCGCCGGCGGCGATGGCCTCGGCATAGGGCCGGCAACCGGCGAAACCGCACTGGCCGCATTGGGTTTGCGGCAAAATGGCATCGATTTTCTCGACGATGGGATCGCCTTCGACCCGGAAACGCACGGCGGCGAAACCCAGCAGCAGGCCCGAAGCCCCCGCCAGCACACCCAAGGCTATCACGGCAACGAACATGGTATTACCCCCGCACCAGTCCCGCGAAACCCATGAACGCCAGCGACATCAGACCGGCGGTGATCAGGGTGATAGCGGGGCCGCGAAAATGGATCGGTACATCCGCCACGGCGATGCGCTCGCGCATGGCGGCGAACAAAACCATCACCAGCGAAAATCCGACCGCCGCGCCGCAACCGTATAGCGCCGACGCGATAAAATCGTGCCGTTCCTGCACGTTCAGCAACGCCGCTGCCAACACCGCACAATTGGTGGTGATCAGCGGCAAATAAATACCCAACGCCTGGTAGAGAACCGGGCTGGTCTTGTGCACGACCATCTCGGTGAACTGCACCACCACCGCAATCACCAGGATGAAGGCGATGGTGCGCAAGTATTCCAACCCCAGCGGTATCAGCAGGTAATGATCGGTCAGATAGGCGCAGACCGACGACAGGGTCAGCACGAAAGTCGTGGCCAGCCCCATGCCCATAGCGGTCTCCAGTTTGCGGGAGACGCCCATGAACGGACACAGGCCCAGGAATTTCACCAAAACGTAGTTGTTGACCAGAATCGTGCTGAGCAGGATCAGGGCATATTCTTTCATGGCTCGCGACGCTTTCGGGGGGGCAGAGTTCGAGCTTGAGGACAAAACCGCATCAACGGGTTCGGCATCGGGCGCCGACCGGAAAAATCGTGATCGGCGGAAACAGCGCGGGTAGGCAAGATCGTAGGAGACAATGTTAATTAACGGGTGCCAATGTAGCAGATTCGCCCGTGTATCCGCCATACAGCTTTAGCGCAAGCTTATAATTTGACATTATATCGGCGAATCGGAGCCCGCCGCTTTCGATGGGCGGCCACCGGCTCGCGGGGAGAAGCCGTTACTATCGAGCTTCAGCTCGCCTCGCCCAGCAACAAAAACTCCATCAGCGCCTTTTGCGCGTGCAGGCGATTTTCGGCCTCGTCCCAGACCCGGCTTTGCGGGCCGTCGATCACTTCGGCGCTGACTTCCTCGCCCCGATGCGCCGGCAAACAATGAAGGAAAATGGCGTCTGGTTTGGCTTGAGCCATGACCTGGATGTCGACCTGGTAGGCGGCGAAATCCCGCATTCGCTGCTGTTGCTCCTCTTCCTTGCCCATGCTGGCCCAAACGTCGGTGGCGATCAAATCTGCGTTTCTGGCAGCAGCCAACGGATCGCGCAGCAAAACCGTTCGGTCGGTGGCCTGCTTCAGCAGCGATGTGTCCGGTTCGTACCCAGGCGGGACGGCGATACGCAACTGAAAATCGAATTGGCAGGCTGCCGCAAGATAGCTGTTGCACATGTTGTTGCCGTCGCCGATCCAGGCTACGGTTCGCCCCCGAATGTCGCCGCGATGTTCGATAAAGGTTTGCATGTCGGCCAACAGTTGACAAGGATGGTTGAAATCGGTCAGGCCGTTGATGACCGGCACTTTCGAACAAGCCGCAAAACGCTCGACCTTGCTATGCTCGAAAGTGCGGATCATCACGATATCCACCATGCTGGACAACACCCGGGCCGTATCCTCGATAGGCTCTCCGCGGCCGAGCTGGGTATCGCGCGGCGACAGAAAAATGGAACTGCCGCCCAATTGCGCCATTCCGGCCTCAAAGGAAATCCGGGTACGAGTCGAGGCTTTCTCGAAGACCATACCCAGCACTTTCTGGAGCAAGGGCGTGTAGCGCTCGCCCCGCCGGTGCAGGGCCTTGAGTTCGGCGGCACGCCGTAGAACCCGCTTCAATTCGGCGGGCGCCAAGTCGAACAAGCTAAGAAAATGGCGCGTTTTCATCAGTCAGTACGATTCGTTAAAAATACCCGGATCGAGGATAATCCGGTCGGTAGTCGCCATGCCGGTTTGCGTCTCGACAGTGCATCGACCGCAAACTCCCCGAAAACAAAACGGCAGCGATGATAGCTGCCGTAGTCGAAAATATTATAGATTAGCTTTTTCGCGGATACATACGACGGATGACTTTATCCGGCCAAGACCAACCCTTCCAACGCGACCGGACGCACCAGATGCAGGCGAATTACTGCCCCCAGTGCGGCAACCCACTGCAGGATGCCGAGATCGACGGCAAAATCCGACGCCGTTGCGCCGCCGACCACTGCGCTTACGTTTTCTGGAACAACCCCATTCCGGTGGTTGCCGCCATCGTCGAAGTGGACGGTGCGGTGATCCTGGCCCGCAACAAGAGCTGGCCGGAGAAAATGTACGGTTTGATCACCGGCTTTCTGGAAGCCGGCGAAACGCCAGATCAGGCGATCTTGCGCGAAGTGCAAGAAGAATTGAGCCTGAATGCCCCCACCGCGCATTTCGTCGGCAACTACGCCTTTTTCGAGATGAACCAGTTGATTCTGGCCTATCACGTCCCGGCCCGGGGCAACATCATCCTCGGCGCGGAGCTGGCCGACATCAAGCGCGTGCCGGTCGAACGCCTGAAGCCGTGGACCATCGGCACCGGCCCAGCCGTGCGCGACTGGCTGGCCAGCCGCCGCAACGCTTGACGAGGAGCGTCCGATGCTCGCGTTCTTGCCCGCACCGGTCCGCGGCGCGTTGGCGTTTGCGCTGTTCATCTTGAACACGGTGTTCTGGTGTATCCCTCTCTATCTGGTACTCCTGCTCAAGCTGGCTATTTCTCGGCCAGGCTGGCGCACGTTCCACGCTCGCTTGCTGGTTCGAATCGCCGAAGCTTGGATCGAAGGCAACAACGCCATCATGCGCTTGACCCAGCGCATCGAATGGAACGTGCAGGGGCCGGAGGGATTGCGTCAGGACGATTGGTATCTGGTGAGCGCCAATCACCAGTCCTGGGTAGATATCGTGGTGCTGCAACGAGTCTTCAACCGCCGCATCCCGTTTCTGAAATTCTTTATCAAGCAACAGTTGATTTGGGTTCCCGTACTGGGGGGCGCCTGGTGGGCTTTGGATTTTCCCTTCATGAAGCGCCATGCGGCGACTTATCTCGCCCGACACCCCGAGGCGCGCGACGAGGATTGGGAAACGACCCGCCGGCGCTGCGAACGCTTCCACAACACGCCGATCTCGATCCTCAACTTTCTGGAAGGCACCCGCTTTCGGCCCGAGAAGCACGCCCGCCAGCAGTCGCCCTACCGCCATCTGCTGCGCCCCAAGGCCGGCGGGCTGGCGTTCGTGCTGGAAGCCTTGCCCGACCGGATGCGTACCCTGCTGGACGTGACCCTGGTCTACCCGGACGGTTATTCGACCTTCTTGGATCTGTTCATGGGCCGCATCCGCCGGGTCATCGTGCGGTTTCGGTCGCTGCCGATCCCCATCGAACTACTCGGCGGCGATTACCGCAACGACCCCGCGTTCCGGACGGCGATTCAAAACTGGATCGGCCAGATTTGGGCCGAGAAAGATGCCTTGATCGAGGAATTGCGAGGGGGCCAGGGCGCGCGGCCGGCCGCCGCAGCGCATTGAGCGGCGCGCGCCCGCGCAGCTTGGGGCAACCGCCAGATGGCCGCACCCTACGGATTTAGCGAGGCGTTGCCGATCCCGCTCGACCCCGCCTTGCCATGATTTTCGACGAGCATCCGCTCAAACGCATACCGCCGGCTGGCCACATTGGCCGAGTCATCGACGAACGGTTCAGCGCCGGGAATTCGGGCGAGGAGCTTGCGAAAGAGAAATAGCGAGGGCGTGGCGATGACCGATTTGGCATGGGGCAAGCCTAGGTTTCACTGTATTCTCCGTATTCCCCGCGAGGTCGAAGTGATGCAATTAGGAGCATGAACCAATGAAGCTGGGAAGAGAGCTGAAAACCGGAATGCTGCTGACCGTCATGATCGCTAGTGGCGCCCTTGTTTGGTTGCGGTTTGAGCAACCCGCGCCGCTGGTCGGGATCGCGTCCGGAAACGGCCGCATCGAAGCCACCGAGCTCGACATTGCGACCAAGTGGGCTGGACGCGTCAAGGAAGTGCTGGCCAACGAGGGTGATCTGGTCAGTGCCGATCAGGTGGTGGCACGGATGGATACGGCGACTCTGGAGGCGCAACTGCGCCAGGCCGAGGCCCAGGCCAAGCAGGCGCAAGACGCCCGGGCCAGCGTCGCCGCCCTGGTTTCCCAACGGCAAAGCGAGCTGTCGTTCACCGAAAAGGATCTCGACCGCGCGCTGGAACTGACAACCAAGGGCTTCGTTTCCAAGCAGGAAGCCGATCTCAAACGCACCAAGCAGGAAACGGCCGCAGCCGCCGTGGTAGCAGCCAAAGCCCAATTGATCGAGGCGGAGTCGGCAATTCAGGCGGCCATCGCCGCCACCGATGGATTGCGAACCGAGATCGCCGATGGGACGCTCAAGGCGCCACGTCTCGGCCGCGTCCAGTATCGCCTGGCCGAGCCCGGCGAGGTGCTAGCGGCCGGCGGCAAGGTGCTGACCCTGCTCGATCCGACCGATGTCTACATGACCCTGTTTCTACCCGAAACGGTAGCGGGCCGGGTGGCGCTTGGGGCGGAGACCCGAATCGTGCTGGATGCCGCCCCGAATCTGGTGATTCCCGCCCAGGTCTCGTTCGTGGCCGCTAAAGCTCAGTTTACCCCCAAGGCGGTAGAAACCCGGACCGAGCGGGAAAAGCTGATGTTCCGAATCAAGGCGCGGATCGACCCCGATTTGCTGCGCCAGCATTTATCGCGAGTCAAAACCGGCTTGCCGGGCGTCGCTTACGTCCGGCTGGATTCGAACGCGCCCTGGCCGGCGTCACTCCAGGTGAACCTGTCGCCATGACCGGCCCGTCCGGCGCGGTCGCGCGGCTGGCCGGCGTCACTCATCGCTATGGCGCGACTTTGGCGGTGGACGCGGTCAACCTGGATCTTCCCGCCGGCCGCATGGTGGGCTTCATCGGTCCCGACGGGGTGGGCAAGTCCAGCGTGCTGGCGTTGATTGCCGGCGTCCGGCGGATTCAGGCCGGCGCGGTGGCGGTGCTGGACGGCGACATGGCCGATCCCCATCACCGTACCGCCGTTTGCCCGCGGATCGCCTACATGCCGCAAGGATTAGGGAAGAATCTCTATTCCACCTTGTCGGTGTTCGAAAACGTGGATTTCTTCGGCCGGCTGTTCAGTCAGTCCCGGCGTGAGCGGGCCTGGCGCATCGAGGAGTTGCTCGATGCGACCGGGCTGGCCCCGTTCCCCGACCGGCCGGCGGGCAAACTGTCCGGCGGTATGAAACAGAAGCTGGGCCTGTGCTGTTCGCTGATCCACGACCCCGATCTGCTGATTCTGGACGAGCCCACCACCGGGGTGGACCCGCTGTCCCGGCGCCAGTTCTGGGAACTCATCGACCTGATTCGCGGCCGCCGGCCCGGCATGAGCGTGCTGGTCGCCACCGCCTACATGGAAGAGGCCGAACGCTTCGATGAGCTGGTAGCGATGGACGCGGGTCGGGTGCTGGCGGTGGGCAGTCCCGCCGAACTCAAGGCCAGGACGGGAGCGGCCGACCTGGAACAAGCCTTTATCGCCCTGTTGCCCGCGATCAAACGCCAGGGCCATCGCGCGCTGGTCATTCCGCCGCGCCAGCGCCGAGCAGGGCCGCCCGCCATCGAGGCCGAGGGACTGACCCGCCGCTTTGGCGACTTCACCGCTGTGGACCGGGTGAGTTTTCGCATCGAACAGGGCGAAATCTTCGGCTTTTTGGGCTCCAACGGCTGCGGCAAGACCACCACCATGAAGATGCTCACGGGATTGCTGCCCGCCTCGGCGGGCGAGGCCCGCCTGTTCGGTCGGGCCGTGGACGCCGGCGACCTCGCCACTCGCCAGCGAGTGGGCTACATGTCCCAAGCATTTTCGCTCTACGGTGAACTGACGGTGCGGCGAAACCTGCTGCTGCACGCCCAGTTGTTCCACATACCGCCGGCCACTATCCCAGCCCGGCTGAGCGAGCTGGGCGAGCGGTTCGATCTGAACCAGGTCATGGATCAACTCGCCGACGATTTGCCGCTGGGCATCCGCCAGCGATTGTCGCTGGCGGTGGCGGTGATCCACGATCCGGAAATGCTGATTCTGGACGAACCGACCTCGGGCGTGGATCCGGTGGCCCGCGATGGATTCTGGGAATTGCTGGTCGATCTGTCCCGCAACCGGGGCGTCACCATCTTCATCTCCACCCATTTCATGAACGAGGCGGCACGCTGCGACCGCATTTCGCTGATGCACGCCGGGCGGGTGCTGGCGCAGGGCGCGCCCGCCGATCTGGCTTGTGCGCGGGGCACCGCAAGCCTGGAAGAGACCTTCATCGCCTATCTGGAAGAAGCCGCCACGCGCCCGCTGGCGTCGGCACCGCCCGCGCCGGCATCGGCACCGCCCGCACCCACTCCCGCCCCCCAAATCCCCCCATCGAATCGCCGGTCGTTCGATCTTGGCCGGTTGTGGGCTTACGCGCGCCGGGAGGCGATGGAGATTCGCCGCGATCCCATTCGGCTGGCTTTCGCGCTGTTCGGGCCAGTCTTGCTGATGATCGTGTTCGGCTACGGCATCTCGTTCGATGTCGAGAAATTGCCGTATGCCGTGCTGGACCGCGACCAAACCCCGGAAAGCCGGACCTATCTGGAAAACTTCCAGGGCTCCCGCTATTTCGAGGAGCGGCCGCCAGCGCGCGATCCAGCCGGGCTGGAACAGCGCCTGCGCGATGGAGAATTGCGGGTGGCGGTTGTCGTGCCGCCAGCGTTCGGTAAAGACCTGAAGCGCGGCGCTCGCCCGGAGGTGGGCGTCTGGCTGGACGGAGCCATGCCCTTCCGGGCCGAGACCAGCCGTGGCTACGTCGAAGGCATCCATCTGGACTATCTGACCGAATTGGCCGCGCGCGCCGGTGCCCAGGACACGAACTCGCTACCCGCCGACCTCGAAACCCGGTTTCGTTACAATCAGGACTTCAAGAGCGTGTTCGCTATGGTGCCCGGCGTCATCATGCTGTTGCTGGTATTGATCCCGGCCATGCTAACGGCGGTCGGCGTGGTGCGGGAGAAGGAACTGGGTTCGATCACCAACCTCTACGCCACGCCGGTGACCCGGCTGGAATTTCTACTCGGCAAGCAGCTTCCCTATATCGCCATCGCCTTCATCAATTTCCTCAGCCTGCTGGCGCTGGCGCTCGTGCTGTTTCGCGTTCCGGTCAAGGGCAGCTTCCCGGCACTGGCGGCGGGCGCCCTGCTGTACGTCATGGCAACTACGGGGTTTGGCCTGCTGATTTCCACCTTCGTGCGGACGCAGGTGGCCGCCCTGTTCGCCGCCGGGGTCATCGTGACCATCCCGGCGGTCAACTTCTCCGGCTTGCTCAAGCCGGTGGCCTCGCTGGTGGGTAGCGCCAAGGCGATAGGCTACGGATTCCCCAGCGTTTATTTTCAGCAGATCAGCGTCGGCGCCTTCGCCAAGGCGTTGGGGTTCGCGGATCTGGCCGGTAATTATCTGGCGCTAGCGGCCTTTTTCGCGGTGTTTATCGGCTTGAGCCTGGCATTGCTCCAGACTCAGGAACGCTGACATGAGCAAGTCCCTGGCGAATATCTACCGGCTGGGCATCAAGGAACTGCTGAGCTTGCGCGCCGATCTGGTGATGGTGTTGCTGATCGTCTACGTCTTCACTGTCGCCATTTATTCCGTCGCCACCGGCGCGTCCACGGAAGTGGCCAACGCCGCCGTCGCCATCATCGATGAGGACCGCTCCCCGCTGTCCCAGCGGATCCAGGATGCGCTGCTCCAGCCTTACTTCCAGCCTCCCGCCCAATTGGCGGTGTCGGATCTCGACTCTGCCATGGACGCGGGACGCTATACCTTCGTGATCGACGTGCCGCCCAACTTCCAGGCCGATGTGCGTGCGGGCCGGCAACCTGCCATCCAGATCAACGTGGATGCTACCGCCATGAGTCAGGCGGGCATGGGCGCCAGCTATCTGCAAAACATCATCGCCCAGGAAATCCTAGCGTTCGCCCAGGGCCGGGAAGGCGAGTCGCAATTGGCGGTCAATCTCGTCGTCCGGGCATGGTTCAATCCCAACCTGAAATCGAGCTGGTTTCTGGCGGTGATGCAACTGATCAACAACATCACCCTGCTGGCCATCATCCTCACCGGCGCGGCGCTGATCCGCGAGCGCGAGCANNAAGATCTGGGCCAACGGCCTGGTGATCGTGGTCGCTGGCGTGCTGTCTCTGTATCTGGTGGTGCAGGGTTGGCTGCAGGTTCCCATCGCGGGTTCCATCCCCCTGTTTGTGGCGGGGACGGTGATCTATCTGTTTTCCGTGACGGCGCTCGGCATCTTCCTGGCCACGCTCACCCGCTCCATGCCTCAGTTCGGATTGTTGGCTATTCCGGTGTTCATGGTGATGAACCTGCTCTCTGGCGGCACCACCCCGCTCGACAGCATGCCGAAACCATTGCAAGCGATCATGCAGCTCGCGCCGTCCACTCATTTCGTCAGCTTCGCCCAGGCAATTTTGTACCGGGGCGCTGGCTTTGCCGTGGTATGGCCCAATTTTGCGGCCGTCGCTGCCAGCGGCATGATCTTTTTCGGCATCGCCCTGCTGCGGTTTCGCCGGATGGTGACGCTGATGCAACAATGAAATTCATCGACGCATCGCCGCCGATGCCATCGGCGGCGATCACGTTCAATTCTGGGCGATGGCTTTGAGCGTTTCGGTATATTTCTCGGCATCGGTGGTTCGCAGCAGACGCCGGGCTATCTGGCTCAACTCGCCGATGTGGCTGTCTTGGACGACCCGTTTGATCTCCAGCAAACCGGCGGGATGCAT
>DEHU01000211.1:0-13803 GCA_002352125.1 Competibacteraceae bacterium UBA2792 | reverse complement strand
GTGTACTGGATCAGGTCGTTGGTGCCGATCGACAGGAAATCCATGTAGCGAGCGAATTGAGCGGCGCACACCGCTGCGGCCGGAATCTCGATCATCCCGCCGATCGGCAACCGCTCGTCGAACGCAAGGCCACGGTCGCGCAATTCCTGTTTGGTCTCCGCCACGAGCCGCATCACTTGGAAAACTTCCTGGATGTTGCAAAGCATCGGAATCATCATCCGCACTGGCCCATGGGCCGAGGCTCGCAGGATGGCGCGCAACTGCGGACGAAACATCGCCAAATCCTTCAAGCACATTCGAATGGCCCGCAACCCCAAAGCCGGATTGGTGCAAACCGGTCCGCCGCGGCCGCCGTCCACCTGTTTGTCGGCGCCAAGATCGGCGGTACGAATGGTGACAGGACTGCCTTCCAAGACTTTGATGACGTGGAGATACGAGGCCAGATGTTCCTCCTCGTCGGGCACGTCGAAGCGGTTCATGAACAGAAATTCGGTTCGGTACAAACCGACGCCGTCGGCTGTCACCTCTCGCACCGCCACGGCGTCCTCGGGCAGTTCGATGTTGGCGAACAACCCGATGGTCACCTTGTCGCGGGTGACCGCCGGTTTACCCTTGAGTTTGCTCAGTTCGCGCTGCTGCCGGCGCTCTTCCTGCTGTTTGTGGCGGTAATAGCGCAGGATGCGCTCATCCAGCCCGACCAGGATTACTCCCTGCCGCCCATCGACGATAACCGGCTCATCGTTGCCCAAATAGCCGCGCGCATTGCGCGCGCCCACCACCGCCGGAATNNCGTCAGGTCGTCGGCGACGATGATCCGCCCTTCCAAGCGGTTGGAGGCCAGTTCGGCGCAATCGGGATCGCTCAGATAGGCCGGATCTTCGGTCACCAGAATGCGTTGTACCCGCCGTACTACATGGTCCACATCATCCTTGCGAGTGCGCAAATACGGATCGTCCATGTCCTCGAACACCTGGACCAGCGAGTCCCGCTGCATCTTCAGAGCCCATTCGGCGTTGCACTTGAGCGAACGAATCAGCTTGACGGGCGCTTCGGTAAACGAGACGTCTTCCAACATCAACAGGTGGGTATCGATGAAAGCGGTCACGTCGCCGGAAACGGTCGCCGGAATCCGGCCCCGGATATTCTGCAGTTGCTGCCGGGCTAAGTGTAAGCTATTCAGGAACCGCTGGACCTCGTCCTCGACGATGATGTCGGGAATCGTGTATTCGGTGATTTCCGGCTGGTTGCGCTGNNCTGCCGATCGCATACCCTCGGGAAACACCGATCCCATGCAGCGAAAATGGCATGGAGGGACCCTCTCATTCGCCCTCGTCAAAGCGGCGGCGGACTAAATTTTCCAGGTGTTCGAGCGCTTGCTCGGCTTCGGGCCCGCTGGCTTGCAACTCCAGCCGAGTTCCGCAACCGGCCGCCAGCATCATCACGCCNNGCGGCGCGGGCGTGCAATCCCAGTTTGTTGATGATGACGATCTCTCGTTTCAACACTCCAACGACCCCGTTATCTCCGGTCGTCGCGGCGACCGCCCGATGGTTACATTGTTTATTTTAGTTCTCGATGGCGGACCATGACATAGTCACGTGTTCCACCGAAATGGCAGGCCAATGCCTCGGCGACAAAAACTGAACGGTGCTGGCCGCCGGTACAACCGATCGATACCGTCAGATAGCTGCGCTCGCTCGCTTCGAACCGAGGCAACCAAGCCTCCAGCAGCCGGCACAGGTCGTCGATCATCTCCTTGACCTCCGGCTGGCGCTCGAGAAATTCGATCACCGGCCGGTCGAGCCCGGTCAGCGGCCGCAACTGCGGTTCCCAGTGCGGATTGGGCAAACAGCGCACGTCGAAGACGAAATCGGCGTCGACCGGCACCCCGTTCTTGAAACCGAAGGACTCGAACAGCAACGACATCGCTTCGCGGGGCGTATCGTGGATGCGGGTGCGCAGGAGTTCGCGCAACTGGTAAATATTGGTGCCGCTCGTGTCCACGATCAGGTCGGCGCAAGCGACGATCGGCTCCAGCAGGCTCCGCTCTTGGCGAATCGCTTCCTTGAGGGGAAGGTTGCCCAAATCCAGGGGATGCCGACGGCGGGTTTCGCTGTAGCGCTTGAGCAGAATCTCCTCGTCGGCTTGCAGGAACAGCACTTCCACGGTCAAATCGCTGGCGCGCAACTCGGCGAGCGTCGCCGGGAATTGATACAGCTCGTCGATAAAGTTGCGCGCGTCCACCCCCACCGCCACCGCCGGCGGCAAAATATCGCTAGCGGCCAGAACTTCCCGCGCCAGCGGGAGAATCAGCTTAAACGGCAGATTATCGACGCAGTAGTAGTCCAGATCTTCCAGCGTTTGCAAGGCGATGGTCTTGCCAGAGCCGGACAGGCCGCTGACGATGATTATTCGCATGATGCCGCCCTCGCCATCGCCTTCTCCATGCGCGCCATCAAATCTTCCTCGGCGCGATAGCCGCTGAGCCGCAGGATATGATCGCGCACCGCGCACTCGACCAGCACCGCCAGATTGCGGCCAGGCGCGATCGGCAGGGTGATCGTCGGCACGCTGATCCCCAAAATAACCCGCGTATCGCGCAAGCCCTGCAATCGAGATTCCGCCGGCGGCAAGATCTCTTCCAGCTTGACCAAATGGACGATCAACCGCACCCGTTTATTGCGTTTGATGGCGCTGTCCCCGAACATCCGGCGGATGTTGAGAATCCCGAGCCCGCGCACTTCCAACAAATCGATCAAAGTGGGCGGACAGGTGCCCTCCAAAACGTTGGGGGCCACTCGGGTCAAGCTCGGGGTATCGTCGGCGATCAGCCGGTGGCCCCGGCTGATCAGCTCCAAAGCCAGCTCGCTTTTGCCGATCCCGCTGCCGCCGGTGATCAGCACGCCCATGCCGAACACTTCGAGCAACTCACCGTGGATTACGGTCGATGCATCCAGACTGTGCCGGTAACGGTTGAGTTGCTCCAGTACCACCGCCGGCGTGACCGGAGTGAACCAAAGCGGGGTACCGGTCGCATCGGCAACCTCGCGCAGCGCCTCGGCTTGGCCGGGGTCGCCGCAAACCAGGACCGCCCCGGCCGTAGGCTCCAACAGGGCGTGGACCAACGCATTCCCGATCGCCGGTTCCAACTGATCCAAAAAAATGCTCTCTTCTGGACCGAGAATTTGCAAGCGAGGCGGTTGAATCCAGTTCAGCCGCCCGAAAAACGGCGCACCGGCCTCGACCGGCGACCACAAGACGCGGTCTACTCCGGCCGCACCGCCGACCCAACGCAACTCCAAGATGGCTTCCAATTCCTGGAAGATGGCCCGGGCGCGCACGGTTTGATTCATGGCAACACGGTCGCGGCGGGTTTCCAATCCCGGAGTTGCTCAAACAAAACCCGATCGGAGCCGGTTTCCCGCAACTGCTGGCAAAAAGCCCGATCGCTGAACATTTCCGCCAGATAGGCGAGAATTTTGAGATGTTCGTCGGTGTAGTGGTCCGGTACCAGCAAACCGAACACCAGATCCACCGGTTGCCGGTCGATGGCATCAAAATCCACGCCTTTTTTGAGCTTGACGAATGCGCCGACGGCCCGCTGGCTTTGGTTGAAGCGGCCATGGGGCAAAGCCACGCCGTGCCCCAACCCCGTGCTCCCCAGCCGTTCCCGGCCGATCAGGCTGTCGAAAATTGGCCGGGCCACCAAGTCGGGCTGTCCCGTTGCCAGCAGCTCGCTCAACACTTCGATGACTCGCTTTTTGCTGGCGACTTCGCTATCGCAGACGATCCGCTCGGGGGTAATCAGATTCGTGATGTCCATCGCCGTACTCGCCCGCTCAAGGCTCGGGATAACTGCGCGCCTTCTCGCTGCGACGTTTGTCGGTCAGCTTTTCCTTGTGCTTCTTGATTTGGCGGTCGATCTTGTCGATCAGGGCATCGAGCGCGGCGTACATATCCTCGTCTACCGCATCGGCATAGATTTCGTTGCCAGCCACATGGATGGTCGCCTCGGCCTTCTGGTTCAACTTTTCGACACTCAGGATCACTTGGGCGCTGGTGACGTTGTCGAAATGCCGCTCGATGCGCTCCAGCTTGTCGTGCACATAATCGTGTAAGGCCTGAGTGATTTCCACATGGTGTCCGCTCAGTTTGATTTGCATGGCATGGGACTCCTGGCTAGCCAGTTTTGCTTGATTCGAGTGTTGGAGTCGTCGATCTTCGCGCGGATCCGCGATGGATAACCGAACGTGGCGGCTTGAAGCGCTCCACGCGATTGGGCCTCCGACTCTCCCGTATATGCCCTTCGCAGGGCGAATGCCCTCGTCCGTTCAGACGAGGCGTTTGCGATCCGAAGAAGACGGAATGGACATCGCTTCTCGGTATTTTGCCACCGTCCGCCGAGCCACCCGAATGCCTTCCTCTCCCAACAGTTCGGCGATCCGGCTGTCGCTGAGCGGCTTTTCGGGATTCTCCGCCTGGATCAACTTGCGGATCATGGCACGGATGGCGGTCGACGAACACTCACCACCATCGCTGGTACCGACATGGCTAGAAAAGAAATACTTTAGCTCGTAGATACCGCGCGGCGTGTACATGTACTTTTGCGTGGTCACTCGCGAGATGGTGGATTCGTGCATGCTGAGAGTCTCGGCGATATCCCGCAGGATCAGCGGCTTCATAAATTCGTCGCCCTGCTCCAGAAACTCTCGCTGCCGCTCGACGATGCAGGTTGCGACTTTGAGCAGGGTCTCGTTGCGATTTTGCAGGCTTTTGAGAAACCAGCGCGCTTCCTGCAAATGATTTTTGAGATAAACCGCATCGCCGTTCTGGCCGGCCTGCCGCGCCAGCGCCGCATAGCGGGAGTTGATCCGCAGTTTGGGCATGCTCTCGGGATTCAGCTCGACCCGCCAAGCGTTGCGGTTCCGATAAACGAGAACGTCCGGAACGACGTACTGCGGCGCCGCGTTGGACAGCCGCTCGCCGGGATGCGGATTTAGCGATTGAATCAGGCTGACGATCCCTTGCAACGCTTCGCGCGAAACTCTGAGCCGGCGCATCAAACCGTTGAAATCGCGATCGGCGAGCAGCTCCAGATGTTGCTCGACCAAGCGGCGGGCTTCGGCCAGCCACGGCGTATCCTCCGGCAGGGCTTCCAACTGCAGCAGCAGGCATTCCGCCGGACTTCGGGCGCCTACGCCCTGGGGATCGAAGCGTTGCACTTGTTTGAGCACCGCTTCGGCCTCTGCCGGAGTCACCGGAAATTCGTCTTGCAGCCCTTGGCAGAGCTCTTCCAGCGACAGGGTCAGATAACCGGATTCGTCGATCGCGTCGATGATCGCGGTAGCGACCGCCAGCTCCCGATCATCGAACGGCGTCAACCGCATCTGCCAGTACAGGTGATCGCGCAGGGATTCGCCGGTGCCGGCATAGCGTTCGTAGAGATCCCAATCTTCTTCTTCGCCCCGCGAATAGCTGGTCGCACCGTCGAAAGGCTCGTAAATATCCTCCCAGGCACTATCTACCGGGAGATCGTCCGGCAACGTGCCAGCCGCCCCGTCGACCTCGGTTTCGGCGCTGGATTCCGCCGCCGTCTGGGCGGCCAAGGTTTCCGGTTGTACCGGCAAATCTTGCGGCTCGTCGGTTCGCTCCAGCATCAGATTGGAATCGAGGATCGCCTGCACCTCCGCCTGAAGATCCAGGCTGGACAGTTGCAGCAAGCGAATCGCCTGCTGCAATTGAGGGGTCATTGTCAGTTGCTGACCCAGACGTAGCTGCAATGACTGTTTCATAAGCTTTCTAACATCGAACGAACGTGCCCATTTTACCTTTAATCCTAGTCGGTTTTGGGGGAGATCGCAGGAAGAATGGGAATCGTCGCGCTGCCGACCGTCGACCGACCGACCGCTTCACAGTTGAAACGCCTCGCCCAGATAGACCTGGCGAACGTGTTGGTCGGCGAGAATTGCGGCGGGATCGCCTTCGGCGATGANNGCCCCTCGTTGAGAATGTAAGCACGATCACAAATTCCCAAGGTTTCCCGGACGTTGTGATCAGTGATCAGCACGCCGATATCGCGCTCGCAAAGATGTTTGATGATGCGCTGGATATCCAGCACCGACAAAGGGTCTACACCGGCGAACGGTTCGTCCAACAAAATGAACGCCGGTTTGGCCGCCAGCGCTCTGGCGATTTCCACGCGCCGCCGCTNNGCTGATGCCGATGTTGTCGCGCAAATGGCCAACGTGCAGTTCGTGCAGCAAATCTTCGGCCACCGACCGGCGCGCCGCCCGGTCCAGATCCCGGCGGGTTTCCAAAATCGCCAACACGTTGTCCAGCACCGTTAGCCGCCGGAATATCGAAGGTTCCTGCGGCAGATACCCGACGCCCAATCGCGCTCGCGCGTGCATCGGCAGATGGGTCAGATTGCGTTCGTCCAGCAAGACCCGCCCCTCGTCGCAGTGAATCAGGCCGACCATCATGTAAAAGCTGGTGGTCTTGCCGGCGCCGTTCGGCCCCAGCAAGCCGACCACTTCGCCGCTGGCGACCCGGAGCGAGGCGGCATCCACCACGATCCGCTTGCGGTAGCGTTTGACGATTTCTTTGGCGATCAACTGGGCCATGATCAAGGCTTCTTGGCGGGCGCTGCATCCTGTGCTCGCGGCTGGATGGTGAACTGGATGCGGCCGTTCTCTCCCGCGCCCTTGGCCCGAATCACGTCGTTCTTGAGATCGTACTCTACCCGGTCGCCGGTGAAGACATCCTGCCCCTGCACGACCCGGACGCCGCCGCTCATGACGACCTTGGCGCTGGCGACATCGTATTCGACCCGCTTGCTGGTCCCTTGGATTTCGGGCTTGTCCGCAGCCGGTTTGTAGCGCAGGTTTGCCGGATTACCGGTTGCGTCCATCCGCTGGAAGCTGCTGTCCTTGACGTAGATGGTGGCGGTATCGGCGGTCAACCGCATCGATCCTTGCGTGATCACCACGTTACCCTCGTAGATGCTGACGCCGGTTTTCTGATCCAGTTGGCCGCGGCTGGCTTCCAGTTGAATGGGTTGGTTGCGATCTTCCGGTAGAGCGGCGGCGAGCGGTGCTGCCAGCGCCAGCGCCAGCGCCAGCCCGAACTTAGCGTTTGGATGGTTCATAATAGCCTCGTACTTCGGAAAGCAGTTCCAATTGTTCCCGATCCAGGTAGGCGCGAGCGCCGACGGCTCGAAGTTCGCCGCCGGGCGTCACCGCCCGCGCAGGCGCAGCGGTTTCGGCGTAGCGTTCGGCGGGACGAATCAGCACATCGCGGGTAATGATTTCGACCGGCGTTTTGCCGCTTTCGGCGACGCGGGTCATCACCACCTCGCCTTCCAGCCGCATCGACTGCTGGTCGGCGGCAACCCAACCTTGGTCGGCCCGAAGCCGCCATTCGCGGGTTTCGCCGTCCGACTGATACCAATCGAGTACCGGCCGGTCGATTCGCGTCCCGAGCTGGCCTGGCAACTGCTGCAACAAGGGCGCTTCGACCACGTATTCGCGCAATCCGGCAAGGCTCGTGCGCACCGCGCGAAACCGTTCGACGACCAGAACCGGCGCTTGGCTTTCGGTTGGGATCGGTTCTCGCAGCGAAGACTCCACCCACCGCAGCAAGGCGTAACTGGATCCGGCCAACAACAACAGACCGACCAGATACAGCCCGCCGCGCACCGAAACGCGCCCGCGCGCCATCAGAGGTAACGATCGCGCAAGGCCGCCAACTGGCCGCGCGCCTCCAGCAGCAGTTCGCAAACGTCGCGCGCCGCGCCGCGACCGCCGCAGCTCGGCGTTTGCCAATGCGCGTACTGCTTGACGAACGGATCGGCATCTTGCACGGCGATGGCCAAACCGACTCGGCTCATGACTGGCAAATCGATCAGATCGTCACCGACGTAAGCGATCTGTTCGGTAGTCAGGCCAAGCTGCGCCCGCAAGCCATCGAACACCGACAGCTTGTCTTGCACGCCCAGGTAAGCGTAGCGGACGCCAAGATCGGCCATGCGCTGCTCCACCGAGGCAGCGCGGCGACCGGAAATGATGGCGACTTCCACGCCGGTGTCGAGCAGCATCTTGATGCCGTGGCCGTCGCGGATATGAAACGCCTTGTATTCGTTGCCGTCGTTGCCCAGATACAGCCGGCCGTCGGTCAGCACGCCATCGACGTCGAAAATCACCAACTCGATCCGGGCGGCCTTGCTCAATACGTCGCGCATCGTTCGTCTCTCGTCGCTCCGTCTACAATACGCCAGCACGCAGCAGATCGTGCACGTTCAGAACGCCGACCAGTTTACCGATCGAGGTGACCACCGGCAGCGCATTGATTTTGTATTGTTGCATCATCCGCAATGCCTCGGCGGCCAGCGTACCGGGCGCGATGGTTTTGCAGTTGCGGGTCATCACTTCGGCGACTCGGGCGCAACGCACGTCCACCTGTCGATCCAAGGCTCGGCGCAAATCGCCGTCGGTAAAGACGCCCAACACCCTCTCTTCGCGATCCACCACAACCGTGGTCCCCAACCCTTTGCGGCTCATCTCCAGCAGGGCGTCCTTTAACAAATCGTCTGAGGCACTGCACGGCATCTGCTCTCCGGTGTGCATCACATCGTCGACCAGCAACAGCAAACGGCGGCCCAGCCGGCCGCCCGGATGGGAACGAGCGAAATCTTCGGCGGTAAAACCACGCGCTTCGAGCAACGCCACCGCCAGCGCATCGCCCATGGCCAGCGTCGCGGTGGTGCTGGAGGTCGGCGCCAACCCCAACGGACATGCTTCCTGCGGAACGCTGACATCGACGTGAACGTCGGCAGCCTTGCCCAGCGTCGAATCGGGATTGCCGGTCAAGGCGATCAACGGCACGCCCAAGCGCTTGATCAGCGGCAGCAGGGTGAGAATTTCGTCGGTTTCGCCCGAATTGGACAAGGCTACTACCACGTCCTGGGCGGTGATCATGCCCATGTCGCCGTGGCTGGCTTCGGCGGGATGAACGAAGAAAGCCGGGGTACCGGTACTGGCCAGGGTGGCGGCAATCTTGCCGCCGACATGGCCGGATTTGCCGATGCCGAGCACCACGATCCGTCCCGGACAGTTCAGCATCAACCGGCAAGCCCGGACGAACCGGTCATCGATTCGCGTGGCAAGTTGCGTTATGGCTGCCGCTTCGATCGCCAAGACCTGGCGGGCGAGCGTTTCGAGTTTGTCGTCGTGGATGAGCATGGCAAGTCGGATTGTACCAGCTATGCTCGCTCGCCGCAGGCGTCAAGCCGACGATCTTCTCGGCGGGGTTCCCGGTCGCTTGCACCAGCGCAGATGCGGCGTCCCCACCCGGCGAAACAAGGTATCAGCCGGGGCAATCCGCGCCGCGAAACTGGCGGCGTCCAGCGCATCCCCGACAACCGCCGCCGCACCCATCGGTAATTTGCCCATCTTGCCCATCGCATCGGGGCGCACCAGCGCCCGCACGGAATACCCGCGCCAGCAACTCCCAAATCAAGGGCCGGCCGCTATAACCATTCTCCCGTGACAAAAACGTGGGGTTCGTTCATGGCTGGATTTTATCGGCCAGCCAAGTTATAGAATACCTTGCTTTCAACAAGCGGCGAGCCGACCAAGCATGATCAATGCGCGTTGCTGTACTGCGAATACCGTTCAAATCCACCTGTCGGCCCAGCAACCGGCAACGAATGGTCGGTCGGCCGATTTAGATTTCTCGACTTTTGGCGCGTCTTAAATCGGTTCCCATCTCTCTAGCTCACCGCCGATTTATTTTCAGTTAAGCTTTCGCTGACCGACGACCGGAGGCGAACAAACGAACGATGGGTACTATCCAGCGATGACCTTCGAAACCAACAAAGAACCGGCCGAATCGGACGAATTGGCTGTCATCGACAACAGCGATTTTGTCGCTCTCATCGCTCGGCGCGCCTACAAGCTATTGTGGATAGCCCGGTCTTTATCGGTGCGACATCCAAATCCCACCCTTTTGACCCGCCCTTTGGTCGCAGATTTACTGTCCCAATCCATCCAGCTCGAAGAACTGCTGGACGCTTACGGGGCGCGCAAAAATTGCCAGTGGGGCCAATTTCGGTCGCTCGTCGCGACGATGAAGCTGTTTGCCGACGTTACTTACGAGTTGCTCCACATCGAATACTTTCTGCCCTGCTACCGGTTGTTGCCCATCGAACGGGACTTTGCTGCCGCCACCGTACAGTCTCTGGAGCTCACCCACGAGGTGCTGGTGAAAACGGCGAACAGGATACTCGCCCAGGCCTCCCGCCTGAATCTACCCGTTCCGGTCGACGAGCGCCGGGCGCAAAATTACGTCGAACACCTTCCGCCGGGTCGCCTGCTTCAGGATCGGCCCATGCGAAAAATCAAGAGCGCTTCGGAGACGGTCACGTACCTTGCCACCGCCTATCTGAATTTGGCTGCGAAAAGCGAACTACTGACTATCGCCGAAAAAGTCGAACCGAAAGATTACGCGAGCTGTTTTCCCAACCCGATCAGCGAAGACAGGCTCCGAGGCTTGAAAGTACACTTCCACTGTCTCCAATCCCTTTACGATACCCATGTCTCCGAAACCGAAGTCGAGTACCTGGACACGGATCTTCCCACGCTGCGCGGCCACATCAGCATCGTCTTCCATTTACTGGAAATAGCGACCTATTTGGTTCACTACTACGAGCGTCACCTCAACGTCCACACCGGCGATTCGACGCTGCGGCGCAAACCGATCATCGCGCCCAAAACGCTATTGTCCATGCTCATGGATTATTCCATCGCCTATGCCGGACTGTACCTCACTTACGGGCAGCGTCTTTGCTATACCATGCTCAAGCACTACGCGGAAACCGGCAGAATCGAAGCGCCCGTTCCGTCGTACCGGGGCTTTCACGTTCGCCCCACCACCCTCGTCGCCCGAATCGTGCAACACTACGGCAGCGACATCAAAATGGAACTGGATGGACAAATCTACGACGCTGGTTCCCCGATGGACATCTTCAGAGCGAACGAAAAAATCAATGCCCAAAAACGCCGCTGGCTGGTTTCGGAAATCGGGCGCTTTTCGCTACCGAAGGGCGACCAGGGCGACGGTCAAATCAGAGCCACCGTACTAGACCTCGTGCTCAAATTGGCCGAACAGGGCAAGCTCATTATTTACCAGCAACCGCTCCAGTTGTCCGCCGAGTTCGGCGGGGAAGGAATATTGCTGGAAAAAGTCACCCAGGAAATTGCAAAGCTGCAAGCAACCGGCCAAATTGACATCAACGCGGAGGCGTTGGCCATCACCTTCATCGGCGACAAAAGGGTATTGCGCGACCTCGAACTGTTGGCCCAATCCGGCTACGGCGAGGACCATTTCGGCAACAATATCGCGCTGCCCAAAGAGCTGGCCTATTTGCGCAGGTAGACCAGCCCGCTTCGGGCGCCCGCCCGGTCAATTTGCGAGCTGGCGCCCCACCGGCAAAAGCAGAGGATCAGTCGTTGTCCAGCTTCGCCGCCGGCGCCCAGAGCTGTTCCAGGCACGGCATATCCGCGCCAAGCAAGGGCCGCAGATAGTCGCGGAACGCTTCGGTCATACCGTTGCCTTCGGCGTCGATGAACTCGTCCGGCAGGTGTCGAGTCCGGGCAGCGACTGCTTTCAGGTCTGCAAGTTCGTACTTCACCGCGTAATCGCCAACGCGCTCGATGACCACCGAACCGCTCGTGCCGTGCCCGCAGGCATAATGCGCCGCCTTCTCGCCCACCTCGCGCGCCTCGCGTGCATCCACGTCGGACACCACGCCGGGAAACGAGCGTTGGAGATAGCCGAAGGTATCGGCGCGCACGCGCTTGATGCCCAATCTCCTTTGAACGGCATCGGCCAGTTCATCGGCCAGGGCGCCGCCGGAAAGCTGAACGTTGCCGTGGGCGTCTACTTGTGGCTCGCGGCCTGCCTGGCGCATCAGATCGACCGTGACCGGAATCGCCTTGCCCTTGCTGTCCCGGCTCGCCCACACCCCCTCCGAAATCGCCACTACGCAGCGGCCGTGCCGCCGGTAAACGCGGTCGATATCGGCCAGATAGCGATCGATCGAAAACTGCCGTTCCGGCACATAGATCAAATGCGGCCCATCGTCGTCGTGCCGGCGGGCCAGCGCCGCAGCCGCCGTCAGCCAGCCAGCGTGGCGCCCCATGATCACGGCGACGTAGACGCCCAGCAAAGCCCGGTTATCGGCATCGGCCCCACCCAAGGCACCGGCGACGAAGCGGGCGGCAGAAGGATAGCCGGGGCAATGGTCGTTGATGGGCAAATCGTTGTCGATCGTTTTCGGGATATGAATGGCGCGCAGTTCGTAACCTTCTCGAACGGCGTGCTCGCCGACGATCCGCACCGTATCGGAGGAATCGTTGCCGCCGATGTAGAAAAAATAGCGAACGTCGTGCTTCCTGAACGCATCGAGAATGCGCTGGCAATACTCCGCGTCCGGCTTGTCGCGGGTCGAACCCAAGGCGGACGAGGGCGTTCGGGCAACCCGTTCGAGATTGTGGCTGGTCGCTTCGGACAAATCGACGAAGTTTTCGCCGACGATGCCGCGCACGCCGTGGCGTGCGCCCCAAATCCGGGTCGCTTCCCGGAACTTGCGCGATTCGAGCACCGCGCCAACCAAACTCTGGTTGATCACCGCCGTGGGGCCGCCGCCTTGGGCGATCACGACTTTGCCTCGTAGCCGACTCATCAATTCTTTCTCCCGGTGGTTATCGTGTTTTGGCGCGTTCGCCGCAACGATGTTTCGCGCTCCGCCACGCCGGGATCGAGCCGGCATGGTGGATTAACGGTACCGCTGCCGGTCGCTGCACCGATCCAGTTCTCGCAATCGTTCCAGCTTTTCGCCGATTCGCCCTTCCAAGCCGTTGGCGGTCGGCCGGTAGTAGCGAGCATCTTTCAAGGATTCCGGAAAATAGCACTCGCCCGCCGCATACGCATTCGGTTCGTCGTGGGCGTAGCGGTAACCCTCGCCGTGCCCCAATTCCCGCGCCAGCGCGGTGGGCGCGTTGCGCAAATGCGGCGGCACCTCCAGCGTACCGTGGCATTCCACATCCCGGCGGGCGGCGGCGAATGCGGTGTAGACCGCGTTGCTCTTGGCCGCGACCGCCAAATAAACGATGGCTTGGGCGATAGCCAGTTCACCTTCGGGACTGCCCATTCGCTCTTGCGCCTCCCAAGCGTGCAAGGCCAGTTGCAGGGCGCGGGGATCGGCGTTGCCGATGTCCTCGCTGGCCATCCGCGCCACGCGCCGGGCGATGTACAACGGATCGCAACCGCCGTCCAGCATCCGGGCGAACCAGTACAGCGCGGCGTCCGGACTGCTGCCGCGCACGGCCTTGTGCAAGGCGGAAATCTGATCGTAAAACAGGTCGCCGCCCCGGTCGAAGCGCCGCCCCGCTCCTTCGTTCATCACCTCCAGCAGCGCGGCCTCCAGCGTCGTCGCTTGCGCCGCCGCCAGCTCCGCCGCCAGCTCCAGCCAAATCAAGGCGCGGCGAGCGTCGCCGTCGGCGGATTGGGCCAGCCGTTCCCGCGCCACTTCGGACAACGGCCAGCGTCCTCCCAACCCTCGTTCGGTATCGTTCAAAGCGCGGTCCAACAACTGGCGGATGGCAGCGGCATCGAGGCCGTTTAGCACGTAGACCCGCACTCGCGACAGCAACGCGTTGTTGAGGGCGAAACCGGGATTTTCGGTGGTAGCGCCGATAAAAGTCAGGGTGCCATTTTCGACATAGGGCAGAAATGCGTCCTGCTGG
>DEHU01000187.1:3456-3594 GCA_002352125.1 Competibacteraceae bacterium UBA2792 | reverse complement strand
GCCCATCAATTCGGCTTGCCGATTAAGTCGGTCATTCGCACCGGCGCCGGCGACGAAACGCCTTTTCCCTGGCGAGATGTTTATGCCGATCACGGCGTTTGCATCAACTCCGGCCAATACGATGGTCTCGACTTCGAG
>DEHU01000187.1:0-3324 GCA_002352125.1 Competibacteraceae bacterium UBA2792 | reverse complement strand
GATTCGTCCTGGTACTTCTTCCGTTATTGCACGCCAGGCGCGAACGCGATGGTGGACGAACGGGCCGATTACTGGATGCCGGTCGATCAATATATCGGCGGAATCGAGCACGCTATCCTGCATCTACTCTATTCGCGTTTTTGGACCAAGGTCATGCGCGATCTCGGCCTGACCACCGTAGCCGAGCCGTTCGCCAATTTGCTCACGCAAGGCATGGTGTTGAATCACATCTTTTTTCGCAAAGGCGAAAAAGGCGGGATCACCTACTATCCGCCCGCCGACGTGGAAATGGTCCGCGACGAGCAGGGGCGAGTGGCGAGCGTTACGGCCGTCGCGGATGGTCAGCCGGTCGAGTACGGCGGCATCGGTACCATGTCCAAGTCCCGCAAGAATGGCGTGGACCCGCAAACCTTGATCGAGCAGTACGGCGCTGATACCGCCCGGCTGTTCATGATGTTCGCCGCTCCGCCCGAACAGGCGCTGGAGTGGTCGGACGCGGGCGTCGGCGGCGCCTACCGCTTTCTGCGACGATTGTGGGTGTATGCCGCCGAGCATCAGGACGCCATCCGGGCCGCCGGCGAACCGGACTCCGCTGCGTTGGCCGAACCGCTGCGCGCCGTGCGCCGCGAGGTTCATGAGGCATTAAAGCAAGCGTTGTTCGACTTCGGCCGTCACCAGTTCAATACCGTAGTCTCCGGTGGTATGAAGATGTTGAATTCGCTGGCGCGGATCGAAGCCGGCGAACGGGGTGCAGCGGATGCCGTGCGCCGGGAAGGTTTGAGCCTGCTGCTGCGATTGTTGTCGCCGATCGTGCCGCACATCGCCCACGTCCTGTGGCGGGAACTGGGCTACGGCGACGACGTGCTGAACGCCGCTTGGCCAGCACCCGACGAAGGCGCGTTGGCGCGGTCGCTGGTGACGCTGGTGGTGCAGGTCAACGGCAAGCTGCGCGGGCAGATCGACGTGCCGGTGGACGCCGAGCGCGGCGCCATCGAACAGCTTGCCCAAGCTGAACCGAACGTCCAGCGTTTCGTCGAAGGCAAGCCGATCCGCAAGGTCGTGATCGTGCCCGGCAAGTTAGTTAACTTGGTTTGTTGAGTCGCCGACCATGCGTTGGATCATTGCAAGCGGATTAGGGCTGATCGTGCTGCTTTTGGCCGGTTGCGGGTTTCAGTTGCGCGGTCAGGCGCAATTGCCGCCCGAGTTGCGCGTGACCTACGTGCAAAGCCAGCAGGGCATCGGGATGCCTCCGGGCGCGCTGGATCGCAAGCTCCGGTCGATTTTGGCGAGCAACGGTGTGACCGTCACCCGCGATCCGGCCCAGGCAACGGCGGTCATCACCATTCTGAACGAAGGCAGCGGCCGGCGCACGGTGGCCGCCGACCGTTTCGATGTCAAACGGGAATATTTTCTGATTTACAACGCGACTTACGAGGTCAAGCTCGCCAACGGCAAGGTTCTGGTTGCGGCGGAAGGCATCAACGCCAACCGCGCTCTGCTGTTCGACGAGAATCGGATACTCGGTTTCGAGGCTGCGCAGGAATCTTTGGTGGACGGCATGGCGGACGATCTGGCCTGGCAAATCATCCGTCGTTTGCAGGCCGTCAAGTCTTGAGGTTGCGCCCCGAGCAACTTGCCGGGCATCTGCGCCAGACCTTGGCGCGGCTGTATCTGGTGTTTGGCGAAGAGCCGCTGCAAGCGCTGGAAGCGGCCGGTGCCATTCGTGCCGCCGCCCGCGAACGCGGCCACGACGAGCGGGAATGTCTGACGGTCGAAACCGGTTTCGATTGGAGCGCGTTGCGCCAAGTGGCCTCCAGTCCCTCGTTGTTCGCCAGCCGGCGCTTGTTGGAACTGCGGCTAGGCAACGCCAAACCGGGCGACGCCGGCACTCAAGCGCTGTGCGATTACGCTGCGCGACCAGCCGAGGATGCCATATTGCTGATCGTTGCCGGCAAACTGGATTGGAGCGCGCAGAAGAGCCGTTGGTTTATGGCGTTGGACAACACCGGCATCGTGGTGGCTGCCATGCCGATGGAACCGCGACAATTGCCCGGCTGGATCGAACGCCGGCTGCGGGAGCACGGTCTCAATCCCGTGCCGGAAGCGGTGACGTTGCTGGCGGAACGGGTCGAGGGCAACTTGCTGGCCGCCGCCCAGGAAATCGAAAAGTTGGCGCTGTTGGCCGATGACCGGGTGTTGACCGCCCAAGCCGTCTTGGTTGCGGTTGGCGACAGTGCCCGCTACAGCATCTATGATTTTGTGGATGCCGCCCTGCTCGGGCAACCGGAGCGGGTAGCGCGGATTCTAAACGGATTGCGCGACGAAGGCGTCGAACCGGTACTGGCCAACTGGGCGCTGCATCAGGAGGTCCGCCGATTGGCCATGCTGGCCTTCGCGCGAAGCCGGGGGCAACCGCTAGAGGCGGTGCTGGCCGAACAGAAAGTCTGGGAAAAGCGCAAGCCGCTGCTCCGGCAAGCGTTGCAACGGTTGACGTTGGCCGGCTGCCGGCGTTTGTTGCGCGCCTGCGCCCGGACCGACCGGACGATCAAGGGCGCGGAAACCGGCTCGCCGTGGAATGCCCTGCTCGCGAACGGCTTGCGGCTGGCCGGTCTGGAATTGTTGCCAGACGAGGTTTGAAAATCATAGCCCGGCGCCCGTTGCGTCGGTCATCAGGTAGTCTTATCGATGAATACCAACGTGGATATTTCCAACGCCATCGCGCGTTACATGACCGAAGTCGGCCGGCGTGCCCGCGCGGCTTCCCGCATTGTCGGCCGTGCCGAGACGCGGAGCAAGGATGCTGCCCTGTTGGCTATCGCCGATGCCCTGGAGGAGGCGGAAGACGCCTTGCGCGCCGCTAATCGCCTGGATATGGAGGCCGGGCGGTCCTCCGGCTTGGATGCCGCGCTGCTGGATCGTCTGGAGCTCACCCCCAAGAACATCAAAGGGATGGCGCAAGGCTTGCGGGAAATCGCAACGCAGACCGATCCGGTGGGCGAAATTACCGATCTCAAGTATCGTCCATCGGGCATTCAGGTCGGGCGGATGCGGGTGCCGCTGGGCGTCGTCGGCATCATTTACGAATCCCGCCCGAACGTGACTGCCGATGCCGCCGCCCTGTGCCTGAAAGCCGGCAACGCTGCCATCTTGCGCGGTGGCTCCGAAGCATTGCATTCCAACCGCGCCATCGCCGCCTGNNCGGATCAGCCGCGAGGCGCGGGTCCCGGTGATCAAGCACCTGGACGGCGTCTGCCACGTTTATATCGACGACCGCGCCGACTGCGACAAGGCGGTGACGATTGCCTACAACGCCAAAACCCAGCG
>DEHU01000096.1 GCA_002352125.1 Competibacteraceae bacterium UBA2792 | reverse complement strand
ACCGCTTCGGTACCTCTCCGGGAGGAATTGCTTGGAGCGAACGAAAAAGAGTTTTATATTTTACCGTATCGCAAGATTTTGCCAATCCCTTTGGAATTCTCCATCTCGATATCAAAAAAATCGAGAAGAGTCACAGAACAGACAAGTCTCGTGTTCGCTGCACCGACGCAATGAAACAGGCACCTTACAATACTGATCACAATCCGCCGGACGGCCAGTTCGAGCCCGACTCTGATGCTGGCCCAAAATCCATCCGTTCCAGTCTTCACCGATGGCTCAAGCACTTCGCTCTCTACCTCGGCGCCGTCGCGGTCGCGTGCGCGACGGCCATTTTCTTTCTCTGGCAAATTCCGATCCTGCAAGATTTGCCGCAACTGGTGAAGAGCGTTAGCGATCCGCAGGCGGTCCGCTCGACCACGGCAACCGTAGGTCCATCGATTTTTTCCGGCAACAATCAGACAGTCTTCCCTCAATCGCCTTCTCAAGCTCCGCCTTCGACGGCGGAGCAACAGACTACACCGGTTGACGCGACGCTCGCCACGACCTCGCCGCCCACGCCCGCAGCGGAAACTCCCGGCGATCCGAACACACCGCCACCCCCTCCTGAACAAGCGACCGTCCCCATCGACTCCCAGGCCGATTCTTCCGCGCCGCTTGCCGAAGCTCCCGTCGAGGATGCCGCCACGGCTCCACCGCCGCAGACCGAAATCGAGCAGTTGCTCACCGATGCCCAGCAACAAATGGAAAGCAAACGGCTTACCTCTCCAGCCAGCGGCAACGCGTTGCGCAGCTACCAACGGGTGCTCGAACTGGAGCCGAACAATACCGCTGCAACCGACGGCATTCAACGCATCAGCGCATACTACCAAAACATCGCCCAGCAAAGCCTGTCACGAGGCCGAACCGACGAAAGCCTGGCCTACATCAACCGAGGATTGCGCGCGGCCCCCAACAATGCAGCGCTGCTGAGTCTGCGGAAAGAGGCCCGCTTGGCAAAACAACGAGAAGAGCAACAACGACAAGCTTCTTTGCTGGAAGAAAGGCAGCGCCAAGAAACGGAATCGCCGCAGGAGCCATCATACCGTCAACCGCTTCCGCAGCCATCGTCACAACGCCCTTGGTGGCAACGGCAACAACAGCAACAACCGTATTCCAACGAAAGCGGCTTCAATCAACGCTGATTGCGATAGCCTCGCCATCAGCCGGCTTAATCCGGCGAGCGCGAAAGAAATCCCGCAGCAACGCTCCGCATTCTTCGGCCAGCACGTTACCCTGCACCTCGGCGCGGTGGTTTAGCGCCTCCGATTGCAGCAGGTTGAAAACCGACCCGGCCGACCCGGTTCGCGGATCGGCGGCACCGAACACCACTCGTGCCACCCGCGCATGAACGATCGCTCCAGCACACATCGGACAGGGTTCCAAGGTGACATACAGCGTGCTATCGACCAACCGGTAATTGTCCGTTCGAGCCGCCGCCATCCGCAGCGCGACTACTTCGGCATGCGCCGTGGGATCGCGAGTACCGATAGGCCGATTCCAGCCCTCACCGATGACCTCGTCCCTCAGGATCAGCACCGCCCCGACCGGCACTTCTCCGGCAGCGGCCGCAAATCGAGCCAGCTCCAGCGCCTTGCGCATCCAGCGTTGGTCCCGCTCGCCGTCCGGTTCCAATCTGTCGGCCAAGGCTAACCCGGCATCGATCCGGCCGCTCCGGCAGGCCGGTCCAACGTCAATCGCACCGCTCGCGCCAAGTCGTGTTTCAGGAACGGTTTTTCCAGAAGCGAGTAATCCAGCGGCATCAGGCTCGCCAACACCTGATCGGAATAGCCGGACATGCAGAGCACCTTGAGCGTGGGACGCCGCCGCCGCGCCTCGACCACTAAATCCCTGCCGCTAACGCCTCCCGGCATCGTCATGTCGCTCAGCAACAGCTCTACCGGAATATCGGTATCCAGCAACTCCAGCGCGGCCTTGCCGTTGTCGGCCTCGCGAACGGTATAGCCGAGTCCAAGCAACGTTCGTGCTACGAAATCCCGGATGTCGGGATCATCCTCCACCAGCAAAATCGACTCTCGCCCGCGCAAACGACTCTCGTCGATCATCGCGCCGACCGTTGAACCAGTCATCCGCTCCTTGCCCTTAGATACATACCTTGGAAGATACAATTCCACGGTAGTACCGCTACCCAACTGGCTGCGGATTCGAACGTGACCACCGGACTGCTGGACAAAACCGTACACCATGCTCAAACCCAGCCCGGTGCCAGCCCCAAGCCCTTTAGTGGTGAAAAAGGGTTCAAAGGCTTGTTCCAGCACGTCCGGCGCCATCCCGGTGCCGGTGTCGGTCACGGCGAGTCGCACGTAATCGCCGGGCACGACATCGGGATGGCGGCTGGCGTAAGCCATGTCGAGCGTCGCGTTCTGGGCTTCGATCCGCAATCGGCCGCCACCTGGCATGGCATCGCGGGCGTTGATCGCCAGATTGAGCACAGCGTTGGTGAGTTGGCCCGGATCGACTTGAATGTTCCAGATCGAATCGCCGGCTACGGTTTCCAGCTCGATGCTCGCGCCCAAAGTGCGCTTTAGCAGCTCGGCGATTTCCCGCAATTGTTGGGTTGGCGACAGCAAGAACGGTTGCAGGGTTTGACGGCGGGAAAACGCCAGCAAGCGACGGGTCAGATCGGCGCCGCGCCGGGCGGCGTTCATCGCGGTACCGATCACTTTGCGTTGTTCGGGCCGCTCTCGCAAATCCTCCTCCACGGAGGCCAAGTTTCCCAGGATAACGGTCAGCAGATTGTTGAAATCGTGAGCGATACCGCCGGTCAACTGGCCGACCGCTTTGAGTTTTTGCGCCTGGTTGAGAGCCATCTGGGCTTGCCGGTATTCGGTCAAATCTTCGCTGAGAACGAAGCAACCGACCGCGCGATCTTCGGCGGCTTCCTTCCCGTGCGGCACATGCGGAATAAAATAAGATCGCACGTACATCCGGCCAACGGGCGTGGCCAGTTCGTATTCGATGTGCGTACTTTGCCCGTCGAGCGCTTTCGCCACATGACCCTGCAACCGCCGCGATAAAGCAGGTTCGAGCATCTCGCCGAAAGTTCGGCCGAGAAAGGCATTGGACGGCACCCCAAACCATTCAACGTGTTTTTGGTTGACGAAGGTATAGCGCTGCTTGGCATCGAGATACGCGATCAGCACCGGAACGGCATCGGTGATCAAGCGGACGCGGCTTTCGCTCTCGCGCAGGGCCGCATCGATCACTTTGCGCTCCTCGATTTCCTGGGCGAGCTGTTCGTTGAGCGCCAGCAGTTCCATCGTGCGTTCGCGGACTCGCGCTTCCAGTTGCAAATGGTTTTGCAGCAGATCCGCCTCGGTCTGCTTACGGGTGGTGATATCCTGATAGATGGTGATGAACCCACCTCCGGAAATAGGTTGGCCGCGAACCTCCAAAACCGTGCCGTCGGGGCGGATTCGCTCGAAACAATGGCTCTGGAACTGCCGGGCCAGCCGGACGCGGTCGGCCACTTGCGCTGCGGCATCACCGGGACCGTATTCACCGCGTTGGGCGTTGTAGGCGATCACCTCTTCGAACGGCAACCCAACCCTTAACAAATCTGCGGGAAAGTCGAGCAGCTCCACGAACCGGCGGTTCCATACCATCAAACGCAAGTCCCGGTCGAAAATGCTGATGGCTTCTTGCAGGTGATCCAGACTGGCCAGCGTCAGCATTCCAAGCTCGGCGGCCGATACCCCGGCCGATTCCAGCAATGGGTGTTCGGTTAGCTCGCGCATGGTATCCGTTCTCCGCCGGGTTCACTCCCACTCGATAGTGGCGGGTGGCTTGCCGGACACATCGTAGACCACCCGGGAAATTCCGGACACCTCGTTGATGATGCGCCGCGACACCAGATCCAGGAACTCGTAAGGAAGATGCGCCCAACGGGCGGTCATGAAATCCACCGTCTC
>DEHU01000086.1 GCA_002352125.1 Competibacteraceae bacterium UBA2792 | reverse complement strand
CTACCTATAGTTAGTGGCGAAAAGTGGGAGGAAGTGGGGCGCGAGAGCGGCCCGGTACAAAAAAGGCGCCATTATTGTTCCGGGGCATTAATCCATTATCGCTGGATAACAAAGGCCGATTGTCGATGCCGGCCAAATATCGCCAGCGTTTGTTGGAAGCTGGCGACGGCCAGGTGATTTTAACGATTGATCGCGACCGCTGCCTCCTGCTGTATCCGTTGACCGTTTGGGAAGACGTCGAGCGCAAGCTCATCCAGCTTTCCAGCACTAACAAACGCGCTCGTGCCCTGAAGCGGCTATTGCTAGGACACGCCGAAGAGTGTTGTCTGGACGCTGGCGGTCGGATTCTATTGCCGGCGCCCTTGCGCGAGTTCGCCAACCTGGAAAAACAGGTGGTGTTGGTGGGCCAAGGTAACAAGTTCGAAATCTGGAACGAACAGGCCTGGCGTGCCTGGCGGGAATCGTTGCTGGCCGGCGAGGGCGACGAAGGTGAGTCCTTGCCAGATTTGGATTCGCTGGCGTTCTGAAATATGGCGGACGTGGTGCTACCGCATCAACCGGTTCTGTTGGCCGAAGCGTTAGCCGCGCTGGATATTCGCGCGGAAGGCCGTTACGTGGATGCAACGTTTGGCCGTGGCGGTCACTCGGCGGCGATATTGGAAAGGTTGGGACCGGGCGGATCGTTGTTGGCGCTGGACCGAGATCCGGCTGCTGGAGACTGGGCAAGATCGCACTTTCGGGACCCTGTGCGTTTCCAATTCGTTCAGACTGCATTCAGCCGGCTGGCTGACATCATCGCCGAGCGCGGGCTGTGCGGCCAGATGCATGGTGTGCTGCTCGATTTGGGCGTGTCGTCCCCGCAGTTGGACGATCCGGCGCGCGGTTTCGGTTTTAGCCAAAACGGCGCATTGGATATGCGGATGGACCCGACCAGCGGCAGCAGTGCGGCCGACTGGGTCAATCGGGTCAGCGAAGGCGAGTTAGAAAGGGTGTTGATGGAGTTCGGCGAGGAACGGTTTCATCGACGAGTTGCGCGGGCCATCGTCGCAGCTCGACAACAGGCGCCAATCGCGACCACGGCGCGACTAGCGGACATCGTCTCTTCCGCCATCCCCACCCGCGAACCCGGCAAACATCCGGCTACTCGCACGTTTCTGGCGGTTCGGATCGCGGTCAACGATGAATTGCGCGAATTGCGGACGGTATTGCCGCAAGCGGTGCGAGCGCTGGCACCCGGCGGGCGATTGGTGGTAATCAGCTTTCATTCGCTGGAGGACCGGATGGTCAAGCGGTTTATGCGAGAGCAGGCGCGAGGGCAAGAAATTCCCCTGGATCTGCCGGTGAAGGGAATGCCAGAAGGAATGACGCTGCGATTGATCGGCCGGGTGACGCGACCAACCGCCACAGAAGTCGCTATCAATCCCCGTGCGCGCAGCGCGCTGTTGCGCGTGGCGGAACGACTGCGATGAAAAGTCAGATCGTGCTGATCGTGCTGCTGATCGGCGCCGTCTTGGGTTCGGGGGTTGGCGTGGTATACACCCACCACACCAACCGGCAGTTTTTTGTGCGATTGCAAAAATTGCAGACGGAACGAGATAACCTTGAAGTCGAGTGGGAATCGCTGCAACTGGAACAAAGCACTCTGGTTACGGATGCCGTGGTGGAAGAGATGGCGCGAGGGCGGCTAAACATGTCGACGCCCGATCCTGGCGAGGTTTTTTACGTTACGCCCCAATGAATAAATTGCCCGACAAAACCCGTCTCAAAACGTTGCTACGCGAAATGTGGATTGTCGTTCGCCCGGCGACCCGCCACGGCTTAGTGTTGGGGTTGCTGTTCGTGGCGGCAGGAGGCATGGTTGCGCGGGCTACCTATTTGCAATTGATTAATAAAGATTTTTTGCAAGAACAAGGCGATGATCGCCATCTGCGAGTGGTCGAGGTACCAGCGCATCGAGGCATGATCTTGGACCGTAATGGCGAGCCATTGGCGGTCAGCTCGCCGGTGGATTCGATTTGGGCTCAGCCGGCAGAATTGCTCCAGCAGCGCGACCGCTGGCCAACGCTTGCGCCGTTGCTCGGGCTCGCGGTCACCGAGATAGAAGCGAAGCTGGCGGGACGCGAAGACCGCCAGTTCGTTTATTTGCGCCGGCACATGCCGCCGAGCATGGCCCAGCAAATTCTGCAGCTCAAAATTCCTGGCGTGTACTCGAAGCGCGAGTACGGCCGCTACTATCCCGACGCCGAGGTGACCTCGCACCTGCTGGGCTTTACCGACGTCGATGACGCGGGCCAGGAGGGCTTGGAAAAAACGTTCGATGCGCAATTGCACGGTATCCCGGGCAAAAAACGGGTTATCCAGGATCGGCTGGGCCGGGTGGTAGAGGATGTGGAGAGCATCCGGATTCCGCAGCCCGGCAAGCAAATAGTGCTCAGCATCGACCGGCGGTTGCAGTATCTCGCTTATCGTGCCCTCAAGACGGCGGTCATGGAAAACAAGGCCAGCGGCGGTTCGGCGGTGGTCGTGGATGTGCGAACCGGCGAGATCTTGGCGATGGTAGATCAACCGGCGGGCAATCCCAACAATCGCGCCGACTTACGGGGCGATCTGCTGCGAAACCGAGCAGTCACCGACGTTTATGAGCCCGGTTCGACCATGAAGGCTTTTGCCATCGCCCTAGCGTTGGAGAGCGGAAAATGGGCACCGACGACCCTGGTGAATACTGCGCCGGGCACGCTCAAAGTGGGTCGCTACACGGTCCATGACGTACACAATTACGGCTTGATCGACGTGACCCGCGTCCTTAGCAAATCCAGCAACGTCGGTACCAGCAAAATCGCGCTATCGATGCCGGCAGAACGGTTGTGGCAACTGTATAAAAATATCGGATTCGGTTCGCTGACGGGCGTGGGGCTGGTCGGCGAGCAGCCCGGCGTGCTGCATCACTTCACCAGATGGGGCGGCGAAATCGGCCACGCCAACCACGCATTTGGTTACGGGCTATCCATCACCATGTTGCAGCTGGCTCAAGCCTATACCGTATTGGCGGCGGATGGCGTTCGAAGGCCGCTCACCATCCTGAAGCGCGACGAGCCGCCCGAAGTGTCCGAAGAGCAGCGAGTTTTATCGACGCGCGCGGTACGGCAGGTGCGGGCGATGCTGGAAGAAGCGGTAACCAAGGAAGGCACCGGCGTCAAAGCTTCGGTGCCTGGTTATCGGGTCGCCGGCAAGACCGGTACGGTGCGCAAGATCGTCAACGGCCGTTACGCCGGCAACCGCTATTTTTCTCTGTTCGCTGGCATGGTCCCGGCTAGTAACCCGCGCTTGGTGATGGCGATCATCGTCGACGAACCAAAGGGCGGCGCTTATTACGGCGGTGCGGTGGCAGCGCCGGTCTTCGGCAAAACCATGGGTGGCGCGTTGCGGATTTTGAACGTGACTCCAGACGATATGCCCACCATGAAAATCGCCGGAGCGATCTCGCCGGTCGGGGCGACACCGTGAAGCCGATCATGCCGCCGGTTTTGGGCGAATTGTTAGCGGGGTTTGCCGACGTGCCAGCAAACTTGGCCCGGCTGTCGGTTGCCGGTGTGGCGACCGACAGCCGGGCGGTGCGGCCGGGCAACGTATTTTTCGCGATCCGTGGCGAGAACCGGCACGGATTGGAGTTTTTGGATGCAATCGAGTCGGTAGGGGCAGCAGCGATCGTTTGGGAGCCGCCTTACGATGGTCCGATGCCAGCTATCGAGCGCAGGGTGCCTCTGCTCGCCGTACCGGAACTGCGCCGGAAACTGGGGCCGATTCTTAGTCGGTTTTACGGTGAGCCATCCCGGCAGTTGCGGGTGGTGGGCGTCACGGGTACCGACGGCAAGACTTCTTGCGCCCATTTCATCGCTCAGGCACTGAGCGACGCGAGGTTTGGACCTTGCGGGATCCTCGGAACGTTGGGCGCCGGAGTTTACGGTCGGACCGAGCCCTCGCTGCATACCACGCCGGACCCGCTGGCCGTACAAAGCTGGCTCGCCGGGTTGGTTGCCGACGGGCGACGCTATGCGGCGATGGAAGTTTCCTCGCACGCTTTGGATCAAGGCCGGGTCAACGGAGTCGAGTTCGCGGTGGCGGTGTTGACCAACCTCACTCGCGATCATCTGGATTATCACGGCAGCGTCGAATCCTACGCAGCGGCCAAGCGCCGGCTGTTTCTGGAACATCGACCGGGTTGGACAGTGCTGAATCTGGACGATGCGTTCGGCCGTCGTGTCGCCGGCGATTTGCGCGACCGGGAAACCGTGATCGGTTACGGTCTTGGCCAAAAACCAGACCGGTTGGCGCGATTCGTTTGGGGCGAGGAGCTGGAGTTGACCTCTTCGGGGTTGCGGATGGGAGTTCGCTCGTCCTGGGGCAATAGCCAGTTGCGGGTCGGATTGCTCGGGCGATTCAACGCCAGCAACGTGTTGGCGACCGTGGCAACGTTGCTGGCGCTGGGGCTGCCGTTTGCCGAAGCGTTGGAGAGAGCAGGCCGTTCGATTACGGTACCGGGACGGATGGAACGGTTGAACGATGGGCTCGGGCGACCGCTGGTCGTGGTGGATTACGCCCACACTCCCCATGCGCTCGAACAGGTTTTGAGCGCCTTGCGGGAACACGGTGGCAACAGGCTGTGGTGCGTGTTTGGCTGCGGTGGCGACCGGGATCCCGGCAAGCGGCCGTTGATGGGCGCGATAGCCGAACGCTTGGCCGATCGAGTGATCGTGACCGACGACAATCCCCGCACCGAAGACCCGAATCGAATCGTCCATGACATTTTGGCTGGGGTGCAGCGAACGGAAGCGGTGACGGTCGTTCGCGATCGTCGCGTTGCCATCGCCCGGGCGCTGGCGGATGCTGCGCCCGACGATATCGTGTTGATTGCCGGCAAAGGCCACGAGAATTACCAAATTATCGGCACGGAGCGGCTACCGTTCAGCGACCACGCTGTCGTGCGCCAATGCCTGTCCGCCGACCACCGAAATGAGGCTGCATAAATGGTGGACGCTTTCTTGCCCATGCGTTTGCGGGAAGCTGCCCGGTTGCTGAGCGGAGAGGTTTGCGGCGAAGACGTCGATTTCGTAGAAGTCGGTACCGACAGCCGGCAGTTGCCGACGGGCGCGTTGTTCGTGGCGCTGGTTGGGCCGAACTTCGACGGGCACAATTTTGTCGCCGCCGCGCGGCAGCGGGGAGCGTGCGCGGCCTTGGTCGATCGACCGGTAGCCGATCCGTTGCCGCAAGTGCGGGTAATCGACACCTTATTGGCGCTGGGCCAATTGGGTGCGGCTTGGCGCGAACGGTTTGCCGGCCCCCTGATCGCGTTGACCGGCAGCAACGGCAAGACCACGTTGAAAGAAATGATCGCGGCCATTTTGCGATTGCGGGGACCGACGCTCGCGACTGCGGGCAACCTCAACAACGATATCGGCGTGCCGCTGACCTTGCTGCGATTGAGGAAAGATCACGCCTACGCGGTGATCGAGATGGGCGCCAATCACCCTTGCGAAATTGCCTATCTGACCGGATTGGCCCGGCCGGATGTCGCCGTGATCAACAATGCCGGTCCCTGTCATCTGGAGGGGTTCGGCGACGTGGCGGGCGTGGCGCGCGGCAAGGGCGAGATTTTTCGGGGACTCGGTGCCGATGGTGTGGCGATCATCAACCGCGACGATCCGTTTGCCGATTACTGGGCAGAACTGAACCCCGGTCGACGGATCGTGGATTTCGGACTGGATCATCCAGCTTCCGTAACCGGCCAAGTGCTCGATCCTCTAACCAACCGGTTTCGGTTGCACGCTGGCGACGAGGAGACCGAGATTCACCTGCCGCTACCGGGCCGACACAACGTCTGCAATGCACTGGCGGCGGCGGCGGCGGCGTTGGCGGTCGGCGCGACGTTGGACGATATCCGTCGCGGACTCGAAAGCCTGCGCGGCGTCAACGGCAGAATGCAGCGCTTGCGCGGTCGGCACGGCGGCGCGGTCGTCCACGATGCGTACAACGCCAATCCGGCGTCTCTAGCTGCCGCCTTGCGTTCGGTCGGCGCCGAGCCGGGTCGCAAGTGGCTGGTTCTGGGCGATATGCTGGAATTGGGGCCGGCGGCGGACGACCTGCATGCTCAGTCTGGCCAAGAAACCAGAGCTGCCGGGTTCGAGCGGTTGTACGGGATTGGCGAACATAGTCGGGCGGCGGTGGCCGCGTTTGGAGATCGCGGCCGGCATTATATAGATATGGAGGCCCTGATCGCGGAGTTGACCGACGATCTCCAGCGCGGTGGCGAACCGCCCATGATCTTGGTGAAAGGCTCGCGGGGCATGAAGCTAGAACGGGTGGTGATGGCCTTGGTGGAAGCCGGCGAGCAGGCGGCGAATCGAGAAGGACACGACCGATGCTGACGTTGCTGGCCGAGTGGCTGACGGAAAATTTTTACACCGGTTTTAACGTCTTTCAGTATCTGACTTTCCGGGCGATCCTAGGGGTTCTCACGGCGCTGTTCATCTCCCTGTTTGTCGGACCGGGCATGATCCGGCGGTTGAGCCGATACCAGATCGGTCAGCAAATTCGCGAGGATGGACCAAAGAGCCATTTTTCCAAGGCGGGAACACCGACTATGGGGGGGGCACTGATCTTGGTCGCCATCGCCGTTGCCACGCTGTTGTGGGCGGACTTGCACAATCACTACGTCTGGATCGTTCTGCTGGTGACGCTGGCGTTCGGGGCAGTCGGCTGGGCCGACGACTACAAGAAACTGATTCTGCGCAACTCCAAGGGTTTGTCGGCGCGAGCGAAGTATTCGTGGCAATCCTGTATTGGACTCGCGGCGGCGCTGGTGTTGTTTTTTGGCGCCCAATCGCCGGCAGAGACCCAGTTGATCGTACCGTTTTTCAAAAACGTGGCGCTGAGTCTCGGCTGGCTGTTCGTCCCGCTCACCTATTTCGTCATCGTTGGCTCCAGCAATGCCGTCAATTTGACCGATGGACTGGATGGCCTGGCGATCGTGCCGACGACCATGGTTGCCGGCGCCCTGGCGGTTTTCTGCTATGCCTCCGGCAACCGGATTTTCGCCGATTATCTGGGTATTCCCCATGTGCCGGGGGTGGGCGAAATCGCGGTGTTTTGCGGAGCGATGGTAGGGGCCGGACTGGGTTTTCTGTGGTTTAACGCCTATCCGGCCCAGGTATTTATGGGCGATGTCGGCGCGCTGGCGCTGGGCGCCGCTTTGGGCACCGTCGCCGTAGCGGTGCGGCAGGAGCTGGTGCTGTTCGTGATGGGTGGGGTGTTCGTGATGGAGACCGTGTCGGTGATTCTACAGGTGGCTTCGTTCAAGCTCACCGGTCGACGCATTTTCCGCATGGCGCCGCTGCA
>DEHU01000251.1 GCA_002352125.1 Competibacteraceae bacterium UBA2792 | reverse complement strand
CGGAACCGTGGCGACGACGACGCTGGGCGCGGCCGGAACCGTGGCGACGACGACGCTGGGCGTGGCCGGAACCGTAATCGTGCCAACGCCGATGATGATTTTGGCCAAAGCCGTGGAGATGGGGGTCGGCGGCGGCGCCAGCAGGATTAAGAGTGCCACGAAATCCGCCCCTTGGGCGGGTTTTTTTACGATCTAATTAAACACTGTTCAAGAGAAAAAATCTTGACTATACTCAAGTGACCTTTCTTGAACCGTCACTTCTTGGAGGCAAATATGGCTAGTCTGTTCAAGCGCATTAGCGACGTAATCACCGCTAATCTCAATGACTTGGTGGATCGGGTCGAAGATCCGGAGCGGATGATCAAGCAACTCATCCGCGAGATGGAAGAAAACGTCAGCAGCGCTCGCGAAGGCGTGATCGATGCCGTGGCTAGCGAGAAGCAGTTGGCCAAGGAGCTGGACAGCCAGCGCCGGCAGGCCAGCGAATGGCACGACCGTGCCCGCAAGGCGCTGGAAGCGGGCAACGAGGCGCTGGCGCGGGAAGCGCTGATGCGCAAGAAGGAACACGATGGCATCGTCGCCAATCTGGAAGCGTCTTGGGAATCGGCCCGACGCACCAGCGAACGGCTCAAATCCCAGTTGCGTGCGCTGGAGATGAAGCTGGAAGAGGCGCGGCTGAAAAAGGGCAGTCTGGTGGCGCGACAGCGCGCGGCGCAAGCTCGCGAGCAGATGGATCAAGTGCACGATAAATTCCAGACCGGTTTGGACCTCAACAATTCCTTCGGCCGCATGGCCGATAAAGTCGGGGAAATGGAAGCGCGGATGGAAGCGCGCGAAGAGGTTTACGGGGAATACAGCCAGATCGAACGGGAATTCCTGAAGATGGAAGTCAACAGCGAGGTCGAGGCGGAACTGGCCGCCCTCAAGCGGGAAGCGGCGCGCAAGGAATAGGAGGTTCGGGTCTGGGGCGGGAAGTGGGAAATATAAAGCGGCTTGTCGTGATTGCCGTGGGGAGAATAGGCGATGGACTGGACTTTTTTGATCGTGGTCGCGGTGTTGTGGCTGGTTTCGCCGGTCATTCTCTTGATCGCGCTCGTCGTTGCCCGCCGTCAGGTCCGGGTGTTACGCGACCGATTGGCGGGCCGGTCAGAGAGCGAAGCCCCGCCATCGGTTCCCGTCCCCGTCCCCACCCCGGTAGGTGCTGGAATGGTGGGCGGCAAATCGCGTTACGCCCTCGCCGATCTGGAAAGCCTGCTACTGCTGCGGCTGGAGCTGCAACGGCTGCTAGATTCTGGCGATTTAACGGCGGATCGGCTCCGGCAACTGGATGGCGAATTAGATCGGCTTTGGGAGCGGCATCTGGGCGGGAGCGGCGCACGGCCCGGTAACGAGGTCTGGCAACGTCGCCGCGCCCAGGCATGGAGCTTGTTGACGCAGGTGGCGGAGAATCCGCCGGGACCGCCACCGTGGTTGCCTGCCGATTCGAGACCTGTCGTGCCACCGGTTTCGACGGTGGCGTCTCCGGCGATGGTTCCCAACGATGCGCCGCCGGTGGTGTTGCCGCTGCCGGCACCGGTTTCGCAGCTGCTTGCTTCCGACCGACCCCCTCCGCCGATTCCACCCACACCGCCGATTCCCGGCATCGATCCAGAGACGGCGGCGCGTGTTGCTCCGCGCCCGGCCGTGAAACCGACGCCGCCTCCTCCACGGCCGGTTTCGGAGACGGTCGTGGTCGATGCCGCCGACTGGCGGCCAGCGCCCCCGAGCCCGCTGGAACGAGCGCTGCACGCCCTATCCGGCTGGCCGAAATTGATCGCCCCGTTTCTGGCTCAAAACATCGGCTGGTTCGTCGGTGGCTTCTGTTTCATCGCCGGCGCGTTGTTCCTGATCGCCAATACCTCCGGCTTCGTCAATGCCCTGGTGGTGTTCGCCAGTTTGTTCGGCGCCAGCGCCTTTTTGATCTGGGCCGGCTATCAGTTCCGCCGAAAACGCGCCGAGTTGATCGTCGCCAGCAACATGCTGCTGACGCTGGGCATGTTGCTAGCGCCGCTGGTGCTGACGGTCGCCGTGCGGTTGGTGGTTGCCGGTGGCGGCGATCCCTTGTCGCTGATCGTCGGGTTGCTGGTCACGGCGGCCACGCTGGGGGCTTTCACCTGGGCGGCGGCCTTGACCAGTGCCCTCATTGATCGAGCGCTATCGGGGCAATATGCGCGGTTGTTGACGGCGCTGGGCGCGGTGCAACTGGCCGCGCCGTTGGCCGGGTTCGCGCTGAACTGGCAGGCGCTGGCGGTGCTGCACGCCGTGTTGTTGGGTTTGCTGGGTTATGGGCTGTGGACGTTCTCCGGCGAGTGGCTGCGGCGCCTGTTCGTAGATCGGCGGCTGACCACCTATTACGCTGCTGGGATGCTGGTTTACGTCGCGACGGTGTCGTTCGTCCATCTGACTTGGCTGTGGCCGGACACGCTGCCCGCTGGTTATTCGGGACCGTTTTTGATGGCGCTGTGCGGGCTGCTATTCCCGGTGGATGCGGCTTTCAAGGAATGGGTGAACAAATATACGTTCCTGTCCCGGTTCAGCTTCGCCCTTTACGGCTTATCGGCGGTGGCGGTGGCGGTGGCGCTTCGATCCACGCCCGCGACGTTGTTGACCTTGGGCATGGGCGCGCTGCTGTATGGCTGGATGACGTGGCGCTATCGGACCCTGCCGCCGCTGTATCTGCTGTTTGGCTGCGTCGCCGGGCTGTACGGATTCGGCCTGCTGCATTTCGTGCCGCCGGCTTGGCACGGGCTGGCCGCGCAACCCGGTTTGTTCGCGCTGTTGGGGTGTGGCCGTTGGGCGGGATCGCGCTCGCGGGCCATCGCCTTGCAGTGCCTGATAGCGTTGGGTTTGCTGCTGGTCGGATTGACCGTTTGGAGTCTGGTTTGGAACTCGCCCGGCTGGTTGGGTTTTGCCACCGCCGTGACGATAGCCGGGCTGGCTTATTTTGCCGTGCGGTCGGCGCTGGCGCTACCGGAAGCCAATCCACGCTGGGCCTACGCGGATGCCGGCGTGGTAGGGCTTGCTGCGGCGGCGGTCGCTTACGCGCCGGGTTGGGCTGGTGTCGGCTGGGGTGTGCAAACCGCTTACGGTTGGTTGGCGCTGGCGGCGTTGTGGGCCGGACTAGGTTTGCACGATCACCGGCAAACGCCGGTCAGCCGCCCGGTGTGGGTGGCCGGTGCGCTGGCGAACGTGGCGCTCGCGCTGGTGCTCGCCGCGATAACGTTATGGCCGGCGCTGTTCGGTCGCTTGGAGCTAATCCTGTTGCTGACGTTGGCGGGCGGGCTGTTGCTGTGGCTGAGCCTGGGCTTGCACCAGCAGATTTTGTTTTATTGCACGCTAGCCTGCGCCGCCGGAATTGGAGTGCTGGTCAAGCAAGGCTTTTTCCCGGGACCGGGCACCGGCCTGATCGAATTTGTGTTGGTCTTGGGGCTGTGGGTGTTCCTGTGGCGACTGCATTGGCGCGACCGGATACGCCAGGCGTTGCTGGCCGATAGCGCCGACTGCTCATTGTCCGTCTCGAAAGATACCTCAGAAGATCCCCGGTCTCTTGCGGCCTTGGTCGGCCCGCCGCTAGAGCAGGCTATGGCCCTGTTGTGGGCGGCCGGACTGGTGAAGCTCGGTTTGCTGTTGCTGGGCGGCGGTGTTTCGGCGAAATGGCTAGCGACGGCGGGCTTGGGGGTCGTCACGGGATTGCTGCTGATCGGCTATTTCCACCGGTTCCGCTGGGTCGCGTTGCCGTTTGCGCTGGGGTTGGCCGGGTTGCTGGCCGGGTTGGATCAACTCGGGTTTGGCGTGCCGTGGCTGGGCGCGGCGGCGGTGCTGTACGCGCTGCTGGCTTGGCGGTTCGGCGTCGCCGCGTTGGCGCAGCCTGCGACGTGGCGTCTGGCCGGGATCATGGGTTTCATCGTCCCCGGCGGCGCGGGCGGCAGCCGACAGGTCGAGGAGAGCCTGCACGCTTGCGCGTTACTGGTCGCGGCGATACCGGTCGCAGCCAGTCCGGCGCTGGCGCTGTTGGGGTCGTCGGCGTGGGAGATGTTGCCGGCGATCTTGATCGGGTTGCTGCTGTTCGCGCTGGCCGGCTGGCATTACCGGTCCGTCCTGCACGCTTACGCCGCCCTGATCGCGCTGACGGTCGCGGCATGGCTGCTCGATGCGCGATGGATGAAGCCAGAATTGTTCGCCCTAGGACAACCGCTGCTGAACGTGATGTTGAGCGCGATCATGGCCTTAGCGTGGGTTGGGTTGGAGTTTGAAAAATTTGCATCGCTGGCATATTGGCGTGTCCCGCTGCGGTCGAGCAGCGCGCTGCTATACCTGCTGGCTCTGGCCGGGGCGACGCTGGCCGGCTTGGCGGGCGATCCCCGTTTGCCGGGCTTGCTGGCGCTGCTCTGCGTGGCGTTGTTACCGGTGGCGCGGCCGTGGTCGAATGCGGCGGCATGGCGCGGTTTCGGGCTGGCGCTGCTGCTGAGCGGGCTGGTCTGGAGTTTAGCGGCGCAAGCGGATGCCGGTTGGCGGAATGGGATTGAGTTAACCAGCATTTGGGGTTACGCGCTTTGGTTCGGCGGGAATTTGCTGTTGCCGCGCTGGAACGCTCGCCGGCCAGGTTGGGCGGTCGCACCGGAGTTCTGGCCGCTGTTGGGACTGGTCTTCGTATTGGGTGGCAGCGTGGCCGGGTTGATCACCAGCGTTTGGTCGCCCGCCGCCGCTTCGGGGCTCTTGGCGCCGTATCTGTTCTTGCTGTTGCGGAATACGGCTTGGCCGGGCATGGCTTGGTTGGCGGTCGCGACGCTGACGGTTAGCGGTCTACTGATCGGAATGGACCTGAGAGGATGGAATCTGCTGTCGGGTAGTCGCGAGGTGGGTGCGGTGATCGGTGGATGCGCCGCCGCGCTGGTCTGGCTGAATCTGCTGTTCCTGCTGGTCCCGCTGTGGCGGCGGCATGGCGGGACGTTGACCCGCTGGCTGGGTTGGCGAGGGCACGATCTGGCGGAACCGCTGTTCCGGTTGCCGTTCGCGGCGCTGGTGTTGATGTTGGCGCGTCTTGGTTGGCTGGCGTTTGGGTTGTTCTGGTCCGCGCCGATGGCGGAATCGGCATCGTGGGGGGTGGTTGGCGTCGCGCTGCTGCTGGCGGCGACCGCCGGCCATGCGTTCAAGCTCCGTCCCGAATCGCCGCAAGCGCATGTTTTGCTGCTGGCCATGCAAGCGGTGGCGGTGGCGATTGGGTTGAAGCTGGCGCTGCCGTTGGCTTGGTTGCCGCTGACGGTCGCGCTGTGGGATGGCGCGCTGTTGCTAGTCTGGCGATATAGATCCCGGCTGGCAGCTTGGCGTGCCGCACTGGAGCTGTGGCTGGCGTTGCTGCCCGCCGTGAGCGTTGCGTTGCTGTTCGTCGTGCCCGGTTTGCGCTGGTCTGGCGCGACGGCGACCTTGTTCGTGCTGGCAGCGGTGACGCTGGCGCAAGGTTGGTGGCAGGGGCAATCGGTTCGTTTGAAGCTGGGATTGTTGCTGGCGTTGCTCGGCGGTTACGCGATCTGGCTGGGGGATACGGCGCCGTTCGCATCTGGGTCGCTGCGGGGTTTGGCGCCTTGGTACGCTTTGCAGACCGTGCTGTTGTGGCTGGCGCTGGAAATCGTCCGGCCGAGGCTGGATGCCTGGCTGAATGGGCTGACTGCGCGGGCGGACGAGGAGCGGATTGGCCGAGTTTATGAGTTCAAGCAGGCATTGAGCGGATCGATTCCTGGGTTGCTGGCGCTCGGCCTGCTGTGGCTGGGGTGGCATGCTTACGCCGTGTTGATGTATCGGGCTGGGTGGGGACCGGCGCCCTGGCATTTCGGCGCGGTGATCGATCCGTTGGCGGCAGGCGCGACGCTGCTGTTGTTGGCGGGACGGATAGGGATGGGAGCCTGGCGGCGGCCGGACCAACCGAACCGGGTTTACGCGACCGCCGTGCTGGTGGGTTTGCTGGCGGCTTATGGCCGGCTGGTGGCGCTGGGATTGGCGCCGTTTGGGGTTGGCGATACTGCTGCGCTGATGGCTGCCGCTTATGCCGTGTTCCTGTTGCACCAGTTCACCGGTTCCCGGCCGCTGTACCATCTGGCTTTGCTGCTGCCGTTGCTGGCGTTGGCGACCGTGCCGTGGCAACTGGCTTCGTCGTGGACCGGCGGGGCGTTGCTGGCCGCTGCCGTGCTGTATCTGTCGCTGGCTGGCGGATTGCGCAATCCGTTGCCACTGTATCTGGGCGTGCTGGCGCTGAACGGCGCGGTGTATCTGTGGGCGCCGCTGTGGGCGGATCGCTATGGGCTGTGGCAACTCTACATCGTGCCGGCGGCGGTGTCGGTGCTGGCGCTGCTGCATCTGCACCGGCGGGAGCTGCGGCCGAAGGTATTGAGCGGGGCGCGGCTGGCGGCGCTGAGTGCCTTGTACGCCGGCGCGGGATTGGACGTGTTTCTGCGGCCGGAATTGTGGATTTTCGTGCTGGCGCTGGCACTGGCTTTGACTGGCATCGTTCTCGGTATCGCCTTGCGGGTACGTGCCTTTCTATACGCTGGTGTGGCGTTTCTGGTGCTGAACGTGNNGCCGATCTGGCGGCGTGGGAGTGACGCTTGGCGGTTGCGTCCGCCGGTAAGCGGGCGCATAGCGGGCGGCTACCAAGATCGATTCCACCATGCTCACGGCGCTCGCCTTGCCCTGCCAAGCGATATCGAAAGCGGTGCCATGATCGACGCTGGTGCGCAAGAAGGGGAGTCCAAGAGTCAGGGAGATGGTTCGCTCGAAATCCAGNNAGGGTCTTGGTGGCGATGTGGCCCTGGTCGTGGTAGAGAGAAAGGACGGCGGCGTAGCGTCCGGTCTTGGCTTGATGGAACACCGAATCGGCGCCGATGGGGCCGGCGACCCGGAAGCCCCGGCTTCGGGCTTCGGCGATGGCCGGTTCTATTTCCCGAACTTCCTCATCCCCGAACAGGCCATGTTCTCCGCAATGGGGATTGAGTCCCGCGACGGCCAGCTCGCCGCCGCCGAGCCCGAGCCGTTCCAGCGCTTGATGGCAGCGCGCGATGTAGTCGAGCAGCCGCTCCTTGGTGACCAGATCGCAAGCCTTTCGCAGCGAAGTGTGGCGGCTCAAGAAAAAGACCCGCAATCCGAGCGTTTCGAACAAAGTGAGCGGATCGTGCGTTCCGGTCAGGCCGGCCAGCATTTCGGTGTGGCCGATGTAGGGAACGCCGGCCGCTTGAATCGATTCTTTGTTGATCGGCGCCGTGTTGACCGCATCGACTTCGTCCCGCAGAGCCGCTCGCACCGAGGCATCCACGTATTCCCAGGCCGCTTGCCCGCATAATGCCTGAACCTTGCCCGGTTCGAACGCGGCGGGATCGGCGTTGGCGAAATCGATGACGTCGATGGATCGCGCCGTGAAGCGAGCCTCGGCCGGCTTGGCGATGCTTCGAACCGCAAGGTCAAGACCGCTTTCCCGAACCGCTTTGTCGATGACGCGGGCATCGCCGTAAACGAGGCAGCGAGCAACGCGCCGCACCGTTTGGCCGGCCAGAGTGCGAACCAGGATTTCGGGGCCGATCCCGGCGGGATCGCCCATAGTGATGGCGATGACTGGCTTGCTCGATGAGGATTCCCGCCGCCTTGGCGAAGGTTGCCCGGCCTTGGCCGCCACTGGCTGGTTCATTCGGTTCGCTGCCATTTTTGCGTGTGCTTGGCGAATATCCACGACCCGGTCACCTCCAGAGTTGTGTCGCCGCCGCCGTCGGCGAGTTTGGCTTTAGACGTGTAAATGCCACCGATGTCGTCGGGGAGGTGGATCGCTTTCATTCGGGCTCTCCTGGTTCGAGCGTTCCGGGTGATCGAACGGTGATCATTTTTAGTGTATGCCGAAGTGATCGTCCTTGCTTGCCTTGCTTGGTACATCGCCGCTGCCTCGTAGCCGGGATGCAGATCGTTTTTGCTGGCCGGGATGAGCGGATGCACACGCCCGAGACCTTGGATTGTCTAAAATTCTATCCATAACTGGTTCATGCTTGCGGACGATTACCGCCAGGTCGCGATTCGATGCCCATCGAACTGAAGTTGTTGTTGCTGGTAGTGATCGCCAACGGTGTGCCCGTCGTTGCCGCGGCGATCTGCGGCCATTGGGGTGCTAAGCCTCTGGACGGTGGCCGGTTGCTGACGGACGGGCGGCGTTTGCTGGGCGATTCGAAAACTTGGCGCGGTGTATGGTTGGCGCTGCTGGCGACGGGCGCGGGCGCCATATTGCTGGAGTTGCCGGCGGTGGCGGGGTTGGTGGTCGGCACCGCCGCCATGCTGGGCGATTTGCTGTCGAGCTTTGTCAAGCGTCGCTTGGGCGTGCCATCCAGCGGCATGGCGCTAGGCTTGGATCAAATTCCCGAGGCGCTGCTGCCGCTGCTGGTGGTCGCCGGCGAGTTCGGGCTGACTTGGCCGGCTATCGGTTGGACGGTGGCCGGTTTTGTTGCCCTGGAACTCGGTTTGTCGCCCGTATTTTTCCGGCTGGGCATCCGCAACCGGCCCTACTGAACGGGTTGGACCCGTAGATGGTGCAGGGTGATTTCCGGCGGGCAGTTATAGCGAACCCCGACCACCGAGGCGCCAGACCCGGTCGAGGTATAGCCTTGCATGGTGTGATAGCGCCAAGCGCCTCGGCAAAAGCGCCGTGGGCAGTCGGCGTTGGTCATCAGCGCGATCCCGCCGGGCAAGCAAATTTGTCCGCCGTGGGTGTGGCCGCTCAGCATCAGGTCGAAATTGGCGTGTGCCGCGTGCCGGTAAGTTTCCGGCGAATGCGACAGCAGGATAGACACCTCTTCCGGTGGAACATGATCGGCGGCTTTGTCGAAGTTATCCACCTGATAGTAGTGCGGATCGTCGATGCCGGCCAAGTGAATGCGCGCTCCGTCGCGCTCCAAAATCACGGCTTCGTTGAGCAGCAGGGTAATTTCGAGCGCCTCGATTCCGGGGACCATGCGGATGGAATCGTGGTTACCCAGAATGGCGTAGACCGGACCTCGCAGATGCGGCCGCACTGTGGCCAACGCCGCGATGGCAGCGTCGAAATCGCCGTAGGTCTTAGCCCGGAAGTCGCCGGTCATCGCGCAGGCATCGTAATCCACTTGCCGCAAACACTCGATCAGCGCGGCAGGGTAAGCGTCGTCCATGTCCAGGTGCAAATCGCTCAACTGCAACAAGGTGAAACCGTCGAACGCTTCGGGCAATTCGGGAATGACTACCTCGTTGTGATGGATTTGGATGGCGGTGGCGTTACGCAAACCCCGGCGGTACAGCCCCAAGCTGCGCAAAGTCAAGCGGATAAGAGAGCGAATCGAGTACCAGTTCTCGATGTGGAAGAAAGTCCGGCCTCGACCGAAAATCTGCGTGGCGTGATCGGCCTCGATGCCGAGCCGTTGTTGTAGGTGAACCCGCCCGATTCGTTTTTCCAGTCGTTTGAGTTCCACGGTTTCGCGGTCCACGACCACCCCTCTTGACGGACGCAAACCGGCAGCTTTGGACTGAGGAGGGCCACCTTGAGCCGACGAGTGTTTCATGGCGAATTCTCCCGAGCGGCCGCGTTCATCTTGAACCGGCAAGATGTTGTTGTCCGAAAATTTATGTCGAGAAGTACGCCCTAATTCGATTCAAGATTCTTGCCATTTGCGCGGCTTCGTCAGTCGCGGTACCTGCCGGGCTAGCGATCGGATTGGATTGAACGGTGCTGGACGGAGAATGCGCTGGGGTTAAAGCCGCTGCCGCAAAACGTCTTCGGTTCCGGTTCCGGCAACGGTGGCGGGGAGTAGCGCTGGACGATGTTAAAGCCGCTGCCGCAAAACGTCTTCGATTTCGGTATCGTGGAGAACGAGGGGATTGGTTTTCATGCTGCTGCCGCGCGAGTGGGCGACGATATGGGCGAAATCGTTTTCCCGAATCCCGTAGAGACTCAATTTTGGCAGAGCCAGCCGTTCGGTCCAGCCGTCCAGCAGCGTCAGCAGCGCAGTGTGCGATTCTTCGGCATTGGCGTAATGCCGTCCGTACAAGATATCCCCAGCCCGGGCATACTTGCGCCAGGAAGGGTTATCGGGATCGCGCGCTCGCAGCGCGGCCAGGTTGACGCGCGTGGCAGCTCCGACCAAGGTGCCGCAAACCACGCCGTGCGGAATCGGAAAGAATGCGCCCAGCGGAGAGGCCAAGCCATGCACTGACCCCAAGCCGGTTTGCGCCAGACAGACGCCAGACAACAGCGCCGCATAAGCCATGCGCGAACGGCCGGCAGCGGCTTGGTCGCCGCCTTCGTACCAAGCAAACAGACCTTCTCGCACCGCTTTCAAGCCGCTTTCCGCCAATGCGTCGGTGAAAACGTTGGCCTTGGTGGAGACGTAGGATTCCAGCAGTTGCGTGAGCGCGTCCATCGCGTTCGCGGCGATTTGCGGCTTGGGACAGCTTGCGAGCAGGTCCGGATCGAGCAGGGCGTATTCCGGAACCAGCAGGTCGTGCCGGAAAGATTTCTTGAAACCCTCGGAGCCGCGCTTGCTGAGTACGGCGTTTTTGGTCGCTTCGCTGCCGGTGCCGGCGGTGGTGGGGACGGCGATGAACGGTGTGGCCGGGCCGTGATAGGGTTTTTCCGGTCCGACTCCTTCCAGGTAGTTCATGACCGAATCGCCGGCCGGTAGCAAACCTGCTATCGCCTTGGCGGCGTCCAGCACGCTGCCGCCGCCGATGCCGATGACGACCGTAATGTCTTTATCGTGAAACTGCCGGACCGCTTCATCCACGAGTTGCGGTGAAGGTTCGTCCCCCACCCTCGTTTGTTCCCAATCGATACCGGCTTTCTCCAATGCCGCCAGCAACATCGGCCAATGGGGCGAATCCACGAACGAACGCTGGCCGGTGACCAGCAACGCGCGATTGCCGTATTGCGCGATCAGGCCAGGGAGTTTTTTGATGCTGCCAGCGCCAAATTCGATACGGGGCAGGCGAGCGATGGAGAAAGGGGCGATCATGGGAGCCTTCCACGTTAATTCCCCTCTCCCTCCGGGAGAGGGGTTGGAGGTGAGGGCGATTCAGAACCCGTATAACGCCTTGTATTCCAGATCGCGGCTGGCGATGAGCTGAGCGAGATTGAGGACGACCTTGCACTGTTTCCAGGTCGCATCGTCCTGCATCTTGCCGTCGATCATCACCGCGCCGCTGCCGTCGGGCATGGCTTCGACGACGCGCTTGGCCCAGGCGACTTCCTCCGGTTTCGGGCTGAACACCCGCTTGGCGATGGCGATCTGGTTCGGATGCAGCGACCAGGTGCCGACGCAGCCCATGAGATAAGCGTTGCGGAACTGGTCTTCGCAGGCCACCAGGTCGGCGATGTCGCCGAACGGCCCATAGAAGGGCAGGGCGCCGACGCTGACGCAGGCATCCACCATTCGGCCGATGGTGTAGTGCCACAAGTCTTGCTGTGCGGTGAGGCGGGGGGCATCGGGGTTGTTGGGATCGGGGTCGGTGCGCACCAGGTAATCGGGATGACCGCCGCCGACCCGGGTGGTCTTCATCCGGCGCGAGGCGGCCAAATCGGCGGGACCGAGGCTCATGCCTTGCATCCGGGGGCTGGCGTTGGCGATGTCTTCGACGTTGGCCACGCCGAGCGCGGTTTCCAGAATGGCGTGAAGCATCAGCGGTTTTTTCACGCCGTACTTGGCTTCCAGTTGCGCCAGCAGTTGGTCGGCGAAGTAAATATCCCACGGTCCCTGGACCTTGGGCAGCATGATCACGTCCAGCTTGTCGCCGATTTCGCCGACCAGCCGGATCAGGTCGTCCAGGAACCACGGACTGTCGAGGCTGTTGACGCGAGTCCAGAACTGAGTGTCGCCGAAATCGACATTCTTGCCGATCTGTACCAGCCCTTCGCGGGCGGCTTCCTTGCGATCGATCGGCACGGCGTCTTCCAAATTGCCGAGCATGATGTCCACGGTCTTGGCGATGTCCGGTACCTTGACCGCCATCTTGGCGTTGCTGGGATCGAAAAAGTGGATCATTCGCGACGGGCGAACCGGAATCTCGCGGAGCGGTTCGGGAGCGCCGACGACCTTGGGTTTGAAGAAATCGCGGGGACTACGCAGCATGGTTGTATCCTCCCAGTCGATATTAATGGCCTTCGTATTTATGGATCAGTTGTTGTGCGGCCACGGTCGGGGGCAAATGGCCTTCGATCACGGCATATTCTACATCGGCGCGGATACTGCCGACGCCAGCGTGGTTGAAGAAACTGGCGCGCAAGTGTTCCTCGACCATCGAGTATACCCAATCTAGGGTTTGTCGTTGCCGGCGCTTCGCAAATGCGCCGCCGGTCGTGACGTGCTGGCGGAAGTCGCCGATCACTTTCCAGATGGCATCGATGCCTTCGCTGTTGAGGGCGGAGCAGGTATAGGCTTTGGTGCGCCAGCCCTCGGTGGCGGGGGCAAGATAATGCAGTGCCCGGTTGTAGTCGGCGCGGGCGGCGTTAGCGCGGATTTTGTTATCGCCGTCGGCTTTATTGACCAGCAGTGCATCGGCCAACTCCATGATGCCTTTTTTGATGCCCTGTAGCTCGTCGCCGGCTCCGGCGATCATCAGCAGCAGGAAGAAATCGACCATCGAACGCACCGTGGTTTCGCTCTGACCAACGCCGACGGTTTCCACCAGGATCACGTCGAAGCCAGCGGCCTCGCAGACCAGGATGGTTTCGCGGCTTTTGCGCGCCACGCCGCCCAAGGTACCACCGGAGGGGGACGGGCGGATGAAGGCGCGCAGATCGCGCGATAGCAGCTCCATGCGAGTCTTGTCGCCGAGGATGCTACCGCGGGTGACGGTGCTGCTGGGGTCTACCGCCAATACCGCCACCTTGTGGCCCTGCGCGCACAGATGCAGGCCAAGGGCTTCGATAAAGGTGCTTTTGCCGGCACCGGGTACGCCGGTGATGCCGACCCGGATCGAGTTGCCGGTGTGAGGCAACAGTTGTCGCAGCACCTCCTGGCCCATATCGAAGTGTGCCTTGGCGTTGCTTTCCACCAAGGTGATGGTTTGGCCCAGGACGTTGCGGTCGCCAGCCAGCACGCCGGCCACGTATTCGTCCACCGTCAGCCGGCGGCGGCGCGGGGAGTGCTTGCGCGGTACTTCCACGCTGGCTTGGCCCAGGATGCCGTCGTGGCCGCCATCGACGCCGGCCATTACTGAGGTGGTGAATTCCTTGCCAGCATTTTTGGGAACCCAGTCGGGTTTTTGGTGTTTTTCGCTCATGGGCAGAATCGTCACTCGCTGAGGTTGGGTAAGGCGGGAGAACCGTTCATTTTCAACGGCGTGCCCAATTTCATCGATGTGTTCGATGTATAGAGTTTTGTCGGATCGATGAGCGGATTTTTACCCTGTTAGTTTAAGAAATTGTCATAGTTTGCCAGCAACAACGTAAGTATAAATCTGGTTATGGTTTAGATCTTTCTCTAGGCCAAGCGACTTGGGTAACAGACGATGGAAATGTAAGGATTAAACATGTGGTCTGTAAGGGTGGATTATGTTGAATCATCAACAAAAGTATTAGAAATTTCTAAGAATGTTTGCTCTGTTTTTATAAAGGCATCTACGATATCTGGATCAAATTGTTTTCCTCTTTCTTTTACGATAATTGCATAGGATTGTTCGTGAGGAAATGCTTCTTTATAACAGCGTTTACTGCGTAAAGCGTCATAAACATCGGCAAGGGCCATGATTCGAGCCGATAAAGGTATTTTATCCCCTTTTAATCCTTGTGGGTAGCCTTGACCATCCCATCTTTCATGATGAGACATGACAAGTTGAATAGCGATTCTAAGAAAAGATTCGAAACCTAGCTTTTTCTCTGCTGTTTTGAGAATATTTGCTCCGAATTCGCAATGTTGCTTTATGATTTCGAATTCTTCCGTAGTCAGCTTTCCATTTTTTTTAATATTGAGTCTGGAATTCCAACCTTACCAATATCATGTAGAGGGGCTGATTTTACAATATCGAAAATATATCTTTCGGTAAGGTAGGAGTTATATTTTGGCATATAGCTGAGCTCTCTTGCCAATGCGCCGACATACTGCGATGTTCTTTCTAAGTGCTTTCCAGTTTCTTGATCTCTGATTTCAGCCAGATAAGCCAACGTAAATATAGTGACATCTTCGGTTTGGTGTAATTGTTCGTTTTGTTTGATTATCTTTTCGTGTTTTTGCTTGATTGATGAGAGCATGCCGGTCTGTAGTGTGATGTCGATCAGTACAAATACAGCTCCAAAGAAAAATATGATCCCGGTAAGCAGCTCACTAATAATTGGAATGCTGTAACATAATGAAATAAATACGATTAGATATCCAGCTAGAAAAAGACCTGTCAATGAATAATAAACTTTACACCATCGATTTCCTAGCGCTTCTTCGCTTTCTAGGAGGGTTTGGGTTAATCGACATACAGAGTAATATTTGACCATGCCGATCAACATCACTATTGTGCCTATTGCAACGAGCGATAATGTTAATACTTTGATCTCGATCAACGTGAAAGCCTCGGATTTTCAATGAAAAAGATCAGGTATGCCTCGGGGTGGTACAGAATAAAACTTTTTTAAAAAGGCTTTTTTAGGCGTAAGTCCAAAACCAGCCGATTGTGGAGCTATTCAATTGTGAGTGAACTTTCGGAAACTATTTACTCAATTTATCTAACACGTTCAAAAGCTCAAAACATGTTTTTTCGATCATGGTTCTTGATTAGGTTGAGTATTATTGCCACAATGTTTAGCAATTAATTTCCTTGCTATATGCACAAGCTCCGTAGGTATTTCCATCACAGCCTGAGTTTGATCTTGGAGAGTAGCCGCGTCTTCGGCAACCGCTTCGTTTTCAATCTGTGCATTCATAATGCGCAATAACTTTCCGAACTTGTTGTTCATCCCAGTCAGGAGCAGTCAAATAGCTTATAACCGATGTTTCAAGGTGCAATTTCGGCATCATAGTTTTATCGAAACGGGTTGACTCCTAACTGCCTCTACAATTAACTCAGCCAAGTAGGGTACGCATCCCGCATCATCATTCACCGCATCGGTAATCATCGTGCAATAGTGCGGGTTAAGATGTGAGTCCGTAACCCGCCGATTGTGGAGTCGCTCAATTCCGGCGGATTACGCTGCGTTAGCCCGCCCTACGCGCTATATATCTTTCAACGCGTTGTGAACCACCAAACAAGAAGTGAAGAGATAGTTCCTGCTAAAAGCCCTAAAAAAAATTCTATGCTTTTATGAGATATGGCTAACCAAAAACCTCTGCGCCTAGCCCAATTTAGTTTTTCATGTAGGAAAAACTCTTGATGAAATTTCACACAATCAGCGTAAACATTTTCCCATACTTCAAAAGCTGGTACAGCTCCATTTTTATCAGGTTGGCCTTCCATTTGTCTTGCCTTTGTGGCTTTTTTTCTTATTTCATTGAAGAATGAGTGGAGTTTTCGGTCAAAATCTCCATTGTCAATAACGCTAGTATCAATAGAGCATAGCTCTTTATATTGATCAGCTATCTCTTTGAATTTTATTTTAAAGGCATCCAAGCAAGCACGTTTGAAGTGACTGTAAGCTTTTGCAACCACTTCTTGTTCTTTTTCGGAGTAGAACCATTGGCGTGATAAATGATCAAGGGCTGCGTTAAATTCAAATAGCATCTCGACTGGAATTTCATTGCGAGTTTGTACAGAAGCATACAAAAGCTTAACATACTCATGATAAAATTCAAAAAGCTGTGTAAGATTAGTAGGACGGCCTTTGTCCCAAGTAATCTTATTGACCTCCACTGTCATTTAAGTACCTCGTCTAATTGGGACTCAATTTTCTCTCTACTTATAGTGCAGTTTCCAAGGACGTTTCCTCTACCAATGATGGGGAAGAGGGAAGGAAATAGCATACGCCGATTAAATTTCTTTTCGGTTATTCTACGGCGTTCGTCAATAGGCATATTACGGAGAGAACTGACAGACTCCCCTGTTACTTCCTCGATTACCTTTTCGAATTCGTTCTTGGCTACCACGGATATAGGCTCTTTCTTATATTTTGAAGTTAAAGCCGGGGTGGGCATTGCCCACCCCGCCATCCCTCACCTCACCCTCACGCCGCCAGGCGTTCGTTCAACTCCACCAGCACCTTCTGCGCGGCGATGGGAATCACCGTGCCGGGGCCGAAGATGGCGGCGGCGCCGTTGGCCTTGAGGTACTCGTAGTCCTGGGCGGGGATCACGCCGCCGATGACCACCATGATGTCCTCGCGGCCCAGCTTCTTCAGTTCCGCAATCAGTTGCGGCAGCAAAGTCTTGTGGCCGGCAGCCAGCGAACTCATGCCGACGACGTGCACGTCGTTTTCCACCGCTTGCCGGGCGACTTCCTCCGGGGTCTGGAACAGCGCGCCGATGTCCACGTCGAAACCAAGGTCGGCGAACGCCGTGGCGATCACCTTCGCGCCCCGGTCGTGGCCGTCCTGACCCAGCTTGGCGACCAGAATGCGCGGGCGGCGGCCTTCGTTCTTTTCGAACTCGTCGGCCATCTGGCGGACCTTGGCGATTTCCTCGGCCTCGCCGAATTCGCTGCTGTATACCCCGGAGATGGCGCGGATGATCGCCTTGTGCCGGCCGAACACCTTTTCCATCGCGTCGGAGATTTCGCCTAGACTGGCGCGGGCGCGGGCCGCTTCCACCGCCTTCTCCAGCAGATTGCCGGAACCGGAACTGGCGGATTCGGTGATGGCGCTCAGGCAGGCTTTGACCTTGGCCTCGTCGCGCTGGGCGCGCAGCTTGTGCAGGCGTTGCACCTGCGCCTCGCGCACGGCGGTGTTGTCGATGGCGAGAATTTCCAGCGGGTCTTCTTTCGCCAGCCGGTACTTGTTGACGCCGACGATGGTTTCCTTACCGGAGTCGATCTGCGCCTGCCGCCGCGCCG
>DEHU01000245.1 GCA_002352125.1 Competibacteraceae bacterium UBA2792 | reverse complement strand
GAGCGGCCGTTCTGCGCCGCTGCACCAGCCACAACGGCGGTTTTCCCTACCTGCTGATCGCAGCCGGCGCCGACGGTCGCGCCTTCGTGCTCTGGGGACCGGCGCATCTTGCGCCGCTGTTCGAGAGTTTCGTCCACGCCTCGCTGCGGGGCACGGCCCAGGAGCAGCTCCCCGGCAGCCGGTCGCAGTTGATCGCGCTCGCCGAGCAAGCCATCGTGCCCGAAGGCCGACGTATCGGTTTGGAGGACATGGGGCAATTCACGGCTTTGGACGAGCTGAGCACCCTGTATAACTCCGCGAAAAACCACCAGCGCGCCTTGGAATTGGCGCAGCGCGCGCTAGAAATTCACGAACGCATCAAGGGAGCCAACGATCCCAGCGGCGGTTATTTGATCGCGCGAATAGCCCGCGAGCTTGCTCGCCTGCAACCCGGTGCGGCGGAAGCGATGTTTCAGCGCGCCGAGCCGCTGGTAAAAGCTTCGCCGGACGTTTCGGACTGGCCAGAATTTCTGGTTTATCGGGCTTGGTACGAGCTGTATCGGGGTGATCGCGCGAAGGCCGAACAATACGCCCAACGATCCTGGGAGGCGAGCAAGGCAGCGGCCGCGCGTTCTCGGCAAGGCGAAACGAATCCCCGGATCGCCCACTCGCTGGTCGGCGTCGGCGACGTGTACCTCGAACTGGACAAGCTGGCAGAAGCCGAAACCGTCTACGCGCAGGCTTTCAAAATTTTCGACGCCGTGCGGGGCGGCGATTATCACTGGGCGGGCGAAACCCAACAGCGGTTGGCGGAAGTCTACCGCCGCCAAGGATCGTTCGAGAAAGCTCGCGCTCAAGCCCAGGCGGCGGTCGAATTGAAGCGCGCTCTGTTTGGCGAAGGCCGGGCGCTAGCCGAGGCGTTGATGGTACAGGCCAGCGTCGAGCGCTCGGCCGGCCAGCCCGGCCGTGCCTTAGAGCTCTGGCGCGACACCCGCCGCATTCTGTTGAGCGATCGCGCAACGTTGGCGCAGTTGAAAGCGGACGATGTCGAGGGCTACCTCGAATTGTTGTTCCAGCTTGCCGAAACGGATTCCGCGGCCGACAAGGCGGCTTTGTTCGACGAGGCGTTTGTGGTCTCGCAGTTGGGGCAAACGCCAGCGGCAGGCCGGGCCATCACCCAGGTGGCCGCGCGCCTCGCCGAATCCAACCCCGAAGTGCGCGAAACCGCGCGAGCGTTGCAGGACGCTTTAAAAACCAGGCAGGACGTGCAGTACGAGCTGGGCGTGGAGCAAAGCAAACCGTTTTTGGCGCGAGATGGCGCCAAGGAGGAAGCGCTCAAAGCCAAGCTGCGGGCAGCGGCGGAAGAATACCGCCAACGGGAAGAGCAGTTGCAGGCGCGGTTTCCCCGCTACGGCCACCTCGTCACGCCAACTCCGCTGAACGCGGCGGAGGTGGCGAAGCTGTTGCGGCGCAACGAGGCGCTGTTGCGGGTGCTGCCTGGGAAAAACGAAACCTGGGTGTTTCTGGTCAAGGCCGACGGCACCGTGTACGGTATCGCCGCAAAGCTGTCGGCCCAGCAACTGGCCGCCGAGGTCCGGCGGTTGCGTGCGGGGGTGGATGCCAGTTCGGGGAAGATTCCCAATTTTGATCTAGCTCTCGCTCACGAGCTGTACCAGCAATTGCTGGGACCTTTGGAACCGGGGCTAGCCGACGTCGGGCATTTGGTCGTGGTGCCGGCGGGGGTGTTGCTCAGTTTGCCGCCCGCGCTGCTGGTACGGCAGGTTCCGACGGATCCGGGCGACTATCGGCAAGCGGCTTGGCTGGTGCGGGACATGGCGCTCAGCCTGTTGCCTTCGGTGGTGGCGTTGGAACAGTTCCGCCAAGTGGCTGGCTCTTCGCAAGCGCGGTTGCCGTTCGTCGGTTTTGGCGATCCGGTGTTTTCGGAGCAGGCAGGGACATTGCGCGGTGGTAGCGGCGGCAAGGTCGAGCAGATCATGCAAAATTGTCAATTCGACGCCAAGGCGCTGAGTCGTTTGCCGCAGCTCCCGGAGACGGCGACCGAACTGCATACTCTGGCTCGTACTTTGGGCGCGAGGCCGGAACGGGCGGTCGTGCTGGGCCGGCAGGCCACGGTACCCGCCGTGCAGGCCGGCAACCTGCAAGACTACCGCATCGTCGCATTCGCTACCCATGCCCTATTGCCGGGCGAACTGGACTGTCTGGCGGAACCGGCGCTGGCATTGACACCGCGGGCCGCGGCGACCACCGGTGACAATGGCCTGCTCGGTGCCAGCGCCATCGCCGAGCTGAAGCTGGATGCCGACTGGGTATTGCTGTCGGCTTGCAACACGGCGGGCTCGGGAGGCGGCAACCTGCGCGGCGAAGGGCTGTCTGGCTTGGCCACGGCGTTTTTCTACGCCGGTACCCGCGCGCTGCTGGCGTCTCATTGGTACGTGGTGTCGGAGCCGACGGTTTTCCTGACTACCCACACTTTCGATTCGTACCGAAAAGCGCCCCATCTGGGTCGGGCGGACGCACTGCGGCGAGCGCAACTGGCGTTGCTGGAACAGCCGAACATGGCGCATCCGGTATTTTGGGCAGCGTTCACCCTCATCGGGGAAAGCAGTTCGTCGCCATGATATTTAGTCGATAACGGGGGAGGTCGCCGTTCGCGGCGGCCGATGGGCAATACCCACGTAAGGGCGGCATTATTCATGAAAAAGCACTATTGGTTCTGGTCGCGAGCGGTTTCTCTGGCGTTCGTCGGCCTTTTGGCGGTATTCGTGCCCGATTGGGGGATCGAACTGATGGCGCAAACCTTGACGCCCACATCGATCAATTTTGGAAATGTTACTGTCGGGACAACGAGTTCGCCACAAACAATCACTTTGACTAATAATGATCCTCAATCGGCGATTAGTGTCGTTGGTGTTACTGCAGGAAATAATTTTTTCGCGACAAACTGCCCTGCATTTTTGCCCGCATTGTCCGGTTGCGCTATTAGCGTGACTTTTGTTCCTTCGGCGTTAGGAACGCAAACAGGAACTCTCAGCGTCGTGGTCGATACGTGTGGGGATGGTTGTATTGAAACCCTGACTGCGAGCTTGAGCGGCGTCGGTGTTGCGCCAATCAATGCAGGCGACGACGCAGTGGCCACAGATGCGGGGCGGCTGGTGACAATCGACGTGCTGGCCAACGATACGCCGATTACAGGATTGACCATCATCCAGGTGAGCGACCCGCCGAACGGCAGCGCTGTAATCAGCGGCAACGCGATTGTCTACACCCCCAATCCGGGCTTTGCCAGCCCTCCGAACGACGCCTTTACCTACACTGTCCGAGATAGCTTCCAGCAGACCGCCACGGCCACGGTGACGGTGACGGTGAGGCCGCCGGGGCTGAGTGCGGCGGACGACGCAGCGGCCACGGATGCGGGGCGGCCGGTGACAATCGACGTGCTGGCCAACGATACGCCGATTACAGGATTGACCATCATCCAGGTGAGCGACCCGCCGAACGGCAGCGCCGTAATCAGCGGCAACGCGATTGTCTACACTCCCAATCCGGGCTTTGCCAGCCCTCCGAACGACGCTTTTACCTACACTGTCCAAGATAGTTTCGAGCGGACCGCCACGGCTACGGTGACGGTGACGGTGAGGCCGCCGGGGCTGAGTGCGGCGGACGACGCGGCGACCACGACGGCGGGAACGCCGGTCGCCATCCCGGTGCTGGCCAACGATACTGGCACAGGATTGACTATCATCCAGGTGAGCGACCCGCCGAACGGCAGCGCCGCAATCAGCGGCAACGCGATTGTCTACACCCCCGATCCGGGCTTTGCCAGCCCCCCGAACGACGCTTTTACCTACACTGTCCGAGATAGCTTCCAGCGGACCGCTACGGCTACGGTGACGGTGACGGTGAGGCCGCCGGGGCTGAGTGCGGCGGACGACGCGGCGACCACGGCGGCGGGAACGCCGGTCACCATCCCGGTGCTGGCCAACGACGCGGGTACGGGAATCGCGATTGTCAGCGTCGGCAGTCCGTCCAACGGTACGGCGAGCGTCAGCGGCAATGCGGTGGTGTACGCGCCCAAGGCTGGCTTTACCGGGACCGACAGCTTTAGCTATACCATCCGCGACAGTTTCGGGCGAACCGCCACGGCCACGGTGACGGTGACGGTGAGACCACCCACCTTGGACGCCGTCGATGACTCGGCCACTACTCCGGCCAGAACAGCGGTGACTGTTCCGGTGCTGGCCAACGACGCGGGCACGGGATTGACCATCGTTCAAATCGGTACTCCGGCCCACGGTAGTGCCGTAGCCGGGACGAGCGGCACGATCATCTATACGCCCGCTTCGAATTTTGCTGGCACCGACAGTTTCGCTTACAGCATTCGCGACAGCTTCGGCCAAACCGATACGGCCAGGGTGCGCATAACGGTCGTCGCGCCGGCACTAGATGCCGTGGATGATGCGGCCTCTGCCCGGACTCGGGTGCCCGTCTCCATCCCGGTGTTGGCCAACGATATCGGTGCGGGGTTGATCGTCACCCAGGTTGGCGCCCCGTCTCATGGCAGCGCGGTGGCCGGCTCGAACGGCACCATCACCTATACCTCCGCCTCGAACTTCACCGGCACCGATACCTTCACCTACACCATCACCGATGGCATTAGCACCGATACGGCGACGGTCACGGTCACGGTGACGCGCAACAAGGAAGACATCCAGACCCTTTTGGAAGAGACGACCGACAATCCGAACGCGAGGACGATTGGCCGCGCCATCGGCGGGCTGTGTTTCGACCGGGCCGCTAGCGCGAATTTCCTGCGAGACTGCGACACGTTGATCGATGCGGCCAGCAACGGTGATTCGGGGGTTGGCCTGGCCCTGGAACAGATCACCCCCACGGTTTTGGGCACCGCGCTGGATACGTCGCAGACCAGCGCGCAGACCCAGATGCTGAGCATCCGTTCGCGCATGGCCTCGCTGCGTACCGGGGTTATGGGCATCAACCTCGACCGCTTGAATATCCAGCACGGTGGCTGGACGTTGTCCGGCCGGGATTTGCGCTATCTGCTGGCCAGTTTGGGCGGCGGTGGTCCCAGCGCGGACGTGGACACGAATCTGGGTGCGCTCGGCATTTTTGCCAGCGGTACTTTCAATTTCGGGAATCGGGATGGCACCGAGAACCAAACGGGATTCGACTTCAAAACCCGCGAGGTGACCTTGGGTGCCGATTATCGGTTCACCGGCCAGTTCGTTCTGGGAACCGCCTTTTCGTATACTGCTGTCGACACCGATATGGACAGCAACGGCGGTTATCTGGATACCCGAGGTTATGGCCTGACGCTGTATGGCACCTATTACCCCTCCGATCGGTTCTACGTCGAGGGGATGGTGAGCTATGGCTGGAACGATTACGACCAGCGGCGCAACGTGGCCTACCGGGTGCAGAACGCGGCAGTAAACCAAAGCTTCGATAGCAGCTACAACGGCCAGCAATTTTTCGCGGATTTGGGTGCCGGCTACGAATTCGCGCGCGGCAACTTGAGCTTCGGCCCCGAAGTTCGTCTGAGCTATCTGGACATGCGGCTGGATTCGTTCCAGGAGCGGACCGGCGACGGCAATCCAGGCTCGGCCTGGGCGGTGGCGATCGAGGAGCAGGATCTGCAATCTTTGGTGTCGAGCGTGGGCGGCCGGGCCAGCTACCTGATCGATCGACCGTGGGGTATTTTGCAGCCTCAGGTGGAGTTCAGTTGGCTGCACGAGTTCGAAGACGACAGCCGCTTCGTCCGGGGCCGCTTTGTGGAAGGCGCCGTCGTTCCGGATAACTTGTTCCAACTGGTGACCGATCCGGTGGACAAAGATTACTTCCGGCTCGGTCTGGGTCTGTCAGCGCGATTTAATCGAGGACCGGCCGCCTTGCTCCAGTACCGTACCCTGTTTGGTTACCGGAACTTGGAAGACCACGCTATCTCGGCCGAACTGCGTTGGGATTTTTAGCGATGCACCTCGCGCGGTCTACAATCCGTTTTTTCCTGGGCGCGCAGGGGAGGATCGAACCCGTCGATTGGTGGCTAGAGGCCAAAGACAATTACTTTAGCGAAGCGGGTGGTGGCCATAATGTCTTATCCCGATGATATCAAGTCCGATGGACAGGAAAATGACGAACTGGGCGATATCGATATCGACGAGGTCAAGATTGAGTCGGCTCCCCTAATCCCCGGTTACAAAGTCGAAAAGCTGATCAACAGCGGCGCGATGGGGCAAGTGTATTTGGCGATTCAGGAGGCGCTCGAACGGCCGGTCGCGATCAAGGTGATCACGCCTTCGCTGAGCATCGACGCCACGTTTCGCCAGCGTTTTCTCAAGGAGGGAAAAATCATCGCTCAGTTGCGGCATCCGCATATCGTGACAATTCACGATATCGGCGAGTGTCTCAACCAGTACTACATGATCATGGAGTACGTGGAAGGCGGTACGTTGAGGGATCGTATTCAAAAAGGATTATCTCCAAAGCAGGCGCTCGCGATTTTGCGCCAACTGGCCAGCGCTTTGGGCCACGCTCATCGTCAGGGCTTCGTTCATCGGGATATCAAGCCGGCCAACATCTTGTTTCGGGACGATAATAACGCGGTGCTTTCCGATTTCGGGATCGCGAAAGCCTACGAAGACAGCGTCCAGCTTACCGCGACTGGCCTGGCGGTCGGCACGGTTCTTTACATGAGCCCAGAACAGGCCCAAGGGAAGCCCCTCGACGGTCGTAGCGACCTGTATTCTCTGGGCTTGGTGTTTTTCGAGATGCTGACCGGATTCCGGCCCGATCGTACGCTGGAAGGCTATACTGAACCGCTGCCGGCCGAATTGAGCCGGTATCAGGGCATTCTGGACAGGATGCTAGCCCGCAATCCGAACGAGCGGTTTACTCTCGCCGAGCATCTTGTCGATGCGATCGACAAGCTCGCCGAGCAGGAGAACGATAAAACCGTTATCTTGTCGTCGCCGGGCAGCGGCGACATAACCGAAAAACCGTTTAACAAGCGATTGATCGGTATTGCGCTTCCGCTGGTCGTTGCCTTGCTCGCAGGGATAGGTTACACAATTTGGCAACGCCCGCCGAAGTCCGCGTTGCCGGTTCAAGTCTCCTATTCCTATCGACCCACCGACCAGCTCAATTTCCGGCCGTTGCTCGACGGCAGCGTCCTGCATTCCGGAGATCGCTACCAGATCCGCTTTACGCCCGAGCAGAACGGCTACGTTTACGTCTTCCAAATCGACAGCAGCGGAGCCGTTTACCGTCTGTTCCCGCCCGAAAGCGCCGGGACTGCGCAAGCCGGTAACGCAAATCCGGTGCGGGCCGGCACGGCCTACTTCGTACCGGCCGAAGACGAAGCTTTTCAGCTCGATGACCAGACCGGCCAAGAGCAAATTCACGTTTTAGCCCTCAAAAACCAGAACGCCGAACTGGAAAATCAATATGCTGCGCTCGTCGAAGCGCGCCGCGCGCAGGATTCTGCGCGAATCACGGAACTACAAATGCGCTTGACCGACAGATTGCAGAGAGCGCGAGCGGGCGCTGTGCCTGCTTTGAATTTCAAACACAATGCGAGAGGAAGCCATGAACTCTAAAACCCGTTGGTGGAATTACCCTCTGCTCGTCTTGTTCGGCGGTACGTTGATCGGAATCGCCGGCAGCGTCGAAGCGGCCGATCCCGCAACTGATGCCGACCTCAAAACTCGCGGTCCGGCCGGGACCGTCAAGATCGTCCCCGAGCCGGGGGGCGCGACTCCAAGGTCGGCATCTTTGGTTCCACAAACCGGCAAGCCGCTCAATTTCAAGGTCAATTATGTCTACCGTCCCGGTGGCCAAGGGCCTCTTAAGCCACTGATCGGGGGGAGCACGCTGAACTCTGGCGACCACTACAAAATTCAATTTACGCCGACGGAAGATAGCTACGTTTACATTTTCCAGGTCGATAGCAGCAAAGCGATTTACCGGCTCTTTCCCATGACAGAATTTGGTGGCGTAAAAGTCAACAACCTCAATCCGGTTCGGGCCGGGGTTGCCTATTATTTGCCCGCCAAGGACAAATCCTTCCAGCTCGATAACAAAGTCGGCTCGGAAAGCATTCTGTTTTTGGCTTTCCGGCAACCGAGCCAAGCCCTGGAACAGCAATACGAAGATTTGGTCAAAGCCCGGCTAACCCAAGACAGCTCGAAGACCAACACGCTGCAAACGGCTATCAACGCCAGCTTCAAAACCAGAGGGTTAGCCGCCATCGTGGATGATCCCGAAAAAAAGACCGCCACGATACCGTGGACTCCAACGGAATCTTTCGCCATGCCAGTCCAGCGCTTGAATAATCTGTGCGCGGATTGTATCAATATGGTGACTTTCGAGCATCGCTAAGTCAACGGTATGGCCGAGAGCTCTCCACGGATGTGGACCGCAACCGTGTCGGTGGAGAGCGCTGATCGAGCGCCGTTCGGCAAAACAGTTGAGCCAAACGGCTCGAATCCCTCCTCGTCATCGTCGCGATTTCCGGCGGTGCCACCGTCGAGTCCGTCGCGTGCCAAGCAGATATTCGGCTGATCCGGCCAACCGGATAAACGACCGAGATCGATTCTGAGTTCCCGAGCTGGATTTAGCGATTATACGGATGAGCGTTAATTCGGCTTGCGCCATCAGTGCAAAGGCTGACGGTACGATATCTGTAAATTTTTATTCCCATAATTTTTAATTTTTGGCACGAAATTTTCATTATCCATGGTCGATATACACCAAATTTTTTCGTCATCCATGAACGATGGGGCCGCTAATCCCGCTATCTCACCTCTACTAGATTCTGGAGATCCACCACCTTTTTGCGTAGTTAACCCGGATGGCCGGGCAGCGGTGGTGCTGGTCTGCGATCATGCCAGCAACGCCGTTCCGGCAAGGCTCGGCCAACTCGGATTAAAACCGACGGCGCTGTCTCAGCACATCGCTTGGGATATCGGCGCCGCGCAAGTCACCCGATTGCTGGCGGCGCGGTTGGATGCATCGGCGATATTGGCCGGTTATTCGCGGCTGGTGATCGACTGCAACCGCTCTCCCGGCGATCCGACCTCCATCGCCGAAGTCAGCGACGGAATTTTTATCCCCGGCAATCGGAATCTTGACGATGCGGCGGCGGAATCCCGGCTGAACGAGGTGTTTTGGCCCTATCATCACGCCATTACCCGCATGTTGGCGCACCGCTGGCGGCACGGCCAGGGCCGGGCGCCGGCGCTGGTTGCCATCCACAGCTTCACGCCGGTGATGAGTGGTTTCCGCCGGCCGTGGCAGCTTGGCGTATTGTGGAACCGCGATCCGCGCTTGGCTCTGCCGCTGCTGGCTCGATTGCGAGCCGAACCCGATTTATGCGTAGGCGACAACGAGCCTTATTCGGGGAGAGAAGTCGGCTTCACCATGGACACCCACGGTGGCGTGGCCGGCTTGCCGCATGTGGAAGTCGAAATCCGCCAGGATTTGATCGCCGATGACGCAGGCTGCATTCGGTGGGGGGCAGTGGTGGGCGATGCGATTGCAGCGGTGTTCGAGGACGAGACTTTGTTTCGGCTCCAGCATTATTGAGTATCGATATAAATGATAAGCGTTGGGTGCAACGAGTCCATGATCGGCAACCGTCGGCAAAGATAGGCGGCATGAAAACCGTGCGCGATGTGCGTAATGCGATATCGGTTTGGAAGCCGCAGCTTCGAGCGATGGCTCTGGCGCTCGGCTATGTCGCGATGTGGGTGGCGCTATGGTATGCGTCGAGCGGATTAAATGCCGCGACCGGGATCAGCCTTTGGTACCCGCCAGCCGGCCTGACGTTTGCCATTCTGTTCGAGTACGGCGGGCGAGCGCTGCCGTTGCCCATCTTGGCGTCGCTGCTCGGAGGATTATCCATCTGGTCTTGGGAACAGTGGCCGTATTATTTGGCGGCCAACCTGTTGTCTCCGCTTGGCTATGTCGTGGCGGCCTACGCCCTGCGTCGCTATCCGGGAGGACGCCGCCGCGAGCGGTGGTATTTCAACGACCCGCAACAAATGGCTGCGTTTCTCGCCGCTGCTGCCGCCGGTTCCCTATTTTCGGCTTTAGTCGGTACCCAAATCCTGAATGCCGCCGGCTTGTTGCCGCCGCAATCCCGGCTATCCGAGAGCGTGCTGAGTTGGTGGGTTGGGGATTTCGTTGGAGTCACCACGTTCGCGCCGCTGCTGCTTATTTTCGTGGCCCCTCTGGCGCGGCGCTTGCGCAAAGGCGACGCACCGGGCTGGTTCCGGTTGCCGACAACGGTCGATTGGCCTTCGGTGAGGACAATTCTCGTTCATATCCTGCTGTCGGCGTTGTTGCTGGTGGCTTTGTTTTGGGTACCACATCATCTTTGGCATGAGAAAGCGAATCCGTTCATGACCCTGTTGGTGTTGCCGGTGCTAGTTTGGATCGTGGCAACCCGTAGCATGCGGGGTGCGGTATTGGCCGTGTTTCTCTGCGAACTGGGTATCGTGGCGTTGGTGTTATCGTTCGGGCAAACCGATTTAGCGTTTCAGTACCAGATCGTGATGGCGGCCGTGGTCGCTTCGGGCTTGTTGACCGGCGCGGTATCTCACGAAAGGCTCACGAACACCGCTTTGTTCCGGGATCTCGCCGAGATTTCCAACGATTTGCTTTGGGAGTTCGATGCTGCTGGCAATCTGTGCGAGTTGAGGGGACATTTTGCCGAAACCACGAAACCGGGCGACGATCCGCTCGGCAAAAACTGGCGACATTACGTCATTTCTCAGGAGCGAGACACCAATCTGGCCACGTTGGAGGCGGCGATCCAACAAAGGCACTCTTTCCAACAGTTGGTGCTGCGCGTGCGATTGCCCGGCCAAGATCGCTCGGCCTGGACGCGCAACAGCGGTTTGCCCCTATTCGACGAGGACGGCGAGTTTTTGGGCTATCGCGGCACGACCGCCGATATCACCGACCACAAAAAGGCCGAGGCGCTCCACAAAATGGCCGAGGCGCTGCTGCGAGATTACGATCAAACGTTGGAGGCCAAAGTCGAAGCCAAGGTGGAGGAGCGGACTCGGATACTGGCCGAGGTTAGCTTACGCAACTGGCGGTTGGCCAACTACGATAGCCTGACCAGCTTGCCTAACCGCAATCTGTTGTTCGAGCATCTGCGCAAAGGTTTGCAGCAGGCCCGGCGCCAGTGGCGGCTGCTGGCTGTATTGCTGGTGGATTTGGATGGTTTCAAGCAAGTGAACGACACGTTCGGTCACGACATGGGCGACGAGTTGCTCCGGCAAGTCGCGATGCGCTTGCAACAGTGCGTGCGCGCCGTCGATACGGCGGCGCGGTTGGGCGGCGACGAGTTCACGGTCGTCCTATCCAATCTCGAACACCCTAATGCTGCCGCCGCCGTGGCGCAGAAAATCATCGCCCGCTTGGCGGAGCCGGTGCCGCTGGGCGCGGCGAGCGCCGTCGTGACCGCCAGTATCGGTATCGCGCTATACCGGCCGGAGTTGCCAGCCAACCTGGAACTGGCGATGAGCCTGCTCCGCCAAGCCGATACCGCCATGTACGCCGCCAAACGGGCCGGGAAGAACAATTGGCGGTTCGCCGATCAACTCGGTTTGGAGTAAAGGAGAAGCGTTCAGGCGGCTTCCAGATGCTCGACGCGCAATTGCAAGCGTTCGCCGCGCCAATCGTTGACATCCAGGCGGTACGCGATGCGCACCCGCGCCGTGCCGGGCACGAAGTCGGGTGCGCGCCCGAAAGCGATCGCTTCCAGCGTCAGAGAAGTGCCCGGTGGTCGCAGCCACAATTTTAGCGTTTTCCGATCCTGCATCACCCGGTGGGAAACCACCTCGAACACGCCGTCGAATAGCGGCTCGGGAAAGCCCTGACCCCAGGGGCCAGCCTCGCGCAATAACTTGGCGGTATCCAGCGAGAAATCGCCTGTTGCCAGCTCGCCATCGCTGAGCAAGCGGCCGTGCAGGTCATCGGCGGTGAGCCTCAGGCGAATCTCGGCATCGAACGCCCGGCCGAACGGCTCGAAATGATCGGCCGTCAAGCTCAATCCAGCGGCCATAGCGTGCCCGCCGAAATGGCCGATCAGGCCGGGGTGGGCGGTCGCGACTGCCGCTAAAGCATCGCGCAGGTGCATGCCTTCTACCGAGCGGCCAGAGCCCTTGATTTTGCCGTCGCGGTCGGGCGCGAACACGATCACGGGGCGGTGCAGGCGCTCTTTCAGTCGGCCGGCGATGATGCCGACTACCCCTTGGTGCCAACTGGGGTCGAACAGGCAAAGCCCAAAGGGTAATTCGCCCGCATCCCGCGCCACTCGCTCGATTCGATCCAGCGCTTGCGCGTGAATCTCGGTGGTTAAATCGCCGCGTTGCCGGTTGATTTCATCCAAGCGGCGGGCGATGGTGCGGGCGGCGTCCAGATCGTCGCTGAGCAGGCATTCGATGCCTTGGCTCATGTCTTCCAGCCGCCCGGCGGCGTTGAGCCGAGGGCCGAGGTAGTAACCGATATCGGCGGCGCTAAGCTGGGCTCGGTTTCGGCCGGCCACCTCGCACAGCGCGACGATGCCGGGCGCACACTGGCCCCGGCGAATGCGTTGCAGCCCCTGCGCGACCAGGATGCGATTGTGATGGTCCAACCGCACCACNNACCACGTCCGCCACCGTGCCGAAAGCCACCAAATCGAGATAGTGAGCCAGATTCGGCTCGATCAGGCCGCGCTCGATGAACCAGCCGGTTTCCCGCAGCCGCGCCCGCAGCGCCGTCAGCACGTAAAACATCACTCCGACCCCAGCCAGATGCTTGCTGGGAAATTCGTCGTCCGGCAAATTGGGATCGACGATGGCTTCGGCCGGCGGCAGGTCCCGGCCCGGAGGGTGATGGTCGGTGATCAGGACCTTGATGCCCGAGGCTTGGGCCGCGCGCACGCCATCGTGGCTGGCGATGCCGTTATCGACCGTAATTAACAGGTCGGGTCGATCTTCGGCCGCCACCGCCACGATTTCCGGAGTCAGGCCGTAGCCGTGTTCGAAACGGTTCGGGACCCTGTAGCCGACTTCGGCGGCGCCGAGCGCGCGCAAGCCCCGGACAGCCAGCGCGCAACCGGTCGCGCCGTCGGCATCGAAATCGGCGACGATCAAGATGCGCCAGCGGTCGCGCAAAGCAGCGTGCAGCAAATCTATCGCCCGTTCGATGTTTCGAAGCGCGGTGGGTGGAGTCAAGTGGCGCAACGCTTTGTCCAGTTCGACGGTGGAGCGGACGTTGCGCGCGGCATAAATGCGGCTTAGCAGAGGCGATACGGATAGCTCGACGACGGGTGCGACGGGTGCGCGGCGAACGATGAAACTGGGCATGTGGGTCGAGTGAAGGCTGTTTCGAGCCGGTTACGGCCATGCGTCATGGCTCAGCGGGGCGAGAAATTCTAGTCCGGGGGGATAGCCAAACCCGATCGGGAGCGATTCAACGGATGTCGAAGGGAAAGTATTTGGCGCTGATCTGGCCATAGGTGCCATCGTGTTTGATCTCGCTCAGCGCCCGGTTGATGGCGTCGAGAAGCTGTAGATTGCCTTTGCGAACCTGAATATGGGAAAGCGATGACATCTCATCGTCGGGAATCGGTTGGCCGATTATTTCCAAGTTGTTTTTGGCATCGTGGCGGATAAAGGAATAAGAAAGCAGGCAGTCGGCCAGAACGAAGTCCGCTTCGCCCGCGGCAAGCGCATCGAAAGCGGCGGGCATCGTATCGGTCAATTTGAGCGTAGCGGATTCCCGGTAATGCTGCTGCAAATATGTCGCTTGAATAGTGTCCCGTTGGGTGGTCAGAATCTTGCCGTGAGCGGTTGCCGGCGTCACTTTCGTAACGCCGCTGTTGGATCGTGCGATAAAGGCGTGGAGTGTCCGATAGTAAGGATCGGTAAATTCCGCGAACTGCATGCGTTCCGGGGTTTGGGCCATGCTGGCTACGATCATGTCGTAACGGCCAGCGTCCAGGTCGGTAAGCAGCCGGTCCCAGGGAACCGCCACGATCTCGCATTCGGCCTTTAGGGTATTGCAGAGGGCTTTAGCGATGTCCACGTCGAAACCCGCGACCTGGCCGTTGTTGTCGATAAAGTTAAAGGGCGGATAAGCGCCTTCGGTGGCCACGCGCAAGCGCTCGCCTCCCCAAGCGGATACATTTGCCCCAAAGATAGCGACGATCAAGATTATGTATCTGAATTTCATGCTTATTTTTATTTTATCGAGGCGGGTAGAAACGATTATGTTTCAATAAAATTACAATAATTAACAATGATATATTAGGTGAGGGCTGTCTGACAATGCGTGCGCAGGGGTCTTGGATACTGCCAAAATCTCCAGCGAGCGGTGTTCGTAACGGTGTAAATTCGGCCGCTGCCGGGATGTAAATGCAGCGTTGTCAATCTTGTGGTTTTCAGCCATCGCCGGCAAAACGTGAACCAGTCGCATTCCAGTCCGGCGATATGCTCGGCCCATGTTGCAAAGTCGCCGTCGATCGCGTCGTAGCGCGTCGCATCCAATACCACCAAGCCGTCGGATTCTTCGCCCGCAGCCTCTAGCCAATCGCTGGCGCGTTCGGGAACCGGAGCCACGGCCGCGTTCGCCAGTCGCGCCAAGCCACGAGTTAACGGATCACCGGCATAGAGAGTGGTGGCAGGTGAGCGCGCACTCGTCGGACAAACGCCGCCGCCCCAGAACCAGACTCCGTTCAGCAATGGCTGGTTTCGGTTTTCCCGCGCCCGGTTGATGGGGTGGGTGTGAAGCAACATTTGCACTTCGGTCAGCAGGGCGTGCCAGCGGCGTTTGGCCGGACCATAAGGCAGCAGCGGTTTGATGTCGCGCCCGATCACACTCTCCAGCGCGTGGGTGCGCAAGCCGGGATCGGCGGCTAGCCGCAGATACCAGCGGTCGGGCCGCAAAGCGTCGATTTGCAGTCCGTCGGTTGCGAAGGTCTGGTTGAACGCCGTGACCAAAGCCTGCGCTTCGGCCGGTTCGATGGCGAGAGCGCGGGCATCGACTAGGTAAGCGCCGCGCAAATCGGGGCGCAGATGCACCGGATCAACCCGCAACCACCAACCGTCGTCGGCCATTTCGGCGCCGTCGGCCAGGCGTGTGATCGCGGCTACCGGCAAATCGGCCCCGGCCGGTTCGGGCAGGTCGAATAGCTGGAACAAGGCGGCGTCGATCGAAGCGGGAGCAACGCCGACGACGGCGCGCGACAACAGCCATTCCAGCGCCGGCGCGGCGGGCCAAGGGAACGCCGGATCAAAATGATCGGACGGCCAAGGACCGAGCAGGCCGGGTACGACGAGGTGCAGGGTAGTCGCCACGATGGTCTGGCGTCGGCGCGGTTCAATCCGAATCCAAGTGTTCCAGCCGGATGCGCGTGACCGGCCCGTGGATGCTGTCTAGTGCCTCGATAGCGGCGATGGCCTCGTTCATTCGCCGTTCCCGGACCCGGTGGGTCAGCAGAATAATCGGCACGTCGTGAGCGCCGGGCGGCGGTTCTTTCTGCAGGATAGCCTCGATGCTGATGCCGCGATCGCCGAAGATTCGGGTTACGTCGGCCAACACGCCAGGGCGATCCTGAGCTTGCAATCGCAGGTAATAGGCGGTCTCGACCTGATCCATCGGTAGCACCGGTAGATCCGACAGCGAATCGGGTTGGAACGCGAGGTGCGGTACCCAATTTTCTGGGTCGGCGGTCAAGGTGCGAACCATGTCGATGATGTCGGCGATCACTGCCGAGGCGGTTGGTTCGGCTCCGGCCCCGGCTCCGTAAAACAAGCTTTGGCCGACGGCATCGCCTTTGACCAACACGGCATTCATCACCCCGTTGACGTTGGCCAACAATTGCCGCTGCGGAATCAAGGTGGGATGAACCCGCAGTTGCGCGCCCTGTTCGCTGCGGTGGGCCATGCCAAGATGCTTGATGCGATAGCCGAGCTGTTCGGCGTAGGCTACGTCATCGCGAGTGATGCGGCTGATGCCTTCGACGTAGACCTTGTCGAATTGCAAGGGAATGCCGAAAGCGATCGAGGCGAGGATAGTCAGCTTGTGGGCGGCGTCGATACCCTCGATGTCGAAAGTCGGGTCGGCTTCAGCGTAACCTAAGGCTTGGGCCTCGGCCAACACATCCGGGAAATCACGCCCTTTGTCGCGCATCTCGGTCAGGATGAAGTTGGCGGTGCCGTTGATGATGCCCGCCACCCATTCCAGGTGATTGCCGGCCAAGCCCTCTCGGATGGCTTTGATGATCGGAATGCCACCGGCCACCGCCGCTTCGAAACCGACCATCATTCCGGCGGTGCGGGCGGCGGCGAAGATTTCGTTGCCGTGCTTGGCGATCAACGCCTTGTTGGCGGTGACCACATGCTTGCCGTTGGCCAACGCCCGCAGCACCAAACCGCGTGCCGGTTCGTAGCCCCCCATGAGTTCGACGATGATCGAAACGTCCGGGTCGTTCACTACCTCCAGTGCCTCGCCAGTCAGCTTGATGCCGGCGGTGTTGGCGGTGGTGGTGTCCAAATTGCGGGCGGCGGCGTGGGTGACGACGATTTCGCGCCCTGCGCGGCGGCTGATTTCTTTGACGTTGCGGGCCAGTACGCGGGTGACGCCGCCGCCGACCGTGCCCAAGCCAAGCAAACCGACTTTGACTGGAGGATAAAGGCTCATCTGTGCGATTACCCCGCTGCGTGCGCCATTGGAAGAGCGTGGATGTCCCGGTTATCCTTGCGGAACATTTCGCGGATGCCGCGCAACGCCTGGCGGGTGCGGTGCTCGTTTTCGATCAGGCCGAAGCGGACGTGATCGTCGCCGTATTCGCCAAAGCCGATGCCGGGCGAGACTGCCACTTTGGCTTCGGCCAGCAATTTCTTGCAGAATTCCAGCGAGCCGAGCGGCCGGTATTGCTCGGGAATCGGTGCCCAAACGAACATGGTCGCTTTGGGCTTTGCGACGTGCCAGCCCAGCGCGTTCAACCCATCGCACAGCACATCGCGGCGCTTCTGGTACATATCGCGAATCTGGCCGACGCATTCCTGCGGGCCTTCCAATGCCGCGATGGCAGCGACCTGGATCGGGGTGAACATGCCGTAGTCGAGATAGGATTTCATCCGGGCCAGCGCCGCGATCAGGGTGGGGTTGCCGCACATGAAACCGACCCGCCAGCCGGGCATGTTGTAGCTCTTGGACAGGGTGAAGGATTCGACCGCGATGTCCTTGGCGCCCGGTACTTGCAGAATCGAGGGCGCGACGTAGCCGTCGAACACCAGATCGGCGTAGGCCAGATCGTGAATCACCCAAATCTCGTGCTCGCGGGCGATGGCGACCACCTTTTCGAAAAAGTCGAGTTCGATGCACTGGGTAGTAGGGTTGGCGGGGAAGTTCAGCACCAGCATTTTGGGGCGCGGCCAGGAGTCCTTGATTGCCTTTTCCAACTCGGCGAAGAAGTCGATGCCCGGAATCAGCGGCACATGGCGGACGTCGGCGCCAGCGATGACGAAGCCGTAGGGATGAATCGGGTAAGCGGGGCTGGGTACCAGCACGGCGTCGCCCGGTCCCATGGTCGCCAACGCCAAGTGCGCCAGCCCTTCCTTGGAACCGATGGTGACGATGGCTTCGGACTCCAAATCCAAATCCACGGCGTAGCGAGTCTGGTACCAGTTGCAGATGGCCCGACGCAGGCGTGGGATGCCGCGCGAGACCGAGTAGCGGTGGGTGTCCTCGCGCTGGGCGGTTTCGACCAGTTTCTCGACGATGTGCTTCGGAGTCGGCTGGTCGGGGTTGCCCATACCGAAGTCGATGATGTCCTCGCCGCGCGCGCGCGCCTTGGCCTTCAGATCGTTGACGATATTGAAGACGTAAGGTGGTAGGCGTTTGATGCGTTGGAAGTCGGCGTTCACGGTTGCGTTCCCAAGGGGTGAGTCGCGGAGAGGCTCCGCTCGGCGGGTCGCGCCGGGGTCGGAAACCGGCAAGACCGGCGGGAAAAACGGCGGTAGCCAGAAGAATCAGACAGTTTACTGGCGGAAAGGGGGCGGTTCAACCGAGAATCGAACGAATTCGACGGCGTAACCGGCGCCGTCGACGTATTGAAATCGCCGGAGATGCGATGACGGTGCCGATCGCTGATCGCTAAATTTCCAGAGAGCCGCAGCGACCCCATTTCGCGGGTTCCCAAGGCGTGTTCGGGTTGGCGAAAAGGTAGCGAAAATTGCCTTTGCTGGTGAAACCCAGACCAAATTTTTTGTTTTTGCCCTGTTCTAGCTTGACCGTGGTGGGCGCTTTGATGTGTTTGTTGGCGTTGCCGGCTTCGCCCCATTCGACGATGGTCCAAGTGACCCGATCCGCTCCGAGAACCGTAATTCCTTCTACCAGAGCGATGTGTTTGTAGTGGCTGTCGGCGGTGACGGTGACCAGCACGTCGCCATCGTAGATATCGGCAAGAGACCGCCGGGGTTCGAGCGGAACGTAGGGTGCCGTCGCCAGTTCTGCCGCTCCCCAACCTTTGGCGAGCTGTTTCTCTCCGCTCCACGACATCAGCTTGCCGGGTTCGCCCAGTGCCCACACGCCAATGGATACCGCCGGCGACACGCCGTGGTAGTTACCGACCAAACCGTTGCAATCCAAACCCAGAAAGTGCTTTGCGTACTGGTCGATGGCCGGGAAAGCCGTGCCTTTGCCGATACGTCCGCATCGCCAAGCCAAGCGAATGGCATCGGCGATCTCGTCGGGCGAACCTTTTCCTCGGTAGGCGCGGTTGATACCTGCTTTATAAAAGGCTTTCGTGGAATCGATGACATCGCTTTGGGGAAAACGGAAGGTCGAGTGCAGGTGCTTGACCCCGATAATTTTGGCCACGGCGGAGAGCAGGCTGTTTCGTTCGGTTTCGCACTCGGCGCGAGTCCCGTTTTGATAGCGCGTGATGTTGACTGCTGCGAAGAGTTTTTGCGGGGGGTCGTTGATCAGCAGGCTGTGATAGTTCAGCGCGTATTGGCTAGGGCTGATTTTGTTCGACGGCATTCGGGGTTTGGGATGACTGACGACATGCGAGGTTTGGGTTGTAACGGTACGCGGTAACATACGAACCCCATTCGAGAAAAAACGGTTGGTCGTCCGAAGCGAGATCGGTCCCCGCTCTATCGCGCGGCAAAAGGCTGCGCAAAGCGGGTTCCGAGGAGGCTAGTATCGAGCGCGATCCGGCACGCGACCGGGTTCGACGTTGTTGGCGGTGCGTGATCGGAAACGGATACTCTAGAATAGCTTAGCGATTTGCTCGGAAATATCCACTCGACGCGATTGGGTTACCAAAAATCTTCCAACCGTGCAGGTTCCCAAGCGGCTCGCCGCACTTTCCATTCGCTTCGGCCATACCGGATCAGTTCCAGATCAAAGCGATACAGATCGGCGGTCAGTCCCACCAAATCGTCGGCGCCAGCCACCGGCCGGCCGGCCATAGCCACCGCCACGCTCGCCAGTGCCCGGCCCGGTTCGGGAAATTCGATGTTGCGAACGCGGGTGAACAGGTGAATGGATTGCTGGCGCAGGACGTAAATCCGGATCAGGTTTTCTACCGCTTTGCGGTCGAGGCCGCGATCGTCGGCGTAATCGTCCGCAATCATCGCGCGCAGATCGCGCACGTTGCGTTCTTCGGCGGCGGTCGCGGCGCGGGCGACCAGTTCGCGGATTTCGGCTTCGGGCGAGGATTCGCGCGAACAGGCGGCCAGCGCCAAAACGACGACTAGCCACGGCAAGAGTCCCGATCCAAATCGGGTCGCCAAGGTGAGCAGTGCTCGCACTATCGGATTGTTGCGATATAAAAGCATGGCGGATAAAAGCATGGCGGTCGAGCGGGGGTAGCCGTCCGTTCAATCCGCGCTTTCTTCGGGCAAGCGCCAAGATTCATCGGGGGCCGGCAGCGCGACATCTTCGTACAGCGCTTCAATGGCGGTGCCGAAATCCAGGCTCGACAGTTCCACCCGGTCGCCCGGACCGTAAGCCTGCAACACCCAGCGGTCTCGTCCGTCGCGGCGGAAGTACTCCACGCTCATCCGGTCCTGCTCGATCAACACGTATTCCCGCAGGCTGGGCAGTTGCCGGTAAATCGCGAATTTCTGGCCCCGGTCGAACGCGGCGGTCGTGTCGGATAGCACTTCCACCAGCAAGGTGGGCTGACGCTTGAAGCGCGATGATGCGTGGTCTTCTGGCGCGCAGGTGACCAGCAGATCGGGGTAGAAGAAGGCGTCGGCGGCGTCCACTCGCAGCTTCATGTCGGCCATGTAGACCCGGCAGGGCCGTCCGCGCACATGGGCGTGTAGCAAAACGGCCAGATTCATTGTGATGGTGACATGGGCGTCGGTNNATTTCGCCGGCCAGATATTCGTGCTTGCCGGGATTGCGCTCTTCCCAAGCCAGATAATCGTCGGCGGTGAGGGCGGGTTTGGTGCGAGCTTGGGGCATGGCAAACCTCCTGGTCGGCAACGGCATTAACGATGGAGCTTAGCCGAACTCGAACGGTTGGGAAATACGCCGCTTTGAGGTTTTGCAGAGTGGGCGTGGCCCGCCATTCGCGTTGGCATCCCATTCGTGGGCTAAGGCAGGCCGTGCCCACTCTACCGGGCTAACCACTTCAACGGTGATCTGCCTTTTCACATCATGTTTCGTTAGCTGTATCCCCAATCGGCCCACCTTCTTTCCTTGGCATATTTGGTCAACCACTCGCATTGCGCGTCGGTGTCCGGCACTTCGATGCCTCGGCCGCGACTGATACGCGGGAATATGTCGGGTGTGGGTACTCCAAGGTTGACGAGCACACAACCGGCTATCAGCCCGGAGCACCCGATACCTGCGCGGCAATGTATGCCCACCGACTGTCCCTGCAAGAGATCCAACTCAATTGAACGAACCAATTGCGCAGCTTTCGGCAGAGATTCCGGTATTCCACAGTCTTGAATAGGAAACGATGTGAAGAGAATATTGTTTTGTTCGCATTCGTTAGCCTCGTTTTCCAGATTCAGTTTAGTAGTCTCGCGCTCTTCGAGAAGAGACACAATGCGGTTTATTCCGTTCTCTTCCCACGACCGCACTTCTTGTGCGAGCCATTCGTTACCGTTTGGGCGAGGCATTATAGCGAGCCTTGCGTTGTCGAGTCCTGGTATCCAATAAATTTCAGCACGAGCCATGACTTGCACTCTGGCGATTCTGTTCACTATGCTTGACGTAGCAGGGTCAGATAAAATACCTAGATTAGGCATATCAAACATCACCTGCTATGTGATTACCTTTTCCTGCTTTTTTTCCAAATCTGGTTATTTGCCACGGATTACTGAGATAAGGGCAATGTAGATATATATTATCAATATCAGAGTTGTGGTATTTTATTATCCAGTTTGAGTTATTTGGTAATAAGGCTGTTTTGTCATTTTTTTCGTATCCCTTATAAACTAAACAGGCATTAAGCCAGAATCGATAGTTATTAAAAGTCCAACAGATTATGTTATCAGAAATAATTTTTGGCTCACTATTACTTGCTTTTTTGAGAGAGGAGATAGTCATCACTAGAGAAATACGGAAATCGTCATCATTTTTCTTGTTTTCGACCATGGATTTTCTATCTGCTTCGGAAAACTCATAACCTTTTATTTCTTCAACATCTTTATAGTACTCATACGGATGACTATGAAAGTCGCCGAGGAATGAATATTGTGGCCAGTAAGATGTGATCATATCTTTGATAACCATTAGTCCTTTACTTGGCCATACTGCGTCAGTGCGGCGATCCGCCATTGCATCAACTGTCAATTTTTGTACAGAATATAAGATGTTACCATCCGGCAAAAAAATTTCATGTCCCCATAGTAGACCATAAGTTTCCAGTTCCGTTCGTAGTTCCTTTGCTGATTTGTTTGTGTGTGATTGTGGTATAACATAAGCCTCTAAAGCTGCTAGTGACATTTCCATTAGAGCATCATCGGAAATTTGTATTATGTAGTTTGTCATGAAATTCCTTAATTTCGCCAATATTTCAATGCTATCATTCTATTAACCATTGGTACTAGTTCATTGTAAGTAAGTAAAGTCAGGTATTTATGATCATTAGGTTGCCGTTGTCACAAGATACCCCTTCAAAAAAACCAAAGACTTAACGATCATATAAATTAATTTATATGATTTGGATGCCAGATAATTGGGGTATAATTTTTTGTATTCTTTATTTCAAATAGTACATTATTTATCTGGTTTTTAGTAAGATTATTTTGCAATTCTGCCGCTATTTCTTCTGAGATATATTGAATCTGCGTCTTTGTCGGATGTTCAATTTGAGTTGGTTTTTTATGTTTCCATGTTATATAAATAACCGATATTTCAATATTTGGTAATTGTCCTGCCTCGAATTCTGCAATATTAGAAACGCACAGTCTTCTTGCATCTCGAAGCCTTTTTATAATTTTTATAGCACCACGCTCCCATAAAGAAACGACTTCAGTATCACAGCTTAAGGCAATTAAGCCATGCTCACAATTTTTATTTTTATAATGATTGCGAAATCTTTGAAAAACACCATTATTCGGCGTATCTGGATCGAAATATGATCTGCCAAGATATAATTCGATTTCACCAATGTGAACGCCTCTAAATGCTTTGGGTATGCCATGAATTACTCTGATAATGTGTCTGCCAGCGTAAGCGAATTTTTTTTGATAGTAATGATACTTATAGCATTCACTAATTATACTGTGAATATCTGCCGGGGTTACTGTGCGAAGATTAAAAGCATAAATTGACATTTGGGTAATCCTTGAAAGTAGTGGTTGGTAGGCAGGCCAGTTCATTGTCGTGTCCTAAATCTGACTTACACGGCTTGTAGCCTAAATGCTTGCTCGTCACGCACAAGCTTCCCGCGTTCCTTTGGCCGCCAACTCTAGTCATCGGCGACCGATGCCGAAACTTTAGAGCGATAGAAAATTATGGTGGTTCTTTTGCCATTGCTAGGGGGAAAAAGCTTGGTCGGCCCAGTCGCGGCACATCTGGAAGCGGACGCCCTCCGCCGACGCCAAAATTTGGCGCCTGCACCACCTTGAAATCCCACCGTTTGCCCGCATATCGGGCCGCAAACCCGTGAACCCCCTCTAGGAGTCCGTCATCTATGACCGTCGAAGCCCACAAGGAAACCCTTGGTTTTCA
>DEHU01000183.1 GCA_002352125.1 Competibacteraceae bacterium UBA2792 | reverse complement strand
TCCGAGACGCTGTTGAGCGACGAGCAGGGCATGACTCGCATTTTTGCCCTGCTGCGAGAGAAGTGCAAAATCGATTTCACGTTTTACAAACCCAGCACCGTCACCCGACGCATCGAGCGGCGCATGACCATCAACCAGATCGACGACATCAAGGATTACGTCGCTCTGCTTTCGAGTCATCCCGGCGAAATCGTGGCGCTTTACCGCGAACTGCTGATCGGCGTCACCAGCTTTTTCCGCGATCAGGAAGTCTTCGATCATTTGGCGCAGAGCTATTTGCCGGAAATCTTCAAAGGTGCTGGCGGCCGAGAAGTCCGCTTCTGGGTGGCGGGCTGTTCTACGGGCGAGGAAGCGTACAGTTTGGCCATCATGGCCAGGGAATGCATGGAAGAGCTAGGCATTTTCAACGACGTAAAGATTTTCGCTACCGACATTGATCGCGATGCCATCCACTACGCCGCCAACGGCTCTTTTCCGGAAAGCATCGCCGCCGACGTGTCGCCCCGTTTATTGGCCAAATACTTTTACAAGAAAGAGGATAACTTCCAAATCGCGCGCAACATCCGGGAGATGGTGGTTTTCGCTCAGCACAACTTGATCAAGGATCCGCCCTTCACCAACATCACGTTGATTAGCTGTCGCAACCTGCTCATTTACCTGCAACCGATCTTGCAGCACAAGGTGCTCGAATTTTTCAACTTTTCGCTCAATTCCGGCGGCATCTTGGTTCTGGGAACCAGCGAAACCACCGGGGACATGGCCGATTATTTCGAGCTTCTAGACTCGAAATCGAAACTCTACCGCTCCAAGGGCCGCCTCAAGCCGTTGTCCGATACGACCCCTCCGCTGTCCGTGACCGACACGCGCGCGCGCGATCTCAGGGGGCAATTCGCCGGTGTTCGCCGAGCCTTGCGCCTCGGCGACGAGGAACGGGTGCTGGAGCGTTTTCTAGAGGCTGCCACCCGCGACTACATTCCGCTGACGATCATCGTCAACTCGCAGTTGGAGGTTTTGCACGTTTTTGGCGACTCCAGCAGCTATTTCAAATTGCCTGCGGGCAAAATGGTCAACGATATTTCCAAAATGGCGGCCAGAGAGCTCGCCGTTCCGCTGACGACCGGCATCCAGAAAGTATTTCGCCAGCGGCAGGAGCTTTACCTCTACAACATTCGCCTTCCCCAGGAAGGTGGTGTTCGAGTGGTGGATTTGCGCATTCGGCCATTGCCGGAGAAAAAGGGGCAAGAGTCTCTGGTGGCGGTTTTTATCGGCGAGGTCAAGAAAGTCGATGCGACCGATCAAGAACCCGTGGTTCAATCCTACGACTTGTCCAAAGCGGCCGAGGAACGACTGCGCGATCTGGAGCAGGATCTGCAATTTACCCGCGAAAATCTGCAAGCCACTATCGAGGAACTGGAGACGGCCAACGAGGAGTTGCAGGCGACCAACGAGGAACTGCTGGCCAGCAACGAGGAACTGCAGTCCACCAACGAGGAACTACAGTCCACCAACGAGGAGCTGTTCACCGTCAACACGGAATACCAGAGCAAGATCATCGAACTGACCGAACTGAACAACGACGTGGACAACTTGTTGAACGCGACGCAGGTCAACCAAATCCTGCTCGACGAGAATCTGGAGGTGCGCCGCTTTTCTCCCAAGATCACTCGAATTTTCAAGTTGCTCGACAGTGATGTAGGCCGGCCCGTCACCCACATTTCGCACTATTTGGTGGATTGCGATCCCATTGAGCTGGTTCGCAAGGTCCAGATCGGCGGCCAACCCTTGGAGCAGAAGGTTCGTACTCGGGATGGATGCTGGTACCTGATGCGGGTAGTGCCTTATGTCGTTGGACCCAGGGCCTTCTCCGGTACGGTGATCTCTTTCGTGGATATTTCCGAGATTAAGCTGGTGGAGGCGACGTTGCGGGATTCGCTGCAAACCTTCGCCAACATCGTCAACGCTTCGCCCGCTTTGCTGTGGATGTCCGATCCCGACAAAGGGCGCGTCTGGTTCAACGAACCTTGGCTCGCTTTTACCGGGCGCTCCCTGGGGCAGGAACGGGGCGACGGTTGGGCCGGAGGCGTACATCCGGACGATTTCGAGGATTGCCTGAAACGATACAAGGAGGCGATCGATAATCGTCGGCCGTTTTCCCTGGAATATCACCTGCGTCGTTTCGACGGCGAATACCGTTGGATTTACGATCAAGGACATCCCCGTTACACCACCGAAGGCGAATTTCTGGGCTACATCGGTTCCTGTTTGGATATCACCGACCGAAAACAGGCCGATGCCGTGCTTCATGCCAGCGAAGAAGAGAGCTTTTGGATGCTGAAAAAATTGATGAAGCGACAGCATGTCTGACGCGGATGGCCTGAGAGTTCGGGCAGCCTCGGTATCGCCGAGCGTAGTTTCCCGCCCGCGAGCGATGTTCGATGAACGATGACCGGGGAGATCCGCACGCCAGCTTGCGCAATAGGGCCGAGGCGATTCTCGCCAGGCTGCCCCAGGAGCACGCCGATTTCTCGCCGACCGAAATTCGGCGCTTGATTTACGATCTGTCGGTGCATCAGATCGAGCTGGAACTCCAGAACGAAGAGTTGCGAAACATTCAAGAGCAGTTGGAACGCGCCAAAAATCGTTACGCACGGCTTTACCATCAGGCTCCGGTCGGTTATTTGACCCTGGATGCCAACGGTATCATTCAGCAGTCTAACCAGACTTTCGCCGATATGGTTGGCGTGGAGAATTCCAAGCTGATCGGTCAAGCGTTGTCCAGCTTCATGGGCGGTTCGGATCACGACGTTTTCCTCGGCCGCTTCAGGTCGTTTTTCAACAATCCCGATGGTAAGAGCGTCGATGTCGCGCTGCGCGTCGCCTCCCGCAATCTTACCGCCCGGCTAACTGGACGGAGAGAGGCGGATACGTTTCTTCCCGGCGAGAGGGAGACGACCAAACCGACGTTGTTGGTCATCGTCAACGATATCAGCGCGCAGAAAGCGATGGAAAAAGCGCTGCGCCAGGAACAGGATGCTTCGCGCCAGTATCTCGACGTGGTGGGTGCCATCGTCGTCGCTCTCCGGCCAGATCGAACCGTCGGCCTCATCAATCAGGCCGGCTGCCGGTTGCTCGGCCATGCTCAGGGGGAAATCATCGGAACCGACTGGTTCGAGCAGTTTTTGCCCGAGCGAGCGCGACCGGAGGCGGAGGCCATTTTCGCGCGATTGATGGCCGGCATGATCGAGCCGGTCGAATATGTCGAAAACGCTGTGTTGACCCGAAACGGCGAAGAACGGATCGTGGCTTGGCACAACGCGGTGTTGCGGGACGCGGCTGGTTACGTTACCGGCACGCTGTCCTCCGGCGAAGACGTCACCGAACGCCGGCAGGCGGAGGCAGAACTGCAACAGCTTTCGCTGGTTGCCGCACATACCACCAACGCCGTCTTCATCACCGATGCCAAACAGCGCATCGAATGGGTCAATCGAGCTTTCGTTCGACTGACGGGATTTGCGCCAGCCGAGGCTTGCGGCAAAAGCCCGGACGAGGTGCTCCAAGGCACCGAAACCGACCCCGCCGCCGTGGCCGCGATTCGCGCGACGCTGGATGCCGGCCAAAGTTACGAAGGCGAGATTCTCGGCTACCATCGGGACGGTTCAACCTATTGGGTCCAGCTCTTGATCGATCCGGTGTGCGACGCCGAAGATCGTGTCACCGGATTTATCGGCGTGCAGACCGACATCACCGCACGCCGTCAGGCGCGATTGGAACTCCAGGAAAAGAACGTCGAACTGGAGCGTTTTATTTACCTGGTTTCGCACGACCTCAAAAGTCCTTTGGTGACGATCAAGGCTTTTCTGGGCTATCTGAAGCAGGATCTGGTTCGGGCCGACGCTGAGCGAATCGCGCAGGACATCGCGTACATGCGTGCCGCCGCCGACCGGATGGGCCAATTGCTCGAAGAGCTGCTCGGGCTGTCGCGGGTCGGACGCATCGCTCATCCGCCGGTACGGGTCGGGTTTTGCGAGGTGGTGGAGGAAGCCTTGCGGCTGACGGCGGGCGGCATCGCCGAACGGGGCGTAGCGGTACAGGTGAACGATGCGGCCCTCATCCTGGTGGGAGACCGCCCTCGGCTGATGGAGATTTGGCAAAATCTGGTGGAGAACGGCGTCAAGTACATGGGCGAACAAGCATCGCCACGAATCGAGATCGGCGTCGAGCGATGCGGCAGAGAGCAGGTTTTTTTCGTGCGCGACAACGGCATGGGAATCGAACCGTGCTATCAAGAAAAAGTGTTCGGTTTGTTCGAGAAACTCGACCCGAAAAGCGAGGGTACCGGCTTGGGCTTGGCGCTGGTCAAGCGGATCGTGGAGCTATACCGGGGGCGTATCTGGCTGGAGTCGGCAGGCGCCGGACAAGGGACCTGCGTTCGGTTTACGCTGCCCGATGCGGTCGAAGAGCGAGGCGAGGCGCAAACATGAAAGAAGAGGAGCCCATGGTCGTTTTGCTGGTGGAGGATGAGCCGGCTCACGCCGAGATCGTGCGGCGCAATTTCGTGGATTTCTGTCCGGCTAACCGGCTGGTGCATGTCGCCGACGGCCAAGCTGCTCTGGACTATCTGTTTCGGCGGGCGCAATACCGCGATCCGGAACGCTCTCCCCGGCCGGCCCTCGTTCTGCTCGATTTACGTTTGCCAAAGGTGGATGGTCTGGAGGTGCTAAGAACCATCAAAACCGACCCCATGCTGTGCCGTATCCCGGTCGTGATTTTGACCACCTCGGCGGCCGAGACGGACGTCGCCAAAGCCTACGACAGTCATGCCAACAGCTATCTGGTCAAGCCGGTGGACTTTCCCCGGTTCGTCGCTTTGATGGAAACGCTCGGCCGTTACTGGCTGACGTGGAACGAGAACTCTGCTTGAGCCCGCGCTTGGAGGAAGTCACTTTGGACGCCAATCGCTTGCGGATATTGATCGTGGAGGACGAAGCGGCTCACGCCGAGGCGATCCGCCGCGCCTTCGAAGCTATCGGCGCGGAGGCCGAAGTGCGGGTGGCCGGCACGCTGCGCGAATACCGCGAGCGAGTGGCAGCCAGCGCGCCGGACATCGCCCTGGTGGATCTGAACTTGCCAGATGGCCGGGCCGTGGAAATTCTGAGCGCTCCACCGGAGGCTGGCGATTTCCCGATTCTGATCATGACCAGCTACGGCAACGAACAGATCGTGGTGGAAGCGCTAAAATCCGGTGCGCTGGATTACGTGGTCAAATCCGCCGGGGCGTTCGCCGCCATGCCGCGGGTTGTGGCTCGCGCCCTGCGCGAGTGGGGTCTGCTGCAGGAACGCAAGCGGGCCGAAGAGCGGCTCCGGCTGCAAGGTGCCGCCCTGGAAGCTGCCGCCAACGCTATCGCTATCGCTGACCGCACCGGCATCATCCGCTGGACGAATCCCGCCTTTGCGACCCTGACCGGCTACGCGCCGGAAGAAGCGTGCGGCCGCGAATTGTTCGACTCCAGCGCGCACGAGCAGGCGATTTACCGGAACTTATGGGACACGGTCTTGGCCGGGCGGGTCTGGCAAAGCGAACTGCTCAATCGGCGCAAGGATGGTAGTTTCTATACCGAAGAGCAAACCATCGCGCCGGTCCGGGACGCAAGCGGGGCGATCAGCCACTTTGTGGCCATCAAGCAAGACATCACCGAGCGGCGACGGGCGGAGAACGAAGTGCGCTGCTTGAACGCCGAACTGGAACAGCGGGTACTTCAGCGCACCGCGCAACTGCAAGCGCTCAACAAAGAATTGGAGGCGTTCGCCTATTCGGTTTCTCACGATCTCAAGGCGCCGTTGCGCGGCATCGACGGCTATAGCCGGCTGCTTTTGGAGAATCAGGCCGCTCGTTTGGACGAGGATGGGCGCGCTTTTCTGACCCGCATTCGACAAGGCGTGTTGCAGATGGGTATGTTGATCGAGGATTTGTTGGCGTATGCGCGGATGGAGCGGCGAGTTCTGCAAAGCGGGCCGGTGGAAGTGGGAAGTTTGGTGCGCTCGGTATTGGCCGAACGCACCGCGGAAATTCAAGCGCGCAGGATCGATCCGCGCCTGGAGCTGCCTTCGCTGACGGTGCGCGCCGACCCGGAGGGGTTGGCGCAGGTGCTGCGTAACTTGCTGGACAACGCGCTCAAATTTAGCCGGGATAGATCGGTACCGGTGATCGAGATCGGGGGACGGCCTCAAGAAAACTGCGTCGTGTTGTGGGTGAAAGATAACGGCATCGGATTCGACATGCGGTTTCACGACCGGATCTTCGAGATTTTTCAGCGTCTGCACCGGGCCGAAGACTATCCGGGTACGGGGATTGGGCTGGCTATCGTGCGCAAGGCGGTACAGCGTATGGGTGGCCGGGTGTGGGCGGAAAGCGCGCCGGATGCCGGTTCGACGTTTTATCTAGAATTACCGACATGAAATCCGCTGCGCCCGTTCCCGGTGATCTCGTTCGTGGTGTTGAATCGGCCGTCACCTGCCGTTTTCTTGTGGCCGAGCCAGCGAGCTGGAGCAATTTGGTGCGGCCGATGACCCGGTTCGAAAGTGGCGAGCAGTTATTGGGCGAATCGCTCGCCGCGCGAGCTCCGCCATGAGTTCCGCTTTGCGCGTGCTCTACGTCGAGGACAATGTCGCCGACGCCGATTTGACTCGGCGCGCGTTGGCCCGTTTGGCGCCGCATTGTACGCTGGATATCGTCTCGACGATTCAAAGCGGCTTGGCCCGGCTCGCCGGCTCAACCACCTACGATCTGGTGCTTTCGGACCTGCGCTTGCCGGACGGTAGCGGCCTCGATGCATTGGCTTACGTCCGCGAACGCGCCTTGTCGCTGGCAGTAGTTATCCTGACCGGTTCCGGCGATCAGGAAGCGGCGGTCGCCGCGCTCAAGGCCGGCGCCGACGATTATCTGGTGAAGATCGGCGATTATTTGGAGCGGTTGCCGCAGGTTATGGTCGCCGCCCTGGCGCGCTTTCGCGCCGAGCGCGCCCGCAAGCCCCGCCCGCTGAGGGTGTTGTACGCCGAGCATAGCCCTTTCGACATCGATCTTACGCGGCGTCACTTGGCGCGACATGCTGGACACATTCGGTTGGACGTGGTGCACGGTGTGGCCGAGGCGCTCGACCACCTGCCGGGCGCTCGATGCGCCGCGCCGCTTTACGACGTGCTGCTGCTCGACTATCGCCTGCCGGGCCTCGATGCGTTGGAGGCGGTCGAGATTCTGCGGAACGAGCGAAATCTGGACTTGCCGGTGGTCTTGGTGACTGGCCACGGCAGCGAAGAGATCGCTGCCCAAGCCTTGCGATTGGGCGTGGCCGACTATCTGGTCAAACATCCCGGTTATCTTTACGAGTTGCCCGCCACGCTGGAAAAGGCGTATCACCGAACCGAATTCGTGCGCCAGCAGGCGGCACTGGTCGAATCCGAGGCGCGGTTCCGTCGCTTGATGGAAAGCCTGCCGACTCTCGCGGTCCAGGGTTACGATCGTCATCGCCGGGCCATTTTCTGGAATCTAGCCAGCGAGACCTTATACGGATATAGCCGGGAGGAAGCGCTGGGCAGGGCGTTCGAAGAGCTGCTCGTGCCGCCGTCGCAGAGAGCGCCGGTCGCAAAGGAAGTCGAGCGATCCCTGACCGAAACGCAACCGCCGCCGAGCGAACTGACGCTCATGCGCAAGAGCGGCGAGCCGGTTACGGTATATTCCAGCCAGGTGGTGCAAACCAGCATTCGCGGCGAACCGGAGCTGTTCCGCGTGGACGTGGATCTCACCAGGCTCAAGCGAACCGAAGAACGCTTGCGCTTGCTAGCCACTGCCTTCGAGAGTACTCGGGATGGCGTGGTCATCACCGATCTCGAACCGCGTATCCTCGCCGTCAATCGCGCCTACAGCGAGATTACCGGCTACAGCGAGCCGGAAGTCGTAGGCCGAAATCCCCGCTTTCTCCAATCCGGCCGTCATGATCGCGCTTTCTACCAAGCTTTGTGGGCAAGCGTTCGGGAATCGGACCATTGGCAAGGCGAACTTTGGAATCGGCGCAAGAACGGCGAAATTTATCCGCAATGGTTAACGATCAGCATGGTCCGGAACGGCCGGGGCGACGCTACCCACTATGTGGGCGTGCTGACCGATATCAGCCAGATCAAGAACGCCGAGGAGCGGTTGGAGCATTTGGCTCACCACGACCCGCTCACCGGCTTGCCGAACCGGTTGCTGGCGCAGTCGCGGTTGGCCCATGCCTTGGAGCAAGCGCAGCGGCACGGCCGGCGGGTGGGTATTCTGTTCGTCGATTTAGATCGATTCAAAACGATCAACGATAGCTTGGGTCATCCGGCCGGCGATGAATTGTTGCAAGCCATCGCCTGGCGGCTGCGCGGGCGGTTGCGTGAGGAAGATACCTTGGCCCGGCTGAGCGGCGACGAATTCCTGGTCGTGCTAGAGGATTTGCATCGCCCGGAAGAGGCCGCTGCGGTGGCCCGAACCATCACCGATGTGCTGGCGAACCCCTTTATCTTGCCCAGCGGCCCAGAAATATACGTCAACGCCAGCATCGGCTTGAGCCTTTATCCCGATGATGGCAGTTCTGCCATCGAACTGATCCAGCACGCCGATGCCGCCTTGCATCAAGCCAAGATGCAAGGCCGAAACACTTACCGTTTCTACACTGAGGCATTGACCCGGGTGGCCCACGAGCGGCTGGCATTGGAAAACAAGCTGCGTCGCGCCCTGGAACGGGACGAACTGGTGTTGCATTACCAGCCGCTGGTCTCGGTTCGAGAAGAGCGAATTATCGGCAGTGAAGCGCTGGTGCGTTGGCAACCGCCTGGCGAATCGCTAGTGCCGCCAGACCGTTTCATTTCGTTGGCGGAAGAGACCGGTCTGATCGTGCCGCTAGGGAATTGGGTGCTGCGCGTGGCCTGCGCTCAAGCCAAGGCGTGGTTGGATGCGGGGTTACCGTTGTTACTGGCGGTGAACCTGTCGGCCCGCCAGTTTCAGCAGCAAGATATGCCCGAACGCGTCCGGGCGGTGCTGGCGGACACGGGTTTGCCCGCCGAGTGGCTAGAGCTGGAAATTACCGAAAGCACACTGATGGAACAGCAGGGCTGGCAGGCCGTGGCCACGCTGGTGGCGCTCAAAAAACTGGGGGTGCGGCTGGCCATCGACGATTTCGGTACCGGCTACTCTTCGCTGGCCTATCTCAAGCGATTTCCTATCGACAAGCTCAAGATCGATCGAAGTTTCGTGCACGACATTCCCCACAGCGCCGGCGACATGGAGATCGCTGCCGCCATCATCGCCATGGCCCGCAGTTTGCGGCTGGAGGTGTTGGCCGAGGGCGTCGAGACTTTGGAGCAGTTGGATTTTTTGCGCGAACAGGGTTGCGATGCGTATCAGGGTTTTTTGTCCGGCTGTCCCTTGCCGGCCGAAAGCATCGCGGCTTTGCTGGCCGAATGGCGGGCGCCCAGCTCGAACCGTCCAACGGGTCCGGGGCAGTTCGATTCGCCTGCCGGGCCCTGGTGATCGTCGGTTACGCCGCACTCTCGCCCGCGAGCGAGCGAGAGTGCGGGCGATGACCTCCTTCAAAATAATTTGAAGACGTAACCCAGCAGGGCGGCGGCCGATCCCAGCAGAGCAAGAATTCCGATCACCAGCGCCAGATTGGCGCGTGCGGCCAGCGGACCGCCTGCTTGGGCGGCGATGCTGGGCGTGGCCTGTTGGATCGAGCGTTCGGTGGTTTCCCGCGTGATGGTTTCGATCACGGGCTGAATGCCGGATCGGACCATCTGAATAATTTGCTGCTTGAATTCCGGAGTGCCGGTGATCATCGTCAGGGTTTCCTTGCTCTGCTGGCTGACTTGAGCCTCGATTTGCTTGAGCAATTCGTCCCGGTTGATCTCCAGCCCGCGAGCGACGTTGCGCTGCGAAACGCCTTCGCTCACCTCGCGAGCTGCCTGCTCGGCCACGGCTCGGGCGCTTTCCTGCGCGGCGGTGCGCGCCGTGCGCTCGGCCGTGCCGCGAGCAATTTCCGTGGCGACTTGTTTGGCGGCTTCCTGAGCGGCACGCACCGCTGCGTGTGCCGCCCGTCGGCCCAAATCCTCGGAAACGCCGCGAGCGGTTTGCAAGGCGATCTCGCGGGTCAGATTGGGCACGAGTTCCTGAATGATGTCGCGCGCGACTTTTTCGGCGGTCGCCCAAGCGACGCGCTCGGCGAGTTGCTCGATGTCGGTAGCGCCTGTCGTGATCGGCGCGCTGGTAGGCGCTTCGGCGGCCGCAGGAGCGGGTATCGCAGGAGCCGCCGGCGCTTTTTCGACCACGACGGGTGTTGGAATCGCTGGCGACGGCGGAGTTGCCAGTTCTTCCATGGAGATGGCAGCGGTACCTTCGCTAACCGTGTGGAGCACGGCGTCGAGCTGCTCCGGGGTGTACGGTTTGGAGAGAAAGCCGACCGCCCCGCTTTCCTTGGCATCCCGCTTGTCTTCGTCGGTGGCATTGGCGGAACACATGATGATGGGCGGCGAGTTCTGAAGGTTTTGCCCGGTGATGGCCCGGCTGGTTTCGAAACCGTCCATGCCTGGCATCATGACATCCATGAAAATGATGTCTGGTTTCTTGGTATCCAGATACTTAATGCAATCCTCTCCTGATCCCACCCAGTCGACCTCGACGCCGCGTTCGAGCAACAGCTTGCGTAAGGTCAGGTGGGCGACCTTGGAATCGTCCACCACCAGCGCTTTTTTGATGTTCATGCAAACCTCCTCTACGGCATCAAGGTTGTTAGCTTTATTGAATGCGATGCGATTTTCTGGTGATCGCGGTGATTGATCGTGCTAAGGCAAGCAAAAATGTCTCGCAATTGCGAGAAGATCGAATTATAGTTATACCAATTGGAACCCATTATTTATAATGAATGTATACCGCTTAAACTTTGGTCACCGTTTTGGTGACGCCTTTGGCAAACCAGCTCCTTTGGAGGAATCCTGTCATGAAAAGAACCCTGCTCGCGTTTGTTGCTCCCCCTGCAGTCGTCGTTCGTTACGGCTGCGTTTCCTGCACCGTCGCTCCCATAGGCGTTTTTTGGCTGAGTAGCCTGGCCAGCATCGCCTATGGTCTCGCCAACGCGTTAGGTGGTCTTGTCGCGATGGGAGTTCTGTTGTGGCTGATCGCGGCGGTCTGGGCGCGCTTGGTGATCCGAGGCGTGGAAAGCGATTTGCTGCGGCGTGAAGATAGCACGCAAGCACAATTGGCGATACCGCAGTTAGACGAGCCCGATCCGTTTGCCCAACTGCGAACCAGCCCCTGATTACCGAACAAAACGGCCAGAGGAGGCGAAGAAGCCTCCTTTTTTGCGTCTCAGGGGCGGTCGTCGGCTGTCTCCTTCGCTCTCGGCAGCAAATCCTCGCGACTGACGCCAAGATATAGAGCGCTGGCGCTGGCGATGTAGATAGACGAGTACGTGCCTACCACGATGCCGACGATCATGGCGATGGAGAAGCCGTGCATCACGGTGCCGCCGAAGAAATACATTACGATAACCGATAGCAGGGTCACGAAACTGGTCATGGTGGTGCGAGAAAGCGTTTCGTTGATCGAGAGATTCATGACCTCTTGGACTGCACCCTTGCGCCGTTTGCGAAAGTTCTCGCGAATCCGATCTAGCACGACCACCGTGTCGTTGACCGAATAGCCGATTACCGCCAGCACCGCCGCCAGTACCGTCAGATCGAATTCGAGCTGGAACAGCGAAAACCAACCGACAGTAAAAACTACATCGTGGACGGTGGCGGCGATAGTGCCGACCGCCAGTCGCCACTCGAAGCGAAACATCACGTAGATCAAAATTCCCAACAACGCGCCCAGCGCCGCTAAACCGCCTTGTTCCACCAGTTCTTGACCGACCTGCGGTCCGACGAACTCGGCTCGCGCCAGCGTGGCTCCGGCACCGCCTTCACCCGCCTGTAGGACGTGCAACACGTCGTTGCTCAGGGTTGCGGCGTTGCGCTGTTCGCTGCGGGGCGGAATGCGAATCAGCACCTCGCGCGAAGTACCGAAGTGCTGGGTTTGGGCATCGCCGAAGCCGGCTTGGGCCAGGGTCTCGCGGACCTTGGGAATTTCTACGGGCTGCGGATATTGCACTTCGATCACCGTACCGCCGGTGAAATCCAGCCCCAAGTTCATACCTTGGACCAGCAGCGAGCCGATCGCGATCAGCAGCACAACGATGGACCAAGCCATCGCCAGCTTGCGCCAGCGCANNCCGGTGACCGCCGTGAACATGGAGGTCAGAATACCGATGCTGAGCGTGACCGCGAAACCTTTGATCGGTCCGGTGCCGAAACCAAACAGCATGATAGCTGCGATCAAGGTGGTCAGGTTGGAATCGAGGATGGTATCGAACGCTCGATCGAAGCCGGCGTGGATCGCAGCCTGCGGGCTGTTGCCGTTGCGCAGTTCTTCGCGAACGCGTTCATAGATCAGCACGTTGGCGTCTACGGCCATGCCCATGGTCAGCACGATGCCGGCGATGCCTGGCAAGGTGAGAGTGGCTTGCAGCATGGATAGTGCAGCGATGAGCAGCACCACGTTTGCGGCCAGCGCGGCGGTGGCGATGGCGCCAAAGGCTTTGTAACGCAAGGACATGAAGGCGGCAATGATCGCCAGCGCGATGGCGGCGGCACGGAAGCCTTGGGCGATGTTCTCCTTGCCGGCACTAGGGCCGACCGTGCGCTCTTCGATGATTTCGATGGGGCTAACTAGTGCGCCGGCTCGCAGCAGCAGAGCCAAGTCGCGGGCCTCGCGAGTACTGTCCAAGCCGGTGATTTGGAATCGTCTGCCCAGTCGGTCGCGGATGGTCGCGACGTTGATGACCTCCTCGACGGTGTAGGCGGTTTTCCTCAGCTCGCCGTCCACTCGTTTGGTTTCGGTCTTGTTCTCGATGAATACCACGGCCATGCGTTTGCCGATATTGTCCTTGGTGGC
>DEHU01000071.1 GCA_002352125.1 Competibacteraceae bacterium UBA2792 | reverse complement strand
CCGGTGATCCAACCGCCGATCATGCGCCTGTTGACCACCGCCGAGGAGCGCGCCATCAACATGCCCCAGGCCCGGCCGGTCTCGCAAACGGCGGTCATCATTTTTCCGGTGTTCATCACCGTGCTGACTGCTTTGGCTATCCCTTCCTGCGCCCCGCTGGTCGGTATGTTGATGTTCGGCAATCTGTTGCGGGAATCCGGCGTGACCGACCGATTGAGCGAGACCGCCGGCCATGCGTTGATCAACATCGTGACTATATTTCTAGGGTTAGTGGTCGGCTCGACCATGCAGGGCGATACCTTCCTAAGCTCGCAAACCCTGTTCATCCTGCTACTGGGCGCGGTGGCGTTCGCCTTCAGCACGGTTGGCGGCATTCTGTTCGCCAAGCTGTTCAACCTGTTCCTGCCGGAAGGCAAGCGCATCAATCCCTGCATCGGCGCGGCTGGCGTGTCGGCGGTGCCGATGTCGGCGCGGGTGGTGCAGAAGTTCGTCTCCGAGCACACCGACGGTCAGGTCAACCCGTTGATGGCGGCGATGGGGCCCAATGTGGCTGGCGTGATCGGCTCGGCAGTGGCGGCAGGCATGTTCCTGGCGCTGCTGCGCTGAAGGGCTGCACGAAACCCGGGCTGTCGATAGCGTCACAACCCGCTTGCAGGTGATTTTGGGAAACGCGCACCTGCAAGCGGGCTCCGAGGCGGAAACCGTCAGTCGATCCGGGCTGCGGTCATCGCCTTTCAAGGCGTGCAAAACGCGAGGCGGCACGGCGGCAAAGCCATCACCCCGACCGATATCCATTCCGGTTCCGAACAGCGCAATCTGGCGAAATTGTGGTCGAACCAACGTAATCCGTCACCAACGATTTCGGGTCGCTTCAGGATCTGGTGGCGTAGGGAAACCGATCCCTGGCCACCGGAAGCAGAAGCCCTTCATTCGTTGCATGGTTTACTTCGATAGGAGATGGTTATGCCCGATTCAAGCAACCGACAACAAGACCGGCTCTCGACGCTTGTGCCATCTGCATCGATCCCGGCGCTACCCAGAGCCAGTACGATAGCCGTTATCGATCCCCAAGCTTCGGCCTTCGGCTACGAACATCGCCGGCCGGACTGGCCCTGGATCATGGTACCGGAAGGGGAAACACGAACGCTGACGCTGGGCATCAACGCCAAAGATCCCGTCGTCTTAAACGGTCCGGCTCCGGATGGGACGGTCGAACTGCTCCACATGAACAGATGCCACGTCAAACTGAACGGTATGCGATTACAGATACGGGGCATGCAGAGCACGCGAAACATCCCGATCGATTTATACCAACCCGGCCGTTACTTGCGCGTTTGGGTTAGCGTCAAGTCAAGATTGGACGTGCACATCATCGCGCATTACGTCGAACATGGCCCTCTCCTCAAAACGCGGATTTCGAAAGAGCAGCTTCGAGCCGTTATCGAAAATGCCAACGCGATTCTCGCTCCGCAGGCCAACGTCCATCTGGTCTTGGCACGCGAATCGACTTTATCGCACGAGCGAATCGGTAAGCGGTTGGGGTTGTCCGTCGAATATTCTTCCGACGCAGTCACGCAAGAGCAGGCGCTACTGAACGCGCACAAACAAACCATCCCCACGACGAACTGGGTGGTTAATCTCTTTCTGGTTCGAGGTTATAAGGGCAAGAACAAGAGAGAAAAAAAGAACCCCCTCGCAACCATGTCGAACGACGGATGCTGTATTTTCGAAGACCACTTGCACGAGAGCGACACGTACGACACCAAGAAGGCAGGGCACACTCTAGCGCACGAGGTGAGCCATTACCTGATCGGGGCCAATCCAAAACCCATCAAGGATGATCCAGCTCATACTTCGAACCCGAACAGCTTGATGTATCCCCATAGTTCTGGTGGTACGCGACTGTCGCGAGCCGAGATCGAGAAAATGAATCCCTCGATTTCCTACGTTCGCCAATTACCTGCCATCGATCCTTTCGGCGCACCGGACCCCGATCCCAGGTGGCTGGCTTGAAGAACTCGCCGGCAATGCAACGTTGGCCCACGATGGAACGGAAACGATGTGCGATAGCGGCAGCCCAGCAGCGGGCATCGCGATGAGCGCGAACGGGGTTGGCAGACCGTCGACCGCCGCCCTCGCCGTTCGCTTCCAGGGCGCGAAAGCGAAATCGCTCGCCGCGCCGCCGGATACGCTGGTGGCGCGGGTCCAGGCGAGAACAACCGGGAAAGGATGGTCTGCGTAACGTGTTTCATCCAGGAAATTGGCAAGCGCGCTTTCGTCATCCCGGCGTTCTGGCAGCGCTGGGCGCGGCGCTGTTGTTCGGCGCCAGCACGCCGTTGGCGAAAAACCTGTTGGCGAATATCGATCCGTGGCTGTTGGCCGGTTTGCTTTATCTGGGCTCTGGCCTGGGGCTGGGCGCTTACCGGCTGTTGCGTCGCGCGCCACCGCCGAGGTTATCGCCGGGCGAATGGCCGTGGCTGGCCGGCGCGCTGGTCGCCGGTGGCGTGGTCGGCCCGGTGTTGTTGATGTTCGGCTTGGCCGGCATGCCGGCGACCAGTGCATCGCTGTTGCTCAACGCCGAAAGCGTGTTCACCGCGCTGCTGGCATGGTTCGCGTTCCGGGAAAATTTCGATCGCCGCATCGCGCTGGGAATGGGCGCCATCGTTGCCGGTGCGACGGTGTTGAGCTGGCCGGACGAGGCGCGCTTTGCCGGTGCGTGGCCGGCTTTGGCCGTGCTCGGCGCCTGCTTGGCCTGGGGCCTCGACAACAACCTGACCCGCAAGGTTTCGCTCGCCTCCGCAACCTGGATCGCCGCCCTCAAGGGGCTGGCCGCCGGCAGCGCAAACCTCGCTCTGGCGATCCTGCTCGGCGCGAGTTGGCCATCGTGGCCGAACGTGGCCGGCGCTCTAGCGGTGGGATGTTTCGCCTATGGCGTCAGCTTGGTTCTATTCGTGATCGGCTTGCGCCATCTCGGCACGGCCCGTACTGGCGCTTATTTTTCGGTGGCGCCATTCTTCGGCGCGGTGTTGGCTGTTTCGCTGTTGCACGAACCGATCAGCGCCCGGTTGCTGATCGCCGGCGCGCTGATGGCGTTCGGGGTCTGGCTGCACCTGACCGAACGGCACAGCCACTCGCACGAGCACGACGCGCTGGAACACGAACACGAACACGAACACGACGCGCACCACCAGCACGCTCACGACGAACCGGGACCACCGGCCAAGCGCCACGCCCATTGGCACCGGCACGAACCCATCACCCACACTCACCCGCACTTCCCAGACGCCCACCACCGGCACTCGCATTAAACCGCTCGCGCGGATCGCGGCATCGGCCTCAGAAATAGAGCCGTAATCCGATTCCAAAGTCATGCGTCCCTTCGAGATAGCGCCAATCCATCCCAAGCGATAAATTCCGATCCAAAGCGAAATTCTGTCGCAAGGTCGCCCGCGTCGCCGTGCCGGTCTCGCCCAGCCGGTAATCCAACCACGTCGCGCTGGCCAGTATTTTCCAGTTCGCTGCCATATGTAGCAGCGTCCCGGCCGTCAATCCCGGCCCGGCGCGATAATCGCCGGCCAACTCATCGCCGTAGTCGAACTCCAGCCCCGGCAGCGCGAACCAGACCGTTCGCCAAGGCCAGCCAGCTTCCGCCGCCACACCGAGTCCGCCACCGAGATTGAAGACGGTGCAATCGAGGCAATCCGGTCGAGGATAGGGTTCCCAACCGGCGCGAATCCGCCACGCCGGTCGCGGCGTCAGTCCGTTGATCGGCGCTAGCGAGGTGATATCGAGCAGCGTCAGCCGGTCGAGCGCCAGACGACCGCCGTTCTCATAGCGGCGAACCGCAATGCTCAAGGCTTCGATCTGCGCATCTGGCGTATAGCCGGCGTCGGGCTCCAGCAAATCGTGATAGCTGGCCCGCGCGTTCAGTTCCGCAAACCCCACTCCATCCCGCTGCCCGACGCCAACCCCAAACCGCCGCGAGGCATGGCCGGCTTCCGGACGAGTGGCGTAAGGCTCGATCACGACCGGCGCGGCGGTGACCGGCAGGCGGTTGCGAAGGATCGACAAGCGGTGCGCCACCTCGTCCGGCACCGGTTTTTGATCTCTCCCGACCTTGCCAGCCCGGCGATGCTGACGCTCGTCCAGCGCCAGCTCCAGCAGCAACGCCTGCCGTTCTGGAGCAAGCCGGTCAAATCCGGGCACGGTGGCAACTGCCGGGTCGCGTCGCAAACGTCGCACCAAACGCCGCTCACCGGCGGTCAACGCTTGGTAGCGGCGAGCAATGGCGGTACCGAGCGCCGGACGAGCGGTCGCTTCCCCGAACAAGCCCGGCTGCCGGGCCAACAGCCGGATCGTATCGGCGGGCAAGGTCCAAAGCGTAAATCGGTCGCTCAACCGCAAATCCGGGTCGGCGGCTTCCAGCAAGGCCAGCAATTGCCAGGCGCAGTTCTCCCGGAAAAAGTAATAATCGAACCGGATGCCGCGCAGTTCCCAGAGATGTTCGAGCAACCGCTGCAATTGCAGCTCGCTTAGGTTCAGCCGGTATTCCCAGATGTCGCGACTTTCCAGATCGCTGTAGGTCCGAATCAGCTTGTAATAAGGCTGGATATCGTATTTGCCCTCGAATCCGCCGGCGATGCCGTCCACCGCGTACATCAAAACGTTGCTGTGGGAATCGTCGGCGGCATAGTTGACGGCGTAGGCCAACAATCGCGTCTGTTCGGTTTGGCCGCGCCGATCCAGCCGCAGCAAGGTATGACCGAACAGCGAGGCGGGGTTGTTGAGATAAGCCGAGGCGAACACCAGCGTCGCGGATTCCGCATTCAGTTCGCGGAACCAGTGCCGGAAACGCTCGCAATTTTGTGGGGGCAGGCGGCGATCATCGAAATTCAGTTCCGCTTGCAACCAGCGATACCGGGCGATGAAGGCGCACTGGGCCGGCTGCCGATCGGCCCCAACCGGCTCGGCATCGAAAAACGCGCGTAAAGTAGCGGCCAATTCCGCGCTCGGGTCGGTTTTGCCGGCCGGGGCGAGAAAGAAACGCGGGTCGTCGGCATCGCTGGCCCATCCTGCTCCATCGATTCCCGGACGGTAATGCAGCAACGTGCGCCATTCGCGGCGCGCGGATAACCCGGCCGAATCGGCGCGACCCAACAACTCGGCGAGATAAGCGACATCGGCGCGGGCGTCCGCCGACCAAAGCCACGAACCGAGCAGCAGAACGCCCGTCAAGCGCAAGATCGAAGCGATGGGCGACTCAGTTCAACGTCAGCCGCTGGCCAAAACGCGGATCGGCCCGCATCGCTCGATCCAGCACCGCCAGCATCTCGGCAGCGGTGGTGCGGTCGTCGGGGAACAGCTCGGCGAATTGGTCCCGGGTCAAGGCGAAAAATGCCGGCTGGTGACCCGGCTCGACATTCAGCAGCGTGGCCAATGAAACAAGATATTCGCCTTGGCCAGCCGCCATGTCGTTCCGCAAGCGATCCAGGTTGACGCTGGCGAACTCGGCGATTTGCTGTTGGCGATCCAAAAAGCCAGACTTGTCCGAACCGCCGGTCGTGGCGTTGGAACCGGAGCTGGGGTCGGTAACGATGGTGCAGGCGCCAACCCAAAAGCCTAACGCGGCGATTAAGGCGGCATTAAGCAAGCGTTTCATACTTTTTTCCTCGTAGAGTTGTCGGATATTTTCGCAAGGTTGCGATCGCTCGGGAGCCGTCGTTGGGTCAGCCATCACAAACTCGAATCGGCGAACAGCGGCGGATTCGTATAAGTTTAATGGGAATCTCTGCCCCCGGCACCGTTCTACCACTCCATCCCGGTTTCGAGGATTCATCCGCATGAAAAGCCATATCTCGCTAATCTTGCTGTCCACCCTGCAATGCAATGCGGATTGCGAATACTGCTTCGAGAACAAGACCGCCGACCGGCTAACCCTCGACCGGCTGGGCGAAATGATTCGCAAGGTATTGGACTACATGGTGGAAAAATCGCAGGCGACGCTGAACATCTACTGGCAGGGCGGCGAGGCGATGCTGTTGCCACCGAGCTGGTACGAGCAGGCCAACGACTTGATCCGGCGTGAGGCCGAGGCGCGCGGCAAGCAAGTATCCCACAGCCTGCAAAGCAATATGCTGGCTTATAGCTCGCGCTGGAACAAAATCATCGCCGAAATGTTCGGCAACAGCGTCGGCACCTCGCTGGATTATCCCAACCTGCACCGCAAGCTGTTAGGACAAGGCCCGGAAAGCTACAACGAAATCTGGAAACGACGGGTACAGGAAGCGCGGGCGGCCGGCATCGAGGTGCAAGTCATCGCCGTGCCCAACCAAGCGACCCTGGAAGTCGGCGCGGAACGTTTTTACAGCTATTTCGTGGATGAGCTGGGCATCACCGATTTTCAGGTGAACACCCCGTTTCCGGGCGGCGACGCGACGGCCGCCAAGAAAGCGCTGCCGGTGGCGGAGGTGGAAAAACTGAGCCGTTTTTACACCGAACTGGCCGATGTCTGGCTGGCACGCGGTTATCATCAGGGTGTACGGGTTGGCCCGCTCGATGCCCTGCTCCAGTATTTCAGCCACGAACCGACGACGCTGCCCTGCATCTGGGGCGACAATTGCGCCAACACTCTCGTCTCGATCGACGCTCGCGGTTACGTGGCGCAATGCGACTGCTGGGTCACCAGCTACCCCGATTATCACTACGGCAATATCTTCGAATGCGACAATTTCGGCGACTTGCTAAAGAACAGCAAGGCCCGCCAGAAATTCGACGAACGCCCCATCCAACTCATTCAGCGCGATTGCCTGAGCTGCGATTATCTATCGCTTTGCCACGGCGGTTGTCCGGTGCGTACCTATACCGTACACGGCACGCTGTTCGAGAAAGATCCCTATTGCGGCCTGTACAAGGCCATGTTCGGGCACATGGCTCGCGCGGCGCGCGAACTGGCGCGGGAAGCGGCATCGGTGCGCGGTGCGGAGGCCCGAGCGGCGCGGATCGAGCGACGCGAAGAATTATTCCACGTGGAATAATCCCGTGCGCTGCTCTCGCCCGAATCGATGCGCAATCGGCACAGATTCGGTGCCGCGCGCATCGGGGCTCGACGTCGAATATTCCACGTGGAATATTCGACGAAATTCGCTATCGCTACATCGACCCATCGGCGACCCGCCGGAAACAGCGTTTTAGCGCTCTCTCAAAGAGCAAGCTTTCCCAAGTTGTAAAATACCGTGAGTTGTAGAATACCGTGTGCGCTGTCTCCGGGATCTCGAAGCATGACACCGAACGTCGGCGACCGGCCGACTGGTTTCACGAATCGCGGAGAGCTGCCATATCTTTGTCGATGGGACCCGCAACGCGCTACAAATTATTCCACGTGGAATATTCCGGAACGGCCGAGTACGAGAAGCCCGGCGCCGGCGCCAACACCGATGTGCGTTCGTGGAGAAATCGACACTTGCTGATGGAAACACAGACGATCAGGATAAGCCCATGTTCAAAAGTCTCGAAAAAATTCGGCAGTATTCTCGATGGTCGGTTACCCTGCTCTTGATACTGGCCGGAACCTCCCAGGCAACCGAAACGGCGCTGGATCGCTACGTGGCCAAGCCGGATTCAAACTACACCTACAGAAATTATCTGACCAAAAAAGAGGCCGGCTACACCGCTTATTTTCTCGAAATGACCTCGCAGCAATGGCGCTCCGCCGCCGAGGTGGACCGGCCGCTATGGAAACACGAGATCGCGATCGTCATCCCGCAATTGAGCCTAGATAGCAGCGACACGGCGATCCTGCTGATCACCGGCGGCGATAACATAGGCGACCCGCTCGACGATCTCGGCGATGCCGATCCGATAGCCGGCGCAGCGGCCGTGGCGGCCGGCACGGTGCTGGCCGTGGTGCGGCAGATACCCAATCAGCCGCTCTATTTCGCCGACGATCCGGAGCACGGACGGCAGGAGGACGAAATTCTCGGCTACAGTCTGGACAAAGCGCTGGATACTGGCGATCCGGAATGGGCGGTGCATCTGGCGATGACCAAGGCTGCCGTCCGCGCCATGGATACGGTGCAAGCCTTCGCTGCCGAAAAGGGCAGGACCATCAAGAATTTCCTGTTGATAGGCGGTTCCAAGCGCGGCTGGACGACATGGTTGGCCGCAGCGGTGGACAAGCGCGTCAAAGCCATCGTGCCGGCTTCGATCGACATGCTCAACCTGGGTCAGCAGTTCATTCATCACTGGGAAGCATACGGCTTCTTCGCCCCAGCCTTGAGAGATTACGTGGAATTCGATCTGCCCTGCCGGCTGCAAACCTCGCAGGGTCAAGAGCTGTTGCAGATCGTGGACCCTTATGCTTACCGCGACCGCTATACCATGCCGAAATTGATTCTCAACGCTACCGGCGATCAATTTTTCGTCACCGATTCCTCGCGATTCTATTACGGCGATCTGCTCGGCCCCAAATGGATGCGTTATACCCCGAATACCGATCACGCGCAGAACGACGATGCGTTGCTGAAATCGCTGTCGTGGATCGACGACATTTTGGATAACAAGACCAGCCCCCAGATCACTTGGACGCTGGAAGACGACGGGACGCTCAAGGTAACACCGACCGCTCAGCCCAAGACGGTGCGGCTGTGGCAGGCGACCAATCCCAACGCTCGCGATTTTCGTCTGGAGGCAATCGGTCCGGTCTGGACCAGCCAAGTCTTGACGGCAGCCGCCGACGGCAGCTACATCGGCGGCGTGCAGCAACCGGCCAAAGGCTGGACGGCATTTTTCATCGAGGTGACATTTCCGACTGCCGGGGTAATCGAACCGGACCAGGTCTATTCGACCGGCGTGCAAATCATTCCGGATACCCTGCCGTATGCGGGCACGGCTTGCGGCGGAAACCACAAAGCCAATCTGGAAAGCCCATACCAAAGCTCGTTCGAGAGCGGCATCGGACTGATCCGGGGGTGGGTGTGCCANNTACACCTTCAACTGGAACGCGCTCAGCACCGGCGCTCACCGGCTGCAAGCCTTTGCCGATAACGTGGAATTCGCCAACGTGACTTTCAACGTGACGAACCTGGGCGAAGATTATCTACGGGGTGTCAGCGGTGAATACACATTGCAGGACTTCCCGCAAGCCGGCAAGAACGTCACCGTGCGCTGGGCCGAGCCGCATCAAAATTTCGTGATCGCCGGCGCCGATCCCGTTCCGGCCAGCGCTCGGGCAGCCGCGCCGTTCGCTTCGTCTCTGGCCAACCTGGAAAGCCCGCAACAGGGTTCGTTCGAGAGCGGCATCGGGCTGATCCGGGGGTGGGTGTGCCAAGCGGACACGGTGGAAGTGCAGATCGACGGTGGCGAGCGGCGCAAGGTCGCTTACGGCACCACCCGTAAGGACACTATCGGCGTCTGCGGCGACGATAACAACGGCTTTGGTTACACCTTCAACTGGAACGCGCTCGGCACCGGCACCCACACCTTGCGGGCTTTCGCCGACGACGCGGAATTTGCCAACGTGCCCTTTAGCGTGACCACCTTGGGCGTGGACTATCTACAGGGCGCCAGTGGCGAATATCCGCTGTCGAATTTCCCGCAGGCGGGTAAAAACATCACCCTGCGCTGGTCGGAACCCCACCAAAACTTCGTGATCGTCGATTATCGATAAATCCTCACCCCCAACCCCTCTCCCAATGGGAGAGGGGTTTTTCTTATTGGCGTTCGCGCAACTCCCGCCGCAGGACTTTGCCGGCCGCAGAGATCGGCAGGGCAGCCAAAAACTCGACGTGGCGGGGGATTTTGTAGCGGGCCAGTTGCTCGCCAAGATGCGCCAACAGATCCTCGGCGGTCGCTGTCTGGTCCGGTTTGAGCACCACGAACACCTTGCCGACCTCGCCCCATTTAGGATCGGGCACGCCGACCACCGCGCATTGGAACACCGCTGGATGTTTGTATAGCGCCGCCTCGATTTCCGCCGGGTAGACGTTTTCGCCGCCGGAAATGAACATGTCCTTGAGCCGGTCGACGATGTAGAAATACCAATCCTCGTCGTGGCGGGCCAGGTCGCCGGTGTGGAACCAGCCGTCTTGGTCGATCATCCCGGCCCAAGCAGCGGGGTTGTTGAAGTAACCGGAGGCAATGCTCGGTCCCTTTAGCACCAATTCGCCGACTTGGTTCGGAGCCAGCGGCCGGTTGTCGCGATCCACGATCCGGGCATCGATGAAGAAATTGGGCCGGCCGATGCTGCCGGCTTTACGGATGGCGTCTTCCGGCGCCAGCGCGAACAGCCCCGGCCCGAATTCGGTCATGCCGAAACCTTGTTTGAAGCGCACGCCCTTTTCGCGAGTGTATTGTTCGACCAATGGCACCGGCAACGGCGCACCGCCGCTGGTGCAAAAGCGCAGCGAACTCAGATCGGCGTTGGCCCAAGCCGGGGTTTGCGTCAGCATCTGGTACATGGCCGGCACCGCCGCGAACACGGTGACTTTTTCCCGCTCGATCAGCCGCAGCACCAGTTCCGGATCGAAGCGCTTCGTCAGGATGGTAGTGCCGCCCATGATGACTTGCGAGGAGGCGTAGGCGAACAGACCGCCGGCGTGGAACATGGGGAACACGTTCAGGTAAACGTCGCCGCGCCCGAGATCGTGAATGACCGTGTTGTGGCAGTTCCAGGCGATCTGGCGATGGCTGATCTGGGCGCCTTTGGGCAGGCCGGTGGTGCCGCCGGTGAATAGGATGGTGGCGATATCCTCACCTTCCAGCGACTCGCAAACGCAAGGCGTGGTCGGGGCAGCGGCCAGCAGCGCGCCGAATTCCAGGCTGCCGGGGATACCCTCACCATCCAGGTGAATCCAGTGGCGCAGCGGTGTTTCCCTTTCGGCCAACTGGGTGACGGCGTCCTTAAACGCGTCGTCGTAGAGCAGGACGGTCGGAGTCACGCTGGCGAGAATCTGTTGCAGTTCGCGCCAGTGCAGGCGCCAGTTCAACGCGGTGTGAACGGCGCCCAGCTTGCCGCAGGCGAACAGCGAATCCAGATGCTCGACTCTGTCCTGAGCCAGGATCGCGACCCGGTCGCCCTTACCGATGCCCGCCGTGGCGCGCAGCCAGTTGGCCAGCCGGTTGGCCCGTTCGTTCAACTGGGCGTAGGTGAGCCGCAATTCCGGGTTTTTGCCGGTGTCCACGATGGCCAGCGCGTCCGGGCTGTAGATGGTTCGCCGGCCGAGATAATCGCCAATGTACATCGCCTTTCCTCGGGTTGATGGTCGTTTTGACGCCGGCCTGCTCTCCCTCGTATCGTGTCCGCTCGGAAAGCGGGGGGAACGATGGCCGGATTGGGTCGAAGTATAAGCGATGCAGCGTTGCTCGCCGCGTGCGCTGGGGCGGGTCAACCGCCGGCCGGGACCGCGCGCCTGGTCCTCTTCAGGCGGGGCATAACCGTCAGCGAACAAGCTGGCTGGCGCGTTTTGATACACCAACGTACCGACCGTCATCATCGCCAGTTCGTTCTGTGGCACTCCCGGATAGGTCGGATCGGGCAGCTTGGCGATCCAGTCGCCCCGCTCCCCGTGGATAGACGCAGAATTGTTCCTCAGACGAGTGCGTCATCGCGTTCCGCTGCCATGTCGTCGAGATCGAAGCTGTCCAGGGGAGGCGTGTCTTCGAGACGAGTTTCCGCCATCCGTTTGACGAAATCTGCGACCGCTTGTACCGGAACGGTTATTGATGGCGTTCGTCCAACTGGAAGAAAATGGACCTAGGCCGATCAATGCCGCGCGCCAGAACCACCGGCGCAGGAGAACGCGGTTACGCGGATTCGGTTCCGGGAAGTGAGCGAAAAACCGGGTCAACACCACCAAGAGGTAGCGATAAGGGAGGAAGGCAAAATGAGGCACGCCAGCACCATCTTGCAGGAATGCGATGGCCCGCAACAGCGCCAGCCAGCAGATTGCCGATTGGATAGCCTTTGACGATGCTGTCGAACAACCGGCGCACATCTTCCCACTGCCAGCGTAGCGGTCGCTGGAATTCCGGGATGCGAATGCGCCCCTTGAGCGCTTCGGCGACCAGATCGACCACGGTGAAAGTTTTTGCCGCCGACTGCGAAATGGATTGATGAGCGGTCATGAGTCGTCGTTCCCGATTTTCTGGATCGCGAGGCTTCGAGCTAACGGGGATCATTCGATCAGCCTCGTAGAACTATACTGTTGCACGATGCGCCGAAACTTGCCATTCGCCAGCTCGAACCCTGCCAAGGAGACACGCTATGGTCGCCGACTCGCCTCCCGATGATTGGCCGCTCGACCGGCCAGAAGTACTCGCCTATCTGTTTTATCCGCGCTCCAGCTTCGCTCGGGACTCCGCAGACGACATCCATGATCTATCGATTCCCGTGGCGGAAGGGGTAGAGGTCGGAGCGCGCTGCCATCTGGCCGATTCCGCAGCGACCAACATCCTGTTCTTTCACGGCAACGGCGAAATCGTCGAGGACTACGATGACATCGGCGCCCTGTACGTGGAGCGCGGGATCAATTTCGTCGCGGTCGATTACCGGGGTTACGGTCGCTCCACCGGCCGGCCGGCCGCCTCGACCATGCTGACCGACAGCCACGTCATTCTCGGTTTCGTCGCCGACTGGCTAAACCAACAGAGGCATATCGGACCGCTGATCGTCATGGGCCGCTCGCTGGGCAGCGCCTCCGCCTTGGAATTGGCCTACCGCCATTCCGACCGGATCGCCGGCCTCATCCTCGAAAGCGCATTCGCCCATACCGGACCGTTGCTGCGCCGGATCGGGGTCGATCTCGCCGCCGTTCCCGGTTTCGAGGAAAGCCGGAGCTTTCGGCAACTGGACAAGATTCGGACGTTTGCCAAACCGACGCTGGTCATCCACGCCGAACGCGATCACCTGATTCCCTTCGCCGACGGTCAAGCCCTGTACGACGCCAGTCCCGCCCCGGACAAGCATCTGCTGAAGATTCCCCGCGCCGATCACAACACCATCTTTGCCATCGGCTTGCGGCCCTATCTGGATTCGGTCGAAAGCTTTGCCGACCCGCGCCGGTTCGATCCCGTCGCTTGAATGACCGGAATCCTTCGATGGCCGTGCCCGATTGCCCGCCCACCGCTTTCCGCTTCTGTCCGGGTTGCGGCGGGACGTTGGACGTTCGAGAAATCCGCCAGCATCCCCGGCTCGTCTGTCGCGACTGTCGCCGGGTGCTATACCGCAATCCGGCGGTGGGCGTGGCGGTGGTGGTACGCCAAGGCGAAACGATTCTGTTTGGCCGCCGGGCCGGCGGACCTTATCGGGGCGCCTGGTGCTTGCCTTGCGGCTACGTGGAGTGGGGCGAGGAGGTCCGCGCCGCCGCCGCTCGCGAGTTTCGGGAGGAAACTGGGCTGATCGTCGCGACGGGCGCGGTGCTGGCGGTGCATTCCAACTTCCACGATCCGGAACGGCTGACCGTCGGCATCTGGTTCGCCGGCCAAGTCATTGGCGGCCAACTGGCGGCGGGCGACGATCTCGACGAAGTGGCATTCTTCCCCTTGGCTGCACCGCCGGAACCGCTGGCTTTTCCCACCGACCGGCTGGTACTGGCCGAACTCCGGGCCGGGACTTTCGATCAAATTATCGATTCAGAAAACGAGCCTTAGACTGCCGAGACCGACCATGAATCAAAAATTACCGTTCCGCTGGCTCGGGCTGCTTCTTTGCGGGTGGCTCGTTGGCTGCGCGACCGTGCCCCCGGTCTACGATCCGATCCAGGATGCCAATTTCCAGGGACCGACGCTGGCGGTAGCGCGCGCCCAGCCCGATGCGTTTCTTCAGACGCGGGTTCGCTGGGGCGGCACCATCGCCCGCGTGGAAAATCGACGCGATGAGACCTGGGTGGAAATCGTCGAGCAGCCTCTGGCGGATAACGGATGGCCTACCGGCACCGACGCCAGCGCGGGCCGCTTCCTTGCCCGGTTCTCCGGTTTTCTGGACCCGGCCATCTACGCGGCCGGACGGTCGATCACCATCGTCGGCCCACTAGCCGGCACGGCACCGGGTCAGGTCGGCGACTATCGCACCACTTATCTGGTCGTGACGGTGGAGCGCCACCGGCTTTGGCCGGAACGCCATCCGCCCGAAGTGATTTACATGCCCGACCCCTTCTGGTATGGCCCCGGCTATCCGTGGGGTTATCGGTGGGGGCCGTTTTGGTGAGGTGGCGATGGCGCCAAATAACCGGAGAATGGCTCGAAGAACAGGCCATTGCGCTCGCTGCAACGGTCGTTAACCGGCGCCGGGATGGCAATCATCCATGCGCTTTCCCGGCGCACCATTTGCCGCCCGAATCCAACGCCGGATCGGCCGGCTGTACTACCCGTCGTTAGACGGCCCCTCGATTCACGCCGCCAGATTTTGCGCGGCGAATTCCCAGTTGATCAGGTTATCGAGCACAGCGGCCACGTAATCGGCCCGCCGGTTCTGGTAATCCAGGTAATAGGCGTGTTCCCACACGTCGATGGTCAGCAGCGGTTTCTGGCCGTGGACGATGGGCGTATCGGCGTTACCGGTTTTGGTCACCGCTAGCTTGTCGCCGTCCTTGACCAGCCACGCCCAGCCGCTGCCGAACTGGCCGGTGGCGGCTTTGGCGAATTCGATTTTGAACTGGTCGAAGTTGCCGAAGGATTTCTCGATCAATTCGGCTAGCGGACCAGTAGGTTTGCCGCCGCCTTTGGGCCGCAGGCTGTTCCAGTAGAAAGTGTGGTTCCAGATTTGCGCGGCGTTGTTGAAAACCGCGGTCTTTTCGACGGAGCCGACAGAAGCCTTGATGACCGCCTCCAACGACTGATCTGCTAGGGAAGTGCCCGCGACCAGTTGGTTGAGGTTGTTGACGTAGCCTTGATGGTGTTTGCCGTAGTGGAAGCCGATGGTATTGGCCGAGATCGTGGGGCTCAGAGCGTTGTCGGGGTAGGGCAGCGGCGGCAGGGTAAAGGGACCGCTGGCGCCGGCGGCGCGGGCCGGACGGGGCAGGGCGAGCTCGCCGAACGCCAGCACGGCGGAACCGGCCAGCAAAGAGGTCAGGAAGCGGCGGCGATTCAAGGAATATTCGGGCAACATAGCAGACATCAGTAGGACTCCTCGTTGAGGCGCGCCGGGCTTAGAAACCACCCGGCACGCTGAACCGACAACGGAAAGTGTAGCGGACACGCCGCAGCAACGCGGCGCCGATTCCGGGATAGATGCTCAGGGTGCCGGATCGATGGCGGTGACGATATAGCTTCCCTTCTCGCCAGGCACCATCTCGAACTTGATTTTATCGCCTGCTTTCACCTTGCTAGCCAAGGCTTTATCCGCCAGCCGGAAATCCATCGTCATCGCCGGCCATTTCAGCGCCGGAATCGGATCGTGGGCGATCACCAGCTTGCCCGCCGCCGCGTCCACACCTTTGACCGTGCCGGTGGCGGCAATGGCTTCGCTGGCGGCTGGCTGGGCCGCACCGTGATCGTGGGATTTTTCCGCCGCCAAGACGACGGTGCTAGCGCTCGGTAACGCTGCCAGAAACAGGGAAATCAGCCATCGTTTTCTCATGGTTCCTCCAGATTGGATCGAATTCGGCAAAAGCCGAATTTTAGATAGAAAGCATAAATTTGACTCGAATGCGATAAAATTGTTAACAAATCTATTTTCTGTTTGGAGCCAAACCCATGCAAGCGATGCGATTCAATTTCCGGACCCTGTGTCGCAACGCGGCGGAACGTGGCGGGCAGATGCAGCGGCGCCTGCTCGATGCGCTAGAGGCCCGGCACACCGTTAAAGCCTTGCCCGAGTTTGGCATCGAACGGGCGGCGCAACTGGCCGGCTGCACCGCCAACCATATTCGCAACCTGGAAACGCGCGGCGATTTACCCGAACCGCGGCTGGTGGAAGCCGGTTCGATCCAGCGGCGGACGTATAACTACAACGAGGTTAACCGCATCCGCGCCACCATCGGCAAACGGCCAAGCCGGCCGGCTGGCGCCCGCTGCGTGCGCGTGGTGTTCTCGAACCTCAAGGGTGGGGTAGCGAAAACCACCATGTCGCTGCACTTCGCCCAGTACCTGGCGCGCGAAGGTTATCGGGTTTTGTTGATCGACGCCGACCCGCAGGCCACCGCCACCGGCGCCTTCGGTTTCATCCCCGATCTCGACCTCGGCGACGGCGATGACCTGTTTCCGGCCCTGACCGAAGCGGCACCGCTGATCGCTAACGCCATCAAATCGACCCACTGGGAAAATCTGGACCTGATTCCGGCGCGGCTGGCCTTGCAGTACACCGACTGGCGCTTGTCGCAGCCGGAGGAGCGCCAGAACGAAACCCTCGGGCCGCCGCCGGTACGACTGCATCGGGCACTGAAAACGGTCGAAGACCGCTACGACATCGTCGTGGTGGATACGCCGCCGTCGCTGGGCATGCTGTCGCTGAACGCCATCGCCGCCGCCAATCTGATCGTCATGCCCATCGTGCCGCACATGTACGACATTTCCTCCAGCGTGCAGTACTTTCGCATTCTGGAGCAGGTCTGCGCGCTGTACGAGCGGGAAATCAACGTGCAGCGGCTCAGCATTTTGCTGACCAAGGTGGACGCCAGCACCGAGACCTTGAACAACATCGCCGTGATCAACGGCGCCTACGGCGAATTGCTGCTCAGCAACCGCATGGGGCTGACCAAGGAATTGCAGAAATCCGCCAGCGATCAGGTCAGCATCTACGAAATCGATCAACCGCGTGGCTCCCGCGACACCTACAACCGGGCNNTGCGCCAGCTCTGGCAGCAGGAAATCCTCAGCGGGATCGAGGCCGCCGAAGCCGGGCGGGCAGGAGCGCCGTCATGAGCCGCCGCAAGTCGCTGAAAAGCCTGGGTGACTGGATTGGCGCCGGCGGCCACAGCTTCGACGGCAGCCTGCTGCAAACCGACGCCACCGACACCGCTATCCAGGAGCTGGAAATCGACCGGCTCGTCGCCGGCCGCTACCAGCCTCGCCAGCGGACCGACGAAACGTATCTGGCCGATCTGGCGCAAAGCGTCCGCCAGTTCGGCGTGATCGAGCCGTTGGTGGTCAGACCTCTGGCGGATGGGAGTTACGAAATTCTGGCCGGGCACATGCGTTGGCAGGCGGCGCAACAAGCCGGTTTGCAACGGGTGCCGGTCGTAGTCCGGGAAGCGGACGACCGCACCGCCGCCGCCATNNCCGCCATCGCGCTGGTGGAAAATTTACTGCGCCGTGAGTTGAACCCGATCGAGGAAGGCCGCGCGCTGCGGCGGTTGCGCGAAGAATTTGGGTTGACTCAGGAACAGTTGGCGGAACTGCTCGGCCTGTCGCAGCCAGCGATCAGCAAAGCCTTGGGGCTGTTGAGCCTGGATTCGGCGGTGCAAACCCTGATCGAAGACGGGCAACTGGAAGCGGGCCACGGCAAAACGCTGCTTGGCCTGTCGCGCGCCGTGCAGGTCCGGTTGGCGGAGCAGGCCGCCAGCGACGGTTGGAGCGTGCGCGAGCTGGAACGCCGCCGGGCGCTGCTGGGGACCACTCCCGTAGCCCGCTCGACCGCGCCGCGCGATCCCAACGTGGTCCGGCTGGAAGAACAGTTGCGGGAACGGCTGGTGGCGTCGGTGCGGGTGCGCTACGACGCTGCCCGCAGTCGCGGCCGCATCGAAATCGGTTTCGCCAGCCTGGAAGAATGCGACGGAATTTTGGAGCGATTGGGTATTCGAGCCCCAGAAAAATAACATTAAAAAATAAATGAATTAATAAATTACATTTTTAAATAATTTAAATATATTCTTGTGTACTTAATTGAATTAACCATCACAATATGCTATATTGTACCAATATTGAAAAATATAATATGTGGTCGTGGTAGACCCAGCTTGCCGCGTTTAAATGAACGCGGCTTTTTTTATGTTCGCAGTTCGAAATCCACGCCAAAACCGTGCGGCCGATAGCGGCGGTCGATCCCCCGCTGCCGAACGGTGACCCGCTGTTAGCAACGCGTAACGTATTCCTCCCGGCCACTCGCCGCGACCCTAAATCTTAGATCCAGCCCCGGACCGATTTTGTCGCGCCCGTCGCATGGAAACCGCTTGCCCGAAAGCACCAAAAAATCTCTGGCTATGGCACCGGGCACGGTCGAGATCCTCGCATTCTTTAATTTCCGAAGCCAACGCTCGCAAGAGAAATATTGACAGAAAAAAATATATACTATGTATAATCTCGGTATATACAAAATCGGATTTTTCGATGGGCAAAAAGAAAAAACAGAAATCCGACAAGGACGAAGACGCGAAACTGGTAGTCAGGATCGAGGCGAGCTTGCGCGATGCATTCATCGAAGCCTGCCAGGCAATGGATACCACCGCCTCAAGAGAAGTACGGCGGTTCATACGCGACTTTCTGGCGCGCTCGGGCAAGGAACCCTAAGGCTCTGCAAACGATGTTTGCGGGTCATCGCGGCCTATCGGATCGACTTCTTCAACGCAACCAGCGAGGTGAGCAACCATGATGCACCCACCCCCCGCTACCGATTCCCGGGAACAAACGCGAATCGCTCTCGAAACCATGCGCGCCTATTTCGTCGCAACCGCACAAGCCCGGCCCCGCCAAGAACGGCAGCGGCTAGCCGGCGAATGGCTGGCAGCCGTTCGCCGTCTGCGGATCTCCGTCCGATAAAACCGGCGACGGCGGGCCAAGGCGGCGCCGACGGCAACCGACCCATATTTTTTTCCGTCGGAGCGGGTTGCCGTTTCGGAACCGTCGCATGAACTCTATTCGTCAGCGGTTGCTGATCGGGCTGCTGGCCGGGCTGTCGTTGGTGTTGGCCGCGTCCGGCTATGCGACCTATCGGCAAGCCCGCACCGAAACCAACGCCCTGTTCGATTACCATCTGCAACAAACCGCGCTGGCGCTACGCAACCAAAATCTCCTGGCCTTAGCGATGGGCGCCGAAGACGAGGGCGGCGATCTGCTGGTGCAAATCTGGGACCGGAGCCGGGGCTTGTTGTACGTGTCGCAACCGCAACGGGAACTGCCCTTCGCGACCCAGGCCGGATTCGCCGACCTGATCTGGCGGGAGAAATCCTGGCGGCTGTTCGCGCTTCACGCCGGAGATCGGATCGTGCAAGTCGCGCAGCCGCTGAGCGTACGTTTGCGGATGAGCGCCGATATCGCCCTGCATAACCTCGCGCCGTTCCTCTTGCTGCTGCCCGGCATGGGTCTGGTGGTCTGGTTCGGCGTGGGCGCCGGCCTGCGGCCTTTGTACCGGATCGCCGCCGACATCGAGCGGCGCCGTCCCGACGCTTTGGAGCCGGTGCCGGCCGAGCGGCTGCCGGCGGAAATCACCCCGCTGGTCCACGCCCTCAACGACCTGCTGGCACGGCTGGCGCAAGTGCTCGACAACCAGCGGCAGTTCGTCGCCGACGCCGCTCACGAGCTACGCACCCCGCTGACCGCCGTCCGCCTGCAAGCCGAACTGGCGCGGCAGGCCACCGGCCCGGATGCTCGCGCCGAAACGCTCCGCGATCTGGGCGCGGGCCTGGAGCGCGCCTCCCATCTGGTCGAGCAACTGCTGGCGATGGCGCGGCTGGACGCCAACCCAAGCACCGGCCGGATCGAGCCGGTGGACTTGCTTGCGCTCGCCCGCGCCGCGGTCGCGGAACAAGCTGCCATCGCCGATGCCCGGAATCTCGATCTGGGGCTATTGCCGGGCGAACCCGTCGCTGTCGGCGGCGATCCCATCGAGTTGCGCACCTTGCTCGACAATCTGGTGGACAACGCTTTGCGCTATACGCCGGGCGGAGGGCGAGTAGACGTCGGCGTCAGCCGAACCGAAGCCGAAGCGGTGCTCGCGGTGCGGGACACCGGACCTGGCATCCCGCCAATCGAACGGGAACGGGTATTCGACCGCTTCTATCGCGGTGCTGCCGTAACAACGCCGGGCAGCGGATTGGGGCTGGCGATCGTCAAGCGCATCGCCGATCGCCACCGGGCGCGCGTTTGCCTGAGCGAGCCCGAAAACGGCCCGGGGTTACGGATTGCGGTACACTTTCCGCTCGTCTAACCCGCGGCCGGGGGAGCGCCTGTGGAAAACAACGACTCCATCATTTTTCGCAGCGGCCTGATCATGGGCGGTATCGTGCTGCTGGCGCTGCTCAGCATGATCAGCTCGGTGTTCATCGCCCAATCCAGCAAGGGCGACGCCGCCGCGATCAATTTGGCCGGCTCGTTGCGGATGCAGTCCTACCGCATCGCGACCCGCTTGCAGCAACCCGCCGATGACGCCGCCGGACATCGCCGTACCATCGAGCGGGAAATCGCCGGATTCGAGCGCCGGCTGGACAGCCTTTGGCGGAGCGGCGCCATCGCTTCGGACCAAAGCGACCGCCGCCATCAGGCGCTCGACAGCATCGCGACGGCTTGGCGGGATACCTCAAAATCGATCTTGCCGGCCGCCGCCGATCCCGCATCCGCCACCTACTTGCGCCAAGTGGACGATTTCGTCGCCAAACTGGATGCCTTCGTCAAACTGCTGGAGCAAGATACCGAAGCGAAGATTCTGCTGTTGCGGCTCGTGCAAGGGGTCGCCCTGTTCATGACCCTGGCACTGATCTTCGTTGCCATGTATCAATTACACATCGACGTGGTGACGCCGCTTCGCGATCTGGTGGACTTGGCGCGCAAAGCCGGACAAGGCGATCTGTCGGTGCGGGCCAGCCACGTCGGCGACGACGAACTGGGGGTGCTCGGGCGCGCGTTCAATCTGATGGCGACCGATCTGTCGGCGATGTACGCCGATCTGGAAGCGCGCGTCGAAAGGCAAACGCAGGCGCTGCGGATCAGCAACCGCTCGCTGGAGTTGCTTTACTACGCCGCCAAAAGCCTCGGCGAGGCAACCTCCGACGCAGCCGGTTACCAGGCCCTGATCGCCGAAATCGAAAAGCTGACCGGTATGGGCTCGGTCACGTTGTGCCTGATCCACCCCGACACCCATCAGGCTACGCAATTTTTTTCGGCTCGACCGCGCCCGGCGGCGGTGCCTTCCTTCTGCAACCGCCCAAATTGCGACGCCTGCCTGGGCGACGGCACTACCCATGCGCTGGACGGCAGCAACGACGTGTTCTCGATCCCGGTCAAGGATCAGGAGCAGCAATTCGGCGTTCTGATGGTCCGCAATCCCGGTCTTGAATCGGTCACTGCCTGGCAGTTACCGCTGCTGGAAGCGGTGGCCCGCCACGTTGCCGCCGCGCTGCGCGCGGCCGAGCGGGTCGAGCACCGGCGGCGGCTGGCTCTGCTGGAAGAGCGCAACGCCATCGCCCGCGAGCTGCACGATTCGCTGGCGCAAGCCTTGTCCTATCTCAAGATTCAAATCGGCCGCTTGCAGATTTTGTTGGACGAAACGGAATCCGTTTCGGGGATACGGAGCATCGTCGCCGAACTGCGCGAAGGTTTGAACAACGCCTATCGCCAGTTGCGGGAACTGATCGGCACCTTTCGCCTGAAAATGGATCACCTTCGGCTGGAGGACAGTTTGGCCGAGATGGTTCGAGAATTCGGCCGGCGCGGCCAACTGCCCGTCGATCTGGACTGCATCGGCTGGCAATGCGCGCTCGACCCTAACGAGCAGATTCACGTCATGCAAATCGTCCGGGAAGCCTTGAACAACGCCGTGCGTCACGCCCGCGCCAGCCGCATCTCGGTTCGCTTGCGCTGCCCCAGCGACGGCGAGGCCGTCATCGATATCAGCGACGATGGCATCGGTTTACCGGCCGATCCCGAGCGCGAAAACCACTTTGGCCTCAACATCATGCGCGAACGCGCCCACCGTTTGGGCGGTATTCTGGACCTGCAATCTCCATCCGCCGGCGGTTTGCGGGTGCAACTGCGATTCGTGCCCGCCGCCAGTCAAAAATCCCGGGCCGAAGCCGAGCGGGACGCACTCTATGCTTGACGACATCCAGACCGTTCTGGTCATCGACGATCACCCGCTGATGCGCAAAGGCATCCTGCAGCTCATCGCCATGGAAGCCTCGCTGCGGGTGGTCGGCGAAGCCGGCGACGGTCAACAAGGCTTGGCGCTGGCTCGCCAACTGCAACCGGATCTGATCTTGCTCGATCTGAACATGCGCGGAACGAGCGGCCAGGAACTGCTCGGGATTCTGAAAGCCGAGGACCACGACGCGCGAGTGATCGTTCTCACCGTCTCCGACAGCGAGGAAGACGTGGTTGGGGCGCTACAGGCCGGCGCCGACGGCTATCTGCTCAAAGACATGGAGCCGGAGGACGTGCTGAACGCCCTGAGAGCGGCGGCGCAGGGCCGGATGGCGCTCAGCGAGCGGGTCGCGGCCATCCTCGCCGACGCGCTGCGCCACCAGAGTCAACCCAAACCGGCGGTCAGCGTCAAACTGACCGACCGGGAGCGCGAAATTCTCTCGCGCATCGCCGCCGGCCACAGCAACAAACTGATCGCTCGCGAGTTGAAAATCGCCGAAGGCACAGTCAAAGTGCACGTCAAGCATCTGTTGCGCAAGCTCGACCTGGGTTCGCGGGTCGAGGCGGCGGTTTGGGCGGTCCGGAACGGCTTCCGGACATAGCATCCCCCCTTGGAAACTCGCGGGCGCTCGCGCCGGCGTGCAGTTCTCGCGGCGCGTGGCCACCGGATTGTGGAGTATAGTTAGGCCGGCACAAGACAAATCACGAGAAACCCACATGCCGTTCGTCGATAAATTCAAAGAAGCGGTCATCGGCAAGCCGCACGACCCGCTGAATCCGGAAACCCGACACAACCTCGCCTTGGTCGCTTTTCTCGCCTGGATCGGGCTGGGCGCCGACGGCTTGTCCTCCGCCTGCTACGGCCCGGAGGAAGCGTTTCTGGCCTTGGGCCAATATACCCACTTCGGCCTCTATCTGGCCGCTGCTACCTTCCTGACCGTGTTCGTTATCGCCTTGGCCTACAACCAGGTGATCGAACTGTTCCCGACCGGCGGCGGCGGCTACAAGGTCGCGACTCAATTACTGGGACCGCGCGCCGGCTTGATCTCGGGCTCGGCGCTGCTGGTGGACTACGTGCTGACCATCGCCATTTCCATCGCCGCCGGCGTGGACGCCTTGTTCAGCCTGCTGCCGCCCAGCGCGCAGCCTTACAAGCTCGGCAGCCAGGTCGTGCTGATCATCGTCTTGATCATGCTCAACTTGCGCGGGATGAAAGAGTCCATCAAGGTGCTGCTGCCGGTCTTTCTCGGCTTTTTTCTGACCCACGCCTTCCTGATCTTCTACGGCGTGGTCGCGCATTCCGAGGGCCTGCCCCACCTGATCCCGGATACGATTAGCGAAACCCGGCAACTCACCGGAAATATGGGCTGGGCGTTTGCTGCCGCTCTATTCCTGCGGGCCTATTCGCTGGGCGGCGGTACCTACACCGGCCTGGAAGCAGTCTCCAACAACGTAAACATGCTGAGCGAGCCACGGGTCAAAACCGGCCGGTACACGATGTTTTATATGGCCGGCTCGCTCAGTTTCACCGCCGGCGGCGTCATCCTGCTGTACTTGCTCTGGAACGCACAGCACGTCCCTCACCAGACGCTGAACGCCGTCACCTTCGGCGCCATCATCGACAGTTGGCAATTCGACCCGATCATCAGCCACGGTTTGCTGGCGGTGGTGCTGCTGCTGGAAGCGGGGTTGTTGTTCGTCGCCGCCAACACCGGTTTTCTCGGTGGACCGACGGTGCTGGCGAACATGGCGGTGGATTCCTGGGTACCGCGCCAGTTCCGCAATCTGTCCGGCCGGCTGGTTACCCAAAACGGCATCGTGCTGATGGGGCTGGGCGCGCTCGGCATTTTGCTGTGGACCAACGGCGACGTGTCGGTGCTGGTGGTGTTGTACAGCATCAACGTGTTCATCACTTTTTCTTTGTCGCTGATGGGGCTGTGCAAACACTGGTGGGTCAGCCGCTACGACGAGGACAACTGGAAATCGCGGTTGCTGCTATCGCTGCTCGGGTTTGCGGTTACCGGCGGTATCCTGGTGGTGACGGTGGTGGAAAAATTCACCGAAGGCGGCTGGCTGACGATCTTGATCACCGGTCTACTGATCGCGGTTTGCGCCCTGGTCAAAAGCCACTACGAGCGGGTTCGCCAACAGTTGCGCAAGATCGACGCGCTGTACGCGCCCCGGCCGCATTGGGGCGAAGATTTTCCCGAACCGCCGCTGGTTCCAGAGCAGCCGACCGCCATCTTTCTGATCGGCAAGAACCGCGGTTTGGGCATGTACGCATTCAAGTGGCTCAACGAAGTGTTCACCGGCCATTTCAAAAATTTCGTCTTCGTGAGCGTCGGCGAAGTGGACGCGGAAAGTTACGGCGGCAAGGGTGCGCTGCGTTCGTTGCAATACCAGATCGAAAATTCGCTGCGTTATTACGTCAACTATTGCCACAGCCAGGGCTTGGCCGCCACGTCCCGCGCCGCTTACGGAACCGACGTGGAAGCGACGCTGGAAAAGCTGGTGGTCGATGTCGTATCGGATTATCCCAACGCCGTGTGCCTAGGCAGCAAATTGATTTTCGACAACGAAAGCTGGTTGATTTCGTGGCTGCACAACCACACTGCCATCGCCATGCAGCGCCGCCTGCACTTGCGAGAAATCCAAATGATCGTGATTCCGATCAAGATATAGCGATCTTCCCCGGGCGGTGGCATGTCGCGCGCGCCGTCCCTGGGACCGGGAAAAATGCAACCACCCGGCAAAGCCGCCGGTCACGGGCGCCAGAACGGCTTGCTGCCTTCCCGGAGCGCATCGGCGCGACTGATGCCGATATCTTTCAGCATCGCATCGTCGAGGCTCAGCAGGGCACGGCGCTGGCAATACACTTCGTACCATTCCCACAACCGGGCCAACGCGACACGGAGGCGAACCCGAATACTAGGAGGGCTTTCGGAGGGGTTTTCCAGGCATAAGGTGGCATCGCGGAACATGATTTCAATCCTCGCTGATTTCGATCCGCAGGCAGTATGCCGACGAAAAACCGATTCATCTAACGAATAAGTTTGATATGATTGATTTATATTCTTGATGAATTGAGAGCCTTGTCATGTCCGTCCAACTCGATCCGGATTTGCTGCGCACGTTCGTCACTATCGTCGATGCCGGCGGTTTCACCCAGGCCGCCAAACAGGTGCATCGCACGCAATCGGCGGTATCCATGCAAGTAAGGCGGCTGGAAGAAACGTTGGACCGGACCTTGTTTCAGCGCGATGGCCGCGGCGTCCAGCTCTCGCCCGACGGGGAAGCCCTGCTCGGTTACGCGCGCCGGCTGTTGAAGCTACACGACGAAGCGGTCGCGGCCCTGACTCGTCCCGATTTATCCGGGCTGGTGCGGATCGGCACGCCGGATGACTACGTCGGGCGCTTCTTGCCCGAAATTCTGGTGCGGTTTGCCCGCGCCTTCCCGCGCGTGCAAGTGGAAGTGAACTGCGAGCCCAGCGTAACGCTGCGGCGGATGCTGGCCGAAGACCGGCTCGATCTGGCGCTGGTCACCTGCCCGCCGGGGGCGGAAACCGGCGAGGTGGTGCGCCGCGAAGCGACGGTGTGGGCCACCGCCGAACGTCATTTGGCCCACGAGGGCGAACCGCTGCCACTGGCGTTGTTTCAGTGCGGCTGTCCATTTCGCGACTGGGCGCTGGCCGGCCTGAGCAGCCTGGGGCGGCCGTACCGCATCGCTTACACCAGCGCTAGCATCACCGGTATTCTGGCGGCGGTGACGGCTGGCTTAGCGGTAACCGTACTGTGCCGCAGCATCTTGCCGGCCGGCGTGCGGCCTCTCGGTATCGAGGAAGGCTTTCCTCCATTGCCGCCGGCCAGCATCACGCTGCATCGGGGCAGCTCGGTTTCGGCGGTGGCGGAGTGTTTGGCCGACTATATTCGCGAGGGTTTCGGCGCGGACGTGCCGCTGGTTTCCAGCGCCACGCCCGTCTTAGCGGCCGCCTGAAGCGCGCAGTCCCAACAGATAAGCATCCACCAAGCCGGGCGCGTATTCGGCTAGTGGAAACAGGGCCGGCTCCAGGGTCCAGTTGACGACGAGACCATCGAGCAGCGCGATCAGCCCAACAGCCGCTTGCCTCGGACACGCGCCGCGCGGCAATTGCTCCACCTCTCGGGCGCGGCGCATCGCATCTTCCAGCAGGGCGATGAAGCGTCGCCCGCATTCCAGATGGCTGTCGCGAATCACGGCCATCTCGTCCACGTACTCGCACTTGTGCCAAGCGATTTCGAATACCCGCTGATAGTGGGGATCCCGCGCCAGCCGTTGCAGAAAATCCACCGCCAAGCTGCGGATAAATCCCAGCGGATCGCCGTCGGTCACGATGCCGGCATTGCAACGGGCTTCCTCGGGATCGAGAACCCGCTTGATCATGGCGTCGTAGAGATCGGCCTTGTTCTTGAAATGCCAATAAATGGCGCCACGCGTCACGCCGGCTTCGCCCGCGATGTCCGTCAGAGACGTGCGGGATACCCCTTGGCGCTGAAAAACCCGTTCAGCAGCATCCAAAATGCGATTGCGGGTTTCCTGGGCTTCTTCTTTGGTTTTCCTCGCCACGGGCGGCCTCCCGGCGATGCCGAGCTATTTACATACATACAAGAACGTATGTATTATCAACTATCATGATTGGTGATTCAAACCCGGCTACCATCCCCGAGTCCGAACACAGTCTTTAGCTTGCCACTACCGTACCAGTAGTGTTTTTTTTTCGGATTTTTCGAAGTCTCCCCGGAGAGCGCCACGGCCATGTCCCACAAGGAAAACCCATGACCAAAAAGATCGTCCTCACTCTCGTCCTCATACTGATCTTGGTAGGGGCACTCGCCGGTATCAAGGGCTTGCAATTTAAAACGATGTTCGCGCAAGGCGCCAATTTCGTGCCGCCGCCCGAAACCGTCACCACCGCCGAAGTAAAACAAGACACCTGGCAACCCACCTTGACCGCCGTCGGTTCCGTGGCCGCCGTTCAGGGCGTGGTGCTCAGCGCCGAAATGTCGGGCGCGGTCAAAAACATCGCGTTCGAATCGGGCGCGACCGTGCGGGCAGGGGACCTGCTGGTGGAGCTCGATTCATCGGTCGAACAAGCCCAACTGCGTTCGGCTATGGCCAGCGCCGATCTGGCCCGCCTCAACCTGGAGCGCGCCCGTGAGTTGCGCGAAAAAAAGATGGTGTCCCAAGCCGATCTGGACAGTGCCGAGGCGCAGGCCAAGCAGGCCAATGCTCAGATCGACAACATCCGCGCGGTGATCGCCAAAAAAATCATTCGCGCTCCCTTCGCGGGCCGGACCGGCATCCGTCAGGTCAATCTCGGTCAGTTCCTCGACAACGGCGCGGCCATCGTCACCCTGCAATCGCTCGATCCCGTGTACGTGGACTTTTCGCTGCCGCAACAGGATCTGGCCCAACTCGGCGTGGGGATGGCCGTGCGCGTCACCACCGATGCGTTCCCAGATCAGCGCTTCGAGGGCAAGCTCACCGCGATCAACCCGGAAGTCGATGCCGTGACCCGCAGCGTCCGCCTGCAAGCCACCCTGGCCAATCCCGCCGGTAAACTGCGGCCCGGTATGTACGTCAACGTCGCAGCCGTGTTGCCCCAGACGGAACGGGTGCTGATGATTCCCGCCACGGCGGTGCTGTATGCGCCCTACGGCGATTCGGTGTTCGTGGTCGAGGACAAGAAAGACGAAAAGACCGGCGCGACCGGCAAGGTGTTGAACCAGAAATTCGTGCGGCTCGGCAAGACGCGCGGCGATTTCGTGGTCGTGACCTCGGGGCTGGAAGCCGCGCAAACCGTCGTCACCACCGGCGTGTTCAAGCTCCGCAACGGCATGAGCGTCGTGGTCGACAACAAGCTGACGCCCAGTTTCCAGCTCACGCCCAAGCCGGCCAACTCGTAGGCCGTCGCCATGAAATCCTTCACCGACCTGTTCATCAGCCGGCCCGTGCTGGCGATCGTGGTCAACCTGGTGATCATCATCGCCGGCGTCCAGGCCATTTTTACCCTCAACGTGCGGCAATATCCGCGCAGCGACAACGCCAGCGTCACCGTCACCACCGTCTACGTCGGCGCCAACGCGGCCCTGGTGCGCGGTTTCATCACCACGCCTTTGGAGCGCGCCATCGCGGCGGCGGATGGCATCGATTATCTGGAATCGCAAAGCGCTCAGGGGCTTTCCACCATCAAAGCCCGCCTCAAGCTAAACTACGACGCGACCAAGGCGCTAGCCGAAATCGGCTCCAAGGTCGATCAGGTGCGCGGCGATTTGCCGCCCGAAGCCGAAGTACCGGTACTCAACATCGAATCGGCCGACAGCCAGTTCGCTTCGGCCTATCTCAGTTTTTCGTCGGATATCCTCCAGCAGAACGAAATCACCGACTATCTGGTGCGGGTCGTACAGCCGCGACTCTCGGCCGTCGAAGGCGTGCAGCGCGCCGAAATTCTGGGCGCTCGCACCTTTGCCATGCGCGTCTGGCTCAAACCCGAAAAACTGGCCGCGCTCAACATCAGCCCAACCCAAGTTCGCCAAGCACTGGCTGCCAACAATTACCTCGCCGCCATCGGGCGAACCCGGGGCTCGCTGATTCAGATCAATCTCACCGCCAACACCGATCTGCGCTCGGTCGAGGAGTTCAAAAACCTCGTCATTCGCCAGCAGGGTGGCGCGCTGGTGCGGCTGGCGGATGTGGCGGACGTGGCGCTCGGCGCCGAGGATTACGATACCGAGGTACGTTACTCGGGACAGACCGCCGTATTCATGGGCATCTTTCCGCTGCCCAACGCCAACGCCATCGACGTCATCAAGCGCATCCGCGCCGAAATGGCGCTGGTCCAGAAGGAGTTACCAACCGGCTTGCAGGCTCGGGTCGCCTACGACGCGACCGACTACATCAACAACGCCATCCACGAGGTCGTCACCACGCTGGGCGAGACGCTGTTGATCGTCGTGGTCATCATCTTCCTGTTTCTGGGTTCGCTGCGATCGGTGCTGGTGCCGATCATCGCCATCCCGATCTCGCTGATCGGCGGCATTTTTCTGATGCAGGTCTTCGGTTTTACGATCAACCTGCTCACGCTGTTAGCGATCGTGCTGTCGGTCGGCTTGGTGGTGGACGATGCCATCGTGGTGGTCGAAAACGTCGAACGCCATTTGCGCGAGGGGAAGAGTCCTTTCGATGCCGCGATCCTCGGCGCTCGCGAGCTGATCGGCCCGATCATCGCCATGACGATCACTCTGATTGCGGTCTACACCCCCATCGGCCTGCAAGGCGGATTGACCGGCTCGCTGTTTCGCGAGTTCGCCTTCACTCTGGCCGGTGCCGTGACGATTTCCGGCGTAGTGGCGCTGACCCTGTCGCCGATGATGACCTCTAAACTGCTGACCGCCGAGGATGAGCGGCACTGGTTGCCGACCCACATCAACGCCGTTTTCGAGCGCGTCAAACGCGGGTATGGCCGGGTGCTCGACAGCGCCTTGAGCGCGCGGCCGGCGGTCTACCTGATGTGGGCCGCGCTCTCGGTGCTGGTGGTGCCGATGTGGATGTTTTCGGCGGAGGAACTGGCCCCGAGCGAAGATCAAGGCGTGATTTTCGGCATCGTCGATGCCTCGGCCAACGCCACGCTCGATCAGACCAGCACGTTCACCGCTGCTGCCAACGACGTATTCCAAAGCATACCCGAAACCCAGTTCACCTTTCAGATCACCTTCCCGACTTCGGGATTCGGCGGCATGGTGACCAAGCCGTGGAACGAGCGTCAACGGACTGTTTTTCAAATCTTGCCCGAAGTGCAACAGAAATTGCAGGGTATTCCCGGCATCCAGATGTTCCCGGTCACGCCGCCCGCGTTGCCCGGCGGCGGCCAGTTCCCGGTGGAATTCATCATCGCCTCGACCGCCGATACTCAGGAAATCCTCAGCATTGCCCAGCAGGTTCAAACCAAGGCGATCCAGAGCGGGATGTTCGCTTTCCCACCGATCATCGACGTCAAGATCGACCAGCCGCAGACCGAAATCGTGATCGACCGCGACAAGGTGGCCGCGCTCGGCCTCAATCTCCAACAGGTCGGCGCAGATCTGACCGCCGCCGTGGGCGGCAATTTCGTCAACCGCTTCAACATCGCGGGTCGCAGTTATAAGGTCATCCCACAAGTGGAGCGGATCGGCCGCCTCAATCCCGAACAACTGGAAAACATCTACGTCACCGGGCCGAACGGTCAGCTCGTGCCGCTGAGCACCGTCGCCTCCCTGCGCAACAGCACCGAACCGCGCTCGCTCAACCGTTTCCAGCAGCTCAACGCGGTCAAGATCAGCGGGGTGGCCATCCAACCGCTCGATCAGGCATTGCGCTTTCTGGAGGGCGAGGCCGCCAAACTGATGCCGCTGGGTTACGTGATCGATTACACCGGCGAGTCGCGCCAACTGCGTTTGGAAGGCGGCAACAAGTTTTTCGCGACCATGGGGTTTGCCATCATCATGATTTTTCTGGTGCTGGCGGCGCAATTCAACAGCTTTCGCGATCCGTTCGTCATCCTGCTCGGCTCGGTGCCGTTGGCGATGTTCGGTGCGCTGCTGTTCACCTTCCTGAAAATGCCGAACCCGCAGATTCCGTTCCCGTTCACCGAAGGCTGGACCACCACGCTGAACATCTATTCCAAGGTCGGACTGGTCACGCTGATGGGCTTGATCGCCAAGAACGGCATTTTGATCGTCGAGTTCGCCAACAAACTGCAAATCGAGGGATACACCAAGCTAGAGGCGGTACACGAAGCGGCCCTGATCCGGTTGCGGCCAATTCTGATGACTACAGCCGCCACCATCGCCGGCCACTTTCCACTGACGCTGGTGACCGGTGCCGGCGCCGCCGCCCGGAATTCCATCGGTTTGGTGCTGGTCGGGGGCATCTCGATCGGCACCTTGTTCACGCTGATTTTCGTGCCGGCGCTCTACATGCTGATCGCCAAGGATCACGCCCATGATCGGGATGCCGAACGGGTTGCGGCGATGACTCACGCCTGATCCTGCGTAATCCACCGTTTCGCCAAAAGAGCCCGCCGGTTTGCCCGGCAGGCTCTTTCTGGCCAATGATGCCGAAAAGCGGTTCTATCGCATATAGTTGAACAGCGAAAGGCCTTGGATACGCTGGAACGTCTGCTGGGCCGCTTGCAGAAGAAACGTTTCCTGGCTCAGCCGGGCGGCGGCTTCGGCGTAATCGAGGCCACCCACATCGCTGATGGTTTGCTGAAGATGCAAGGTAAAACCGTCGTTGGCATATTCCTGATCTTCCAATGCCTTCATCCGAACGCCGACCTTGGTGCGCGTCGCGCTCAAACTGTCGAGATGCTGATCCAAGTCCTGCAAAGACGTACCCAGATCCTGGTGCAGCGTCGCGGGAGAAGTCTCCAGCGTGGTCGCCAGCCGGTCCAACACCGCGAACGCCCCTTTGGTAGGATCGCTGGGATCGATCCCGAAAACATCGGTGCCCGGATCGCCGGCCGCGATGTCCAGAGTCGGACCCGCCTTGATCAGACGCTGGCCTTGATCGCCCTTGTAGTCGATCTGGCTGGGGGTAGTACCGTTGCGAACAAATGGCTGGGTGTTGCTCTGGAACCCGGCGAACAGATACTCGCCATCGCCATCCCGGGTGTTGGCCACATTGAACAATTGATCGTGAAGCTGGCGAATCTCTTTGGCGATATTGTTCCGGTTGCTGTCGTTGAGCGTATCGGTGTTGGCTTGAATGGTCAGCTCTCGGGCACGCTGCAAGAGTTCGTCGGCGCTCCCCAAAGCGGCATCCTCGATACCCAGCCGGCTGTTGGCCAGATTGATGTTGCGCTGGTATTGCTCGTACCGGCCAAGCTCGTCGTTTAGCCCCAACAAACGCGCGCTGCCGACAGGATCGTCGGAATGATCGAGAATACGGCTACCGCTAGCCAGTTGTTGTTGAACCCTGGACAGAGCGATTTGCCGGTCGCCGATAGACTTGGAAGCTTGCTGGTAAATCTGGGACGTGGCGATACGCATCATGGTTTATCTCCCGATCACGCTCAGCAGGCTTTGAATCAGAGAATCGCCGATCTGGATCACCTTCGCAGCGGCTTCGTAAGCTTGTTGATATTTCATAAGATTAGCCGCTTCTTCGTCGAGGTTGACGCCGGAAAAACCGTCGCGTGCTTCGGTGGCTTGCTCCAATAGCGCCTGCTGGGCTTTAAGAGTATTGTGCGCGCCATTGCCCTGAGTACCGACCTCGGCCACCATCTGGCCTTGGACATCCTGGAGGCTGCTGGAACTGTTCAGCAGCGTCTTTCCAGTCTGCAAACCGGCCAGCTCTAAGGCATTGCCGTTGTTGCCCACGCCACCCGCCGCATCGGCGGCAGCAAACTTGCGCGGGTCGGTAACCAGGGCCTTGAAATCCCCGGCGCCGTTGCGGGTCGGCTGAATCAGAAATCGGTCGCCGGCCGCGGGCGTACCATTGATAGCGATGTCCATGCCATCGACCGTAAACGGCCCGGCGCCAGTCGCTACGACCTTATCGTCGGCCAAACGGTACAAGCTGTAATTGGTGCCGTCGTATTTAAGCTCGTAATCGGAAGGCTGCAAACCGCTGACGTTGGCGATAGTGACCGTCAATGTGCCGCTGCCGGCGTTGGCGGCATTGGCCATCACTTCTGGCGAGATCGGCGCGAAGAAATCGCCGCCGGGATTGCCATCGAGATCCAAACCTAGCTTGTGTTGGGCGTTGAAGGTTTCGGTCAAACCGACGGCCATCAACCCTAACTTGTTCTGGGCCGGGTTCAAAACCTCCTTCTGAAAATCCAGCAAGCCGCCGATTTCGCCACCTCCCAACAAGTCGTTGATGCTGGATCCGCCGCTTTTGAAGCGAATGTCCAGCTCGCGCGGATCGGATGCCGAATCGACCGTTTCCAGCGCGTTGGCGTCGCCGCCCAACACCAAGGTTTGTCCCTTGCCGATGAACACGCTCAGGGTGCCATCGTCCTGGACCACCGTGCTCACCGATACGCGCCGGGCGAGATCGGCGACTATCTGGTCTCGTTGATCCAGCAAATCCGGAGAAGCGCCGCCGTTGCCTTGCATCAGCGCAATGGCGCCGTTCGCCTTCGCGATATTTTCCGCCAGCCTGTTGATCTCGCCGACGGTGTTGCGCAGGCTCTGGTTGGCGCCTTCGCGCAAGGTGTTCATCTGGCCATCCAGTTCCTGGAAACGGGCAGCCAACGTTCCGGCTTGGCCGAGCAGAGCTTGGCGCGCCGACGTCGATGCCGGGCTGTCGGCAACATCTTGCACGGCGCCAAAGAACTGGCCGAGCGCCGGGGCCAAACCGGTATCGCTATCGCCGAGAATACCGTCCAACTGATCGATCCACGCGCTCTTGGCTTCCGACTGGCCAACGTTCGAACCGTGGTTGCGAACTTGCTGCGTCAGAAAATCGTCGTGGACCCGGCTAATCGACTGTGTGCTGACGCCGGTACCGACGTATATCGGTTGCCCGATACTGCCGGCGAAAGCCGGCCGGCTATTGGTCAACTCGACCCGCTGCCGGCTGTAACCGGGCGTATTCGCGTTGGCGATGTTGTGGCTGGTGGT
>DEHU01000190.1 GCA_002352125.1 Competibacteraceae bacterium UBA2792 | reverse complement strand
CGGGCCATGAAGTTGATGTCCTCGGGACGAACCAGCGAAGCGGCCATCAACAGGTCGCCTTCGTTTTCCCGGTCTTCGTCGTCCATGATGATGACCATTTTACCTTGCCGAAGGTCGGCGAGGATGTCGTCGATGCCGTCGAGTGCCATGACTATTTCCAAAAACCGTGTTCGCGCAAAAGCGCCTCGGTCAATACGCCGCCGGATTGTGCGGTGCGGTCGCCGAGCAGCAATCGCTCCAGATAGCGGGCGATCAAGTCTACTTCCAGATTGACCCGCCGGCCGATTTTAAAATCCGCTAGCGTGGTTTCCACCAGCGTGTGCGGAACGATGTTGAGCTCGAACGCCGCACCGTCTACCCGGTTGACGGTCAGGCTGACCCCGTCCACGCAGATCGAGCCTTTTTCGGCGATGTAGCGGGCCAGCGCGTCCGGCGCCTGGATACGCAACCGCCAGGAGCGGCCGTCTGGACGCCATTCGGCGACCGTGCCGATGCCGTCTACGTGGCCGCTGACCAGATGGCCGCCGAGCCGGGTGGTCGGGGTCAGGGCTTTTTCCAGATTGACCTTCGCGCCGGGCGTGGCTTCGCCGAGGATGGTGCGTTCCAGCGTCTCGCGCGAGGCATCGGCCCAGAAACCGTCGCCGGGCAGCTCGATGGCGGTCAGGCAGACGCCGCTGACGGCGATGCTGTCACCCAGTTGCACGTCGCTCAAATCGAGCTTGCCGGTGGCGATGCGCAGGCGCACGTCGCCGCTGCGGGGTTGCAGAGCGGTGATGGTTCCGACTGCCGCAATGATACCGGTGAACATGGCGAGTTCTCGTAAGGATTACAGGGAGTTCCGAAATTCTTCCACCGCGGATTCCGCATCTTGGGCAATGGATGGTGGCGCGGATAAATTCACTTCGCGAATCGCAATGTCAGCCGCCAATCTCGTCCTACCGCCCGCGCATCCAATACGTCCAACTCATACCGGTCTTGCATCCGCTTCAATTCCGGCAACTCGCATAACCCGCGCGCCTTATCGCCCAACAGGATCGGGGCCATATAAATCACCAGTTCATCCACCAATCCGGTTTGCAGCAGCGCGCCGGCCAAGGTCGGGCCGCATTCTGCATGAATTTCGTTGCATTCGCGGCGGGCGAGTTCTGCCATGACCGCGCGCAGGCTTAGACCGTTTTCGGCACGCGGTACGACCGCGATCTCGGCGCCCGCCGCCCGCAGCGGTTTCTGCAAGGCAGGGTCCGCGACGGCGGTGAAAAGCAGCACCGGGCCGGGCAGCCGCAGGGTTTTGGCTGTCGGCGGGGTTCGCAGCGCCGTGTCGAGAATGACCCGCAACGGCTGGCGCTCGGTTTCCGGTAAGCGAACATCCAGGCCAGGATCGTCGGCCAGCACCGTGCCGCTGCCGGTCAAGATCGCCGAGGAGCGCGCTCGCAACCGCTGCACGTCTTGACGGGCGGCCTCGCCGGTCAGCCACCGGCTTTCGCCCGAAGCCAGCGCCGTGCGCCCGTCCAGGCTCATCGCCAGCTTGAGGCGAACGAAGGGCCGGCCTTCGGTCATGCGCTGGATAAAACCCGGATTCAGCGCCCGCGCTTCCGATTCCAGCAAACCGCATTCCACCGCGACGCCAGCATGCCGCAGGATCGCCAGACCTTTACCGGCAACTTGTGGATTGGGGTCGGACATGGCGGCCACCAACCGCGCGATGCCGGCGGCGAGCAGGGCATCGGTGCAAGGTGGGGTACGGCCGTAATGGCAGCAGGGTTCGAGCGTGACGTAGGCGGTCGCGCCGCGCGCCCGATCGCCCGCCATCTCCAGCGCGTTGGCCTCGGCGTGAGGCTCGCCGGCGCGCTGGTGCCAGCCTTCGCCGACGATGCCGCCGTCCCGGACCAATACGCAACCCACCCTGGGGTTGGGGTCGGTGCCGTGCAAACCGCGCCGCGCGAGCATCAAGGCGCGCGCCATGTAGCGGTAATCATCGGCCGACCATTCGTTTCCTTCCGCCCTCGCAGAAGGGCGGGAGGAGAGGGCAAAATCGGAAGACATCAATCGGAATCCGCCGTTCCGGATACTTTTTGCAGGCGCTCGATTTCCTCGCGGAACGCGTTGACGTCTTCGAAGCTGCGGTAGACCGAAACGAAGCGAACGTAGGCGACCTGATCGAGATTGCGCAGTTCGTCCATCACCCATTCGCCGATCCGTTGGCTGCTCAGTTCCCGTTCGCCGCTGGCTCGGGCGCGGTTCTTGATGCGCAGCACCGTTTCCTCGATTCGTTCGGCGCCGACCGGCCGCTTTTCCAGCGCCCGCAGCAGGCCGGTCCGCAGCTTTTCATCCAAAAACGGTTCGCGGCGCCCGTCGCGTTTTACGACCGGAGGCATCAGCAGTTCCGCGGCCTCGTAAGTGGTAAAGCGGGCGCCGCAGCGAGCGCATTCGCGGCGGCGGCGAACCTTGTCGCCTTCCGCCGACAGTCGCGAGTCGATCACCCGGGTGTCGGGCGTACCACAGAACGGACAATGCATCGCCGCCGTCTCGCGCGTCCGTTGCCAGAACTCAACCGTACACCGGAAACTTGGCGCACAGTTCGGACACCTGGCCGCGCACCCGGTCGATGACGGCCTCGTTGGCGAGATCGTCGAGGATGTCGCCCATCCAGCCGGTCAGTTCGCGACATTCGCGTTCCTTGAAGCCGCGAGTGGTGATCGCCGGCGAGCCGACGCGGATGCCGCTGGTGACGAACGGTGATTGCGGGTCATTCGGCACCGCGTTCTTGTTGACGGTGATCCAGGCCCGGCCCAGCGCGGCATCGGCAGCCTTGCCGGTGAGTCCCTTGTCGATCAGGCTGACCAGAAACAGATGGTTGTCGGTGCCGCCGGAAACGACCTGGTAGCCGCGTTCGATAAAGACATCGGCCATGGCGCGGGCGTTGGCGACTACCTGTTTTTGGTAATCGACGAAGTCCGGTTGCAACGCTTCCAGCAGGGCGACTGCCTTGGCAGCGATGACGTGCATCAGCGGACCGCCCTGGGTGCCGGGAAACACCAGCGAATTCAGCTTCTTTTCGATTTCCGGGTTGGCCCGGGCCAGAATCAGGCCGCCGCGTGGGCCACGCAAGGTCTTGTGGGTGGTGGTGGTGGTCACGTCGGCGATCGGTACCGGCGTCGGATACACGCCCGCCGCCACCAATCCGGCGACATGCGCCATGTCCACGACGAAGTAAGCGCCTACCCGATCGGCGATGGTGCGGAACCGTTGCCAGTCCACGATGCGCGAGTAAGCCGAGAAGCCGGCGACGATCATTTTCGGCTTGCATTCCAGCGCCAGCCGCTCTACCTGCTCGTAGTCGATCTCGCCAGTGGCTTCGTTCAAGCCGTATTGCACCGCCCGATACAGCCGGCCGGAGAAATTGACCTTGGCGCCGTGGGTGAGGTGGCCACCGTGAGCCAGGCTCATGCCCAGGATGGTATCGCCCGGCTCGACCAGCGCCATGTAAACGGCGGCGTTGGCTTGCGAGCCAGAGTGGGGCTGGACGTTGGCGTAGTCGGCTTTGAACAGTTGCTTGGCGCGGTCGATGGCCAGTTGCTCGGCGATATCCACGAACTCGCAGCCACCATAATAACGTTTGCCCGGATAGCCTTCGGCGTATTTGTTGGTCAACACCGACCCTTGGGCTTCGAGCACGCGCGGACTGGCGTAGTTTTCCGAAGCAATCAACTCGATATGGGCTTCCTGGCGCTGTTTTTCGCCCCGCAAGGCGGTCCACAACTCGTCGTCAAATCCGGCGATCCGCATCTCTCGACTGAACATTCGCGACCTCTAGCAAAACGAGCGCACGCCGCTGCAACCAGAGCGGCGTGCGAATCATGAAGAACGGCAAATCATACTCTACAATTAGCGGCCGGGCGAAATTGTTGGCTGGATTACCAGGGCAATCGCGCTATGTGG
>DEHU01000013.1 GCA_002352125.1 Competibacteraceae bacterium UBA2792 | reverse complement strand
GCGGTGGCGATGCCGTGCACCCGCGCGATCACCGGCTGCGGCAAGCGGTTGATGGTCAACATGACCCGCCCGCATTGGGCAAACAAGTCCCGGTGGAAAGCGGGGTCGGCGTGAGCGCGCATCTCCTTGAGATCGTGGCCGGCGCAGAACGCCGAACCGCTACCCGCGATCACCACCACGCGAATCGCTCCATCGACCGCGACAGCATCCAATTCCGTTTGCAGCGCAGCCAACATGGCCTGAGACAAGGCGTTGTATTGTTTGGGGCGGTTAAGCGTCAGCGTGGCGACGTTCGCCTCGACCTGGCGTAGCACTAAGGCGTCTTCGGAATGAGTGGCGGCGGTCATGGCGACGATCCTCCTCTAGCCGTGAAGGGTTGCTCGAAATTTCGAATGGCGAGGTATATTCTATCGGTCTGTTTTGGCGAACGTGGGTCTCCGTATCTCGATACCGTGCGACAATCTTCATGGGGACTGAATCATTATCCTAACTGATGGCCCTTTCACAGGAACGACGTAAAGAAGCCCTATCGTTCCTGGTCGATCACCACCGCGATCTCCTTTTGCGACATCGCCAGGAATTGCTGGTCAAGATCAGCGTGTTAGCCTTACGCGACAGCTTGCTGGAAACCTTGCTGGAGCAGACGGCGATAGGCCTGCACGCCATTTGCGGGGGCCAACGCAGTTTACTCTTGCGTCAGCGGAAAGACGAACCGCTGGCCGAGTACGTCGAAGGCCGCTGGCAACCGCTAGGGTTCGATCCGGACGGAAACCGCTTCCTGCGGAATGCCCTCGCCGGTTTAGCCGCGCGGCCCGGTGCGGACTGCCCGGACGAGAATGCGGCCGATCCCGCCGAAATCCTCGTGATGCCCGACGATAGCGTCTTGCTGTTGCAGCCGCTGCGGGCGGCTTCGTGCCGCTTGCTGGCCTTGTGCGTATTCATCGATCAAATTCCCGACGAAGAGCAACGCTGCTTTCTGTACGCTTTGGGCCGAGTGCTAGCGGCGGCGCTGCGCCGGCAGGAGACCGAAATCGTCCGCCGCACCGAGCTGGCCCATGCCGGCCGGTTGCTGCTGCTGGGCGAGATGACTTCGAGCCTGATCCACGAGTTGAACCAGCCGTTGGCGGCCATCGTCAATTATGCGCACGGCAGCCAGCGGCAACTGGAGACCGGCGCGCCACCGCCGATGGTATTGCGCGAGCGTCTGGATCAAATCGCCAAACAGGCCTGCCGGGCGGGCGATCTGGTCAAACGGTTGCGCAAGCTGATCCGCAAAGAGCCCGTTCGCCGGGTGGCTGTGGATTTGACGCGCTTGTTGGCCAACGTCATCGATCTGTGCGAAACGGAAGCCAACAAGCATCGGATCCGGCTTGAACTCCGGTTTCTCTCCAAACCGCTGCCCCAAGTATGCGGCGATCCGCTCCAGATCGAGCAAGTGTTGCTCAACCTGCTGTACAACGCCATCGAAGCTGGTCCGCATCCCCAGCTCGAACACGGCGTCGTCGCAATCGAAGCGAAACACCAAAGATCGGACCGGATACTCGTCCGGATTCGAGACCAAGGCCCTGGGTTACCGGACGGCAATACCGAGCAACTGTTTCGAAGTTTTCACACCACCAAACCGCAAGGACTGGGTTTGGGTTTGGCGATCAGCCGTTCGTTGGTAGAGAACCAAGGGGGCCGTTTATGGGCCGAAAACAATAGCGGCTATGGCGCTATGTTCAGCCTGACCTTACCGATAGCCGACACTGCGGTCGACGCGCTATGAACGAGCACGATGCTCCGTTGGTTTACGTCGTGGACGACAATTCGGTATCGCACGATTCGCTCCAGTGCCTGCTGGAATCCGTGGGGTTGCAAGTGCTGGTTTTCGTTGATACCGAAGCGTTCGTGGCCGCTTATCGACCCGACCGTCCGGGTTGTCTGCTGCTGGATATCCGCGTTCCGGGACGCAACGACCCAAGCGTACAGCAACACTTGCGCAATCGCGGTATCGACGTACCAACCATCATTATCACCGGCCACAGCGACGTCTCGATGGCGGTCGCCGCCATGAAGCAAGGTGCGCGGGATTTCATCGAAAAACCGTTCAACGACCAGTTGCTGTTGGATTGTGTCCACAACGCGCTGGCCGAAGACTTGACGCGGCGGCGTGCCCGCGCGCGGCGACAGGACTTGATGGGTCGATTCGACACCCTGACTCCTCGCGAGCAGGACGTGTTGCGGCGAGTCGTAGAAGGCTTGTCCAACCGGGAAATCGCCGAGGCGTTAAGCCTGAGCCGCAAGACTGTGGAAGTCCATCGCGCCAAGGTCATGCTGAAAATGCAAGCCGATACCTTGTCGCAACTCATCCGGATGGCGATGGTCATCGGCGTTCTCAAAGCTTACTCCGAGACCTGATATCGCCCGCCGCCATTTCGACCGGTCCTTTTGATCTCCATGTGCCTCATCTTGTTCGCCTACCGCCGTCATCCAAGCTTCCGGCTGATCGTCGCGGCCAATCGCGACGAATTTCTCGATCGCCCCACCGCGCCACTGGCTTTTTGGAACGACAGCCCGCAAGTGTTGGCCGGCCGCGATCTCAAGGAAGGCGGTACTTGGCTAGGCATCACTCGCACCGGTCGCTTCGCCGCGCTCACCAACTACCGCGACCCGGCCAGAATAGTGCAAAACGCGCCCTCGCGTGGTCGGCTGGTCAGCGATTACCTGCAAGGTGATGAACCGGCGCACGCCTACCTGGATCGGCTGGTCGCGCGCGCCAGTTCTTACAACAGCTTCAACCTGCTGCTGGGCGACGGAGAGGAATTGTTTTATTACGCCAACCTCGCCGGCGAGCCTCGTTCGCTGGCGCCCGGCCTGTACGGCCTCAGCAACCATCTGCTCGACACGCCGTGGCCCAAGCTGAAGCGGGGCCGGCTGTCGTTGCACCAACTGCTGAACCGCCGGCCGAATCCGACTGCGGACGACCTGTTGGACTTGCTGACGGATCGCGTACCCGCACCCGATACCGAGCTTCCCCGGACCGGTATCCCGCTGGAATGGGAACGCTGGTTATCGCCCGTCTTTATCGACGCGCCAAATTACGGCACCCGCGCATCCACCGTGTTGCTGGCGAACAATATCGGCGATATCTGTATGGTCGAGGTGACTTGGCCCGATGCCGACCGGCGCGAATTTCGGATGGATTGGCCGTTACCGGCACAACGTGCCGGGCGGCCGGCGTGAACGCATCGCCTGACCCGGCGCTCGTGGCCTCCCTCGATTCGAACGCTGTCCGCGCGATCGGCGAGCGATTGGATTTGCCCGACGGAGAGGGTGTGCTCTATCGGCGAGCCTTTGCATCTGCGGACTGCGCCCGTTTATTCGATGTGCTGCAACGGGAAACGGCTTGGCAACAACACACCATCACCCTGTACGGCCGGGCCATCGTCTCGCCCCGCTTGAGCGCTTGGTATGGCGACCCCGATGCCATTTACAGCTATTCCGGCCTGCGGCTGGAGCCAGTATCGTGGACGCCGACGCTGCTGCTCGTGCGGGAACGTATCGAGAGGCTGGCGGCAGCCCATTTCAACAGCGCGCTGCTCAATCTGTACCGCGACGGTCAAGACAGCATGGGCTGGCACAGCGACGACGAACCCGAGTTGGGCCGCAACCCGGTGATCGCCTCGGTCAGCTTCGGCGCCACGCGCCGTTTTTTGATGCAGCACAAAAAGCGGCGATTGCGGGTGGAATTGCGGTTGGAAGATGGCGACGTGCTGGTGCTGGGCGGCACAACCCAACATTGCTGGCGGCATCACGTTCCCAAGACCCGCCAGCCAACCGGCTCCCGGATCAACTTGACGTTTCGCTCGATCCAGTCTGGCCGATAACCATCCCCTTGTTTGGGCAGAGCCAGATCAGCTATTCTACCGAAACCCCATACCAATAAACCCGGTCACGGGTAGCCAGTATTTCTCTGGACCCTCCCCGCTTAGCCCCGATAGCTCAGTCGGATAGAGCGCACCCCTCCTAAGGGTGAGGTCACAGGTTCAACTCCTGTTCGGGGCGCCACTTCGTTTCGCTGTGAAACACATCGGTAAACAGCGATGCGGGGGCATATTCGATTTTGATCACGTCGGCATCCACGACGATTCGCTCGATGAATCCAGCTAAAAAAGCTCTTGTTTTCGCAGCATTATGTTCGCTCTTGACGGTTTCGGCCAGCAAAGCCGCCAACTCGTCCAAATCTTGCTCCCCGATTTCTACATGCGGTGGTTCTTCGGCGTCGATGCGCGAAAGTTCGCCCTGCAAGGTTTTCAACCGATCGTTGTTTTCTCGCAGCCGAAAGGCGATATCACCCAGATTCGGCGCATTGCGGCCGAATTCTTCCAACACCTCGTACAGTTTGCGGTTGCGGCGGGTCACGTCGCGGATTTGCCCCTCGACCGCGCGGCGTCGCGATGCGCGGTCGTCGTGCCATCGCGCGGCCATATCGCGCAAATCTTGCGCCAGCGTCATGAGGTTTTCACGGGTTAGCACGTCGCCGCAAATGATATCGAGCAACCAGGAGTCCAGCTCGCGCGCGGGGATTCGCCGAGTCGGACAGCTTGCTGACCTTTGCGCAGATCGGCAATTGTAGTAGCTGTACCGACGGGATCGACCCTTGGCGCTTTCGATCTGCATCGACGCGCCGCAGCGGCCGCAGCGCAATAGACCGGTAAAAACATGCGTGCTGTGCGGCGATCCTAAATACATGGCACCAGGCTTATCGGTCCGCAGCGGCGCATCGCGGGCGATCATGCTTTGCACCGTTTCCCATAGCGATTGATCGATGATGGGTTCATGCGCGTCGACCACGATCCAATCTTCGCGTGGCATAACGGTTCGATGGCCATCGATGCGCTGTATTCGTCCGAATACCATTTTCCCAATCACAGCATCGTTTTGTAAGAGCGATAATATCGTCGAGATGTTCCACTTTCTACGCCGGTTGAACAGTCCTTCGCCGTTCAACGATGCGGCGATAAATCTGGCCCCGTGACCGGCTGCGCGTAGCTCATACGCACGGCGAACGATGGAGAACTCGTCGCGGTTTGGTTCAAGTCGTTTGCGTCGTGGATCATCCACTGCCGGAACGGCTCGATAGCCATAAGGCACCCGGCCACCACACCAGTATCCAGACCGGGCATTGCGCATCATGCTGCGCAAGGTATCGGCGGCGATCTGTCGGCTCACGAAGTCGTCGAACAGCTCCAACATCCCTTCGGTGAGTTGGCCGGCCGCGCTGTTGCGATCAATGTCCATTGAAACATACACCAAATCAGTGCCAGCCTTGGCTAAGCGGCGCTTGTAAAGCTGGGCATCGAATCGATTGCGCGCAAAGCGGGACGTGGACCAAGTAATCAAGTAAGAGGGCGAATGCGCCTCGCAAAACAGAATGGCGGACTGAAATGCTGGCCTGCTATCGGTTCGTCCGCTCAACCCTTCATCGCTATAAACCCTCAGCACGACCGCGCCCAGGGATCTTGCCTTGTCCTCGCATCGCTCGCGTTGTCCCGTTATCGGCACCTCGTCGTCTGCCTGTTTGGCCGTGGATACCCGGCAATAAATCACTGCTGTTTTTTCGTCCGCCATGTCTCGCGTCGCACATAGAAATAGTGCAGATGGATAGGTACCCACCCCCATATCGGCGGAACGGCCAGTATTCTGCCGAACCCCCACCCTTCACGAAGCATCGCGATATGAACGATGTTCATTTATTGAAATTCAAGATTACTGCAATAATCATGATTATTGTCGATGCAACTGTATTGCATCACTTAATTAGATTGTGTAAGCCTATCTGGGCATACATAAAACCACCGCAGCGGCATCCATAAACATCGCTCCGCAGCACAATACGCCGCTAGGGCTGGTAGCGCCTATTGCAGTTACGTGGGCGGTCAATATTGATGCATGTAAGTGTTTAGTTGCTACTAATGCATTTTACTCAGCTTCTTGGTGTCCTAAGTATGTCAGCTAATTGGCTAACAGGCGTCCTAATCTTTCCAAGAGGATTGGCATGGTCGACCGTTTCCATCAGTTTCCTGGTCGCAAGATGTGTATACACCTCGGTAGACTTCGGGTCGGCGTGCCCAAGCAAGGCTTGGCGCTGCAACAGATCAACATCCGATTCTGCCATCTCGGTCCCAACAAGATGGCGGAAAGCGTGCGCATGACATACGCGTGGCGGCAATCCTGCCTTTTTCCCGTACATCTTGATGATCCGATCCACATAAGCCTGGTTCAGGCGCCGCGAATCTCCGTAATGATCGTATTTTTTCACCTGGCTGTTCGCTCGATTCACGAATAGCACTTTTCTGCCTTTGGTGTTCACGCGATCTATTTTTTCCAGTTCTTCGTGCCCGAGGTACGCGCGAAGCAGCAACCCAGTTTCCAGCGGAGCCGGAATAATCCGCTCCTTTTTTCCCTTCTCCAGCAGGCGCAGCAACAGCCGCTCGGTGCCGAGATCGGATCGAGTCCAGATCAAATCTTCTTCGTCGAGTCCGACCAGCCCGCTGACTCGACACCCGGTGCCGATCAGAACCGACAGCATCGCGGCATCGCGCAGTCCTGCAAAAGTGCAGAGATCGGGCACCATCAATATCTTCTCGGCATGCTCAAGCCGTGCCGCTTTCGGTAGCGCTGTACCAATTTTCGGTGCCGGCAAGCATTCTGCCGGGTTTTTCGCGATGAGCCGCATCTTGGCACACCACGCGAAAAACCCTCGTATTGCGGTCACGATGACGTGCCGATTTTGCACGCTCACCTTATGTTCATAGAGCCACAGCCCGCAATATCTTTCTAGCTGTTCTGGCGTTGCGGACATCAACTCTGTTTTTTGCTCTTGTACCATGTACGAATTAAGCCTATTCAAAGCAAGGCTATAGTGGTATAGCGTACTGGTTGCGCGACATTCATTATATCGTTTGTGGTCGATCCACTGTCCGATCACCGGATTTGCTATCGCTGTTTCGAATCGCATCGATAACCCTCGCAGTTGCTTTTTTTTGGGTAGGCACAGGCAGCGCAACCCGCACACCCGCACAACCCGCACGTATTGGCCTAGCATACTTAATATGGCATTGTTTTAAAAATGATTTTTGCGTGCGGATTGATGTGCGTGTTGGGGCGGATTAGCCGCACTAACCCGCACTAACCCGCACCTATCAAAAACACAACAAATCGCGATCCGCACGCCTTTTCGGCCTTCTTTTATTTTATTTATTGTTTAAAAACATAAAGATAATAAGTAAACGGCCGAAATGGCCGGAAAACTAACCCGCACCTAAAACCGGCTAACCCGCACCTAAAACCGGCTAACCCGCACCTAAACATGGTGTAACACGCTAAGACATTTACAGCAACAATCAATAGCTTGCAAAAAAACAACGCGAAAGGGGCGGATTCTGGCGCACGCCTGTGCATACCTTTTTTTGAAATCAGCATAACGGCCTTTTTTCGGCTTTTTTCTTGGCAATAAAAAACCCGCCGACGGGCGGGTTTGGGGCGAGATGATGTTTCTGGCGGTGACGCGGCATCCATTGCCGAGCCGGTCCCTTACTCAACCCAGCAGCGCGGAGATCTGCTCGTCGATCTTGTAGCTGAACACGGCAAGATGCCCGACCAGCTTCCGGTCCGGCCGGAGCAGGCGGTTGCGTTCCATGACCGCCTCCAAGACGGCAAGGTTGGCTTTGGCCTGTCGGATCAGTTCTAGGTCGTCGTCTCGGGTCTGCTCGATGTCTTCGTACATGTCGGCGCCCTCAATCGACCAAGTGATACTGCCCGGACGGCTTACCGACCAGCTCAATATCCGGCATGGGAATCCCCAGCGCCGCGAACAGCGGTCGCGCTTGATCGATCAGCCCCTGCTGAACAAACGCGTCCCGGGCGGTCCCGATGTCCCGCAGCACCGTCCGCAACAGCCCGTGCAGCTTGGCTTGTGCGGCGAAATGGTTTCTGCCATAGCCACCGGTTCGTCGGATCGAGGGCAGCACGTCGCCGGCCACCCATTTCTGGAAGGGCAGCGCCTTGGGCTTGTCGCTGCGAAAAATGAAGAAGTACAGCCCTGGTTCGGATAGGCACCACAGTTCTTGAGTGCCGCCAAGGGTCACTATCGGATGTTGCCCCTTCCACTCGTCGGGGACGTGGGCAGTTCGGTCAGCAACATTGCTGATGCTGGTTTCGGCGTATTCCAACGCCAGCATCACGTCCTTGGCGACGAACCAGGGGGAGCCGTCCAGATTTAGGACGCGGATAGGCTTCGATTCGAAGATGAAAGGGATCAACTCAGACATGGTAATTCCTCTTGACGAATCTGAATACCCTTGGCGAAAGGGCGGTCGGGAGGTTCAGAACCGCGTCAAGACGGCGGGCGCTATTCGGATATTCACGCCCCCTCCCGACCAGTGATCGGGTGGCACAAAAAAACCGCAAGTCTTTCGGGTGCGGAATCCGCTTGACGAGGAGTTTCTGACGCTCCGAGCAACAGCCTACACCCGCATCGAGCGAATCGTCAATCCCGCCACACTGCACTATTGATCGGCGAAATATCCCCGTGCTCTGGGCAGTGATACGTCGCTACTTCTGTCCCGTCTACCGGGAACGCATGCCGCATCGCCTTGCGCTTGCAGTGCGGGCAAACCTTTACGGCAGGAACCGTTTCTTGCCGTCTTACTACCGGCTGGAAGATACCAACAGGTATTGATGCTGACATGTCGCCACCTCAATATTTTTGGTGCGGTTCTTCAGGATGCAGGCCATATTCGGCCAGCTTCACCATCGACAGGGCGACCATGTGATCCACACGGCGCCCGCTGATAGTCGGATTCACGCGATCAGCGCCGATAACGCCGGCAGATCGCAACTGCTTTTTGAATATCCGATCGGATTTAACCGGCAATCCGTCCCACATCGTCCTCAGCCCTGGCTTCGTCGCGATGTGATGCATGACATGTGACGTGCGCAACATGAATACCTCTTCCCCGTCTATCGAATCGAAACGGAACGGGAATGGGTAGACGCCCGCCGCAATCTCGTTGAAGATCAGCTCAAGGATCCACACCCAGGGTTCTCTATCTGCACTGGTTTCGGCGATGTGCTCGTTCATTTCCTGCAAGATCGCCGAATCGAGCGTTATTTCTCCGGTTTGCAGCCCAGCAAAATCTTGCATCAGCCGCCACGCGACCAAAATGGCCGCATAGTTATCAACCATGCGTTTCGCGCCATCGTCTGCCGTCGTCGCCCTGCAATGCTTTTGGCAGTGTGCCGATGCCTTTTCATGCAGCTCTAATACTTGGTCCCGTCGTAGAGTCGCCAAATAATCCAGCCACTGCCGAACCGGGAACGTAGGCAAATCGAACGGCAGCATCGGCCCCTTGTCCCGCAGTTGCACTCTGACCACTTTCCCGAGTAATGACCGCACAGGAACGTCCTCGCCGGCCAGCAACACGGGAGCGCAGGCGACAAACTCGGTCAATTCAGCGCCGCGCCGCGTCACCGTGTGTTTGTAGCCTTCCTGCAAAATCGACACAGCCCGGTCGATGGTCTCTTGCCGTCGAGCCGAAAGCTCTTCCCAGCCAACCGGATGCGATGTATGGCTGATAGAGGTGATCAGCCGGAAATCGGTTTGTAGGGATTGGCCGCTGAACATCGTGCAGCCGATAGTGCGCGACAATCGCTCTGTCAGCGTGCTTTTCCCGCTACCCTTGCGGGCTTGCAAGGTCATGTGCGGCCAAAAAGACAGAAACGCTTTCAGATGACCGCCTAATGCCCACGCAAGCAGCAAGAGTGCGGCGGCATTGGAAAACGTCTCGCTGTAAGCCCTGATAACGCGCCTGGCATCGTCCACCGGTCCGGATGGAAACGACAGATTGTGATAGGGGCATTGCTTTTCTGGGTCCGTGAAATACGCATCCTGCCCCTCGTTGACGTGCGGCTTGCCATTTTTCCAGCACAGGCCGACAAAGTTCACTGCCTCACGCTGGTTCAGCGTGATCGCCCGTCCCCACAGATTGACCAGCCGCAAGAATTCGCTCGGTTTCCAGACTGGCCCGATGCGTTTCCACCAATCGATATTGTTGATCCGTTCGTAAGGCGTGACGATCCGTATCAGCCGGTTTCCGTGATACGGAGTTTGCGCAGTAACCGCGAAAAGCGTGCTCGGCTGGTGATCGGCCTCTCCGGTCAGCGTCGATACCGCCGACGCGATTTCGATCCGCGCGATGTCGGCGATGCGAAATCCAGCTAAATCCTTGAACTGGATTTTCTCGTTGACGTTGCCCTCGTCGTCTTTTTCTTCCTTGCATTCGACGATGCTCGAAAAATCCTCGCGCGCGCGGAATTGCCAGTACACGCCGAAATCGGCTGGCGGAAGATATACCCTCGCGCGTCCTTTTTCCGCCCGGCCAGGCAGCCCAGGGATAGCCCACGGCTGCAACCGTTGCAGCGCCCTGGCCACAGCCTCCGCGCCATCCGCTTGCAACACGTCGTTCAGGTCGTTAACCGCCCATTCTGATTGATCGATCAGATGGGCGGCGATTTTCGCCGCCGTCAGCCTAGCGTGCAGCGTCCAGCCCGCCTCTTGCCCTGGCCTTCTGCCCTTAGCGTCCGGCTCGTCCTTGTCCATGCACACCATGACCCGCTTGCCGCGATATGGCAACAGGTCGATGTGCTCGGCGTTGGTCACCCCACGAATCGCCACTGCTGCCCAGCCATTCAGCCCGCCGCGCAAAAATCCGCATTCTGCCGATAACGCATTCACCGGGCTTTCCAGCAGGACGACCGTATGCGCTCGTTGCAGCGCCCGCATATCGCTTGTCCAGGGGTATCCGATCTTTTCACCTTGGCAGCCGGATTTAACCCCGCCGTTGAGTGCGGGATCGTGATAACGCAGATCGACCGCCACCAGTTTTCCAGGGTTGAAACTGCGCACGAGAAACGCGGTGGCCGCCCCGCCGTAGCCGATGGCCCCTGCTGGTTTAGTGGGAGATGTCCAGGCGTTGAAACCAACTGATTGCAGTTTGAGCGCTCGGCCGATCACGTCTTGATCGATGCCGCGTCCGATCAGGTATTCGGATGCGGGAGCCACGTCTTTCGTGCTTTGCGCCGCGATGTGCTCGACCAGCGTCGCCGGCCGGGTTGCCCGGTGCGGTTGGCTGTCGATGCCATACTGGTCTCGCAACCAGCGGATCGCGTCGGCCGTCTCAAGCCCCAGCACATACCGGACCAGATCGATGCAATCGCCGCCTTCGCCGCTGCTGTGGTCGTACCAGCCCTCTGGGTATTTCTTTCCGCCGATTTGCAGCGACGGATGCTTGTCTGGATGGTGCGGGCTGCGGTAGTTGCCGTTTCGGTCCGGACGCTCAAGTCCCAGCCTTTCGGCCAAATCGTGGATGTCGATTTGGCGCTTTAGGTCGTCGATGTCACCCATCGCGTAGTGCCTTCTTCACCAGTTCGCGAGGTAGGTGCACTGCCGCGTCGAAGGTCGCTCGAAACAGGCCGATGGCAGAATCTTTTAGCGTCTCCGCAAGCTCTGGCCGGTTGGCTTGCAGCCACTTCCAAAGCCGCTTTTTTTGGTCGCCAGGTAGCGCCGAAATGTCGACGCTAGCGACTGGTTCCGATGACCGATGCGATCTGCAAGCATCGGTCCAATAATGCCACGGGTGCTCAGTCATGCGATCTGTCCGTACCCGCGCCATCTGCTCCATATCCGTCCGAAATGGCGTTTTGCCATTCTAGTCAGGAATGCTCGATAGCCACAAAAAAAATTGTTATTTCTGAACTTTTCCAAAATCTCCTTCCGTGTTCGAATGATGCATTGAATGGGGGGGAAATTGACGGACAGCCAGAGCAGCCAATACATGGCATCATCCCTGCGTTACTTGCCATGCTCGCAAGACTCTAACGAACCCGCAGGAGCCATGCCGAGCCGTTTTTTTTCTCCAGAACACGGCTCTCGGTCTGACGGTCCCTTCCTCCCAGCTTTTTTCCTTCAATTCCCATCCGTCGCCATCTGGTGGATTCGGTTGCCAGGTGCGCACGATGTTTTCTCGAATCTGCTGGTGGCAGCATCGCAACATTGCGATGAATTCTCGGTCTTCATCGTTTCGGGGCGCGTCGGCATCGGGAACAGTCGGCAATGGATAAATGTTTTCCATATACCACACTGTTATTGTGTCAATTTCCGATTCGTGGCCGGGATCCCAGCTCCATCCCATGCACTGGTCCCCAGCACAAAACTGGTGTGCGTTGCTCGGCAAGTCTAAATTTCTCCGCGTCTCCGTCGTCGCGTACACGCCTGATCCAGATGGGCATATTTTTTTTGTCGCCTCTTTCACTAACATTTCTTATCTCCTTTGCTCTTAACGTTTTTTTTGAGTTGGCTTAGGACTTCTTTCCCGAAAATCGCCGCCAATTTCCCGCTGTCCAGCAAGATTCTGCCGTTTCGCAGGTTGCGTTCTGCGCGGAAGATGCCGTATCGCTGTAGTGGGGTCTTGTGGCGCATGACGTATCCGAAAAAATCCCCTCCCCTTGCAGGGAGGGGAAAACCACCAAAGAGGATATCGCCTGCCTGTCTACCAGATGCCAACAAGCACGGCACAAATATCCTACAAAATTTTTTTGTAGACAGCAACAAAAAAAACGGCGCCCATCGGACGCCGGCAAAAAATTATTTTTACTACCGCTCGCTAACTGGGTCGCGCTCCTCGACTCCTTTGGCCCGCAACATGGTCTGCATGACTTGCAACTTGCCATTTTGGGACAGCCTATCGTAAGTTTTCGCGACCAAAATAGCTTCTTCGCTTAGCCCCGATGCTTCTTCGTCATCCAACAATAATTGTTCGATTGGAATCATTAGTTTTTTTCCTATCGCTTTTAATGTTGCTTTTCTAGGCTGCTTGGTTTGTCCAAGCTCGATGGCAGCATACGTTTGTTGCGTCACATGTGCCGCGTCCGCTACTTGCTGCTGTGTCAAGTTTAACTGTTCTCGCTTTGTTCTAAGCAATTCCCCACGAGCAATCCTTTTGTCGGACATTTGTATCGTCTCATGTACAAGTGAATGTTAAGGTAATTATGATTTTTAAAGCGGCTTATATCAAACAGAATATTTCTGTAAATGCTAACAAAAGCAAAACTATTGATATACAGTTTTTTTCTGTACAATAGAGCGATGTACAAGCTAGAGCAGTGGATTGTCGCAGAATATCAGTCGGCCAGAATCGACGGCTTGCGGGCGATTGCGGATGCCGCCGGCGTGCGGTATCAAACCGTACAATACTGGCTAAAAATAGAATGCGTGCCGGTTAAACGGATCGCCGCCGTCGCCGATCTAACCGGATTGCGCTACGGCGACCTAAACCCGTACTGCGTTGGGTCCTATGCCGCATCCACAGAGAAAAATCGGCATGTCGCTTAGACAACGTAAACGGCCGATTTTCCGATCCGCTTGCCAGCAAGCTGGCCGTTGACCAGCGTCACCTCGTCGCCGACACGATAAGCCGTCGCATCGCCGACTGGCCGCGATGCAATCACGCTCCCCCGCGCGGTGGAAACGGTGATCGCGTCGCCGGCAATCGAGACCACCTTCCCCGCTGCCCGCGGATTCGGCACCAGAAGGCGTCGAAGCTCATGTACGGGATGCACGCGGCACCACCAAGTCGAGCATCGTCTCGATCTGGACCGATCCGTCTTCGTGCGTCGTCAGCGCGTGCCGAATCCCGGTCGATTTCCCTACCCACTCCCCAGCTATCGGGTCGATCATCGTGACGATGTGCCCCGGCCTGACATCCGCAGGCGGAATCGTCACGCTCAGCCGGTCGGCCTGTTCGCCATCGTCCATCTCCTTTTTGCCGCGCGCCAACGCAGCCGGAACGGTCGCCAACAACGGCTCGACGATGTCCGGTGCCGGTCTATCGGCCTGGCCGCGCTGCACTACGATATCGACCATCAGATCCGCTCCCCTTGCACGTAGACCAAAGCTTGCTCGATGTCGGTCGGAACATTCGCCAGTTTATAGGCGGAATAAGCGGCCCGATACACACACCGTAACAACCCGGCGACTGGCGCCCCTAGCCGAACGGTTTGCTGGCCAATCACTTGTTTTGATACCGGGCCATTCTGCCCGTCGGTGCGATGATAGCTGCCGATCCACGTCATAATCACGGCCGATGATGCCGGATAACGCAAGCTCCCTTCTTTCCCGTCGACGAACTGGACGACTTCGTCGACCTCACGATATCCTGATCCTGCCCCTGTCTTCGAGCCGGCTGTGACCTCGTGCTGCTGCACGGTCACCGAATCGGCCGCGTACAGCAGATAATACGCGGCATCGCCGGTCCGGAACGACGTGTTGCCGCCGTTAAGCCCGTCGTCGCGGTCGTCGATCTCCAGCACCAGCCCGTTACCCGCAGCTCCGGACTCTTGCGCCGAAAAGTTGACCACCAGGGTTGCGGTTACTCTAGCCATGCGTCCTCCAACAAAAATTGCGCGGCGGTCGGTTCGGTGGCACGCACGCTCGCGCGCACGTAGCGGGTGGTATACGTCACCTCTGCCAAGCTATAACCATCCGCGCTCGATACCAGTTCGGTCGACCAGGGGTCGTGCGCGACGCCGCCCAAATCATTGGCCAGCCAATGTATCGATTGAATGGCGACGACCGGATAACGCACGGATGCCTTGCCGGCAACGAATTCGACCGTTTCGGTTTGTTGCGCCGCTGCCCCCGCCCCGGCACCCAGATACACCGGCGGCGATCCACGGGTATGCCGTAGCGTCAAACCGGATCGCCACGGACTGGGGTACGCGCGCAGTTCTCCGGATAACGTATCGTCATCATCGGCCACGAACTCCAGCGCGTCGCGATAGTTGCCCTCCACGTCGACGATACGCACCCGGTTCACCGTCGCATCGACGCTGGGGCGGTCCTCTACCGCGAACACGATCCGATCATCGAGCACCCAATCCGTGGTGCCTGGCGACAAATCGGGAACCGATACCGGCCATGCTGGCCGCGCCAGCAGACTGCCGTCCGGCTTCGATTCCAGCCACCCGCCAGCCGCTTCGATGATCTGTCTTGCGATATCGAGCGGATACGCGCCGGATGCGGCCAAGCGGTTCGCCGGAATCCACCAATCGACCATTTGCCAGTCTACCGTTTGCTCCAACAAATCCTCGACGATGGACCGCGCCGTAGCGGGCTGATCCCACGTCCGATCGATGGCCAGCGCGCGCGGTTCGGCGTGGCGGCATACCGGCGATAAGCCGGTGACCGTCGCGACGGCCTCGACGTTGCCGTCATCGTCGATTCGCCGCGTCAGCTCTCGGCTATCGACCAAAAAGCGGAACGTCGTCCCAAACAGATCGACGTCGAACTCGGCATCGCGCTGAAACAGACAATAATCTGCCGGAACCAGCAACTCGATGTCCGCTTGCCAAAACGGCGATTGTTCCGATGCGGTCAACGAAACGGTCGCAAACGCAACCCGCCGCACGCCGACCGACAACGCGGGCGATAACGCAGAAACCACCGCCGATAGATCGAGCACGGTCCACGCTGCGGCATGTTCGGCCGAAAAGGCGTGCGGATCGATAGCCGTCCACGTCGCATCGTGTTCCGTGGCCTGGGCCTGCCACGCGGTCCACGTCGCATCGTGTTCCGTGGCCTGTGCCTGCCACGCGGTCCACGCCGCATCGTGCTCCATCGCCATCGCGACGACGGCCACTACCGACCACGACGTATCGTGTTCCGCGCCGAGCGTCGCCGTCCACGCTGCATCGTGTTCTAGCGCAGTGGAAACCGTCCACGCTGCATCGTGTTCCGTGGCCTGTGCCTGCAGCGCGGTCCATGCCGTTTCGTGGGAAGTGGCCCAAAACGTGTTCCAGGCCGCATCGTGTTCCATCGCTTGCGCGGTTGGACCGGGCTGCGATCCGGTCGCCGTCGAGTTGAGCGGCGCCGCGTTGAACGGTCCGGAGTTAAGGCTCATGCGCTATCGTTCAGTGCGTACTCGTTGCCCTGAATATCAGCCGCCGGGCTAAGCGTGCCGTTGCCGTTGCCGACCAATGTTGCGCCGGCGATGTAGTTATACCCGTATCGGTCGGCATAGCCGCCGTACCAATAGTTGCCCGTGGATCGAATGCCGCCAGCGAGACATCGCCCGCCCAACGTCGTAAATACGCCACTGCCACCATAGATCGCATCAAACGTAGACCCGACCGCGCCGCTGACCGCGCAGCCGTTTGCGTTGACGGTCCCTCCTGCCGTATACAGGGCGCTATGCGGGAACTTTGATAGGCATACATGATGAAGCGTAATCGGCGGCGAATATTCGGCATAGGCGCCGAAACGAAAGTTTGCGATCCCGACATTGGCGGGGCCAAAGCTTCCGGCATAAGCCGAAACGATGATCGGTGACCGCACCGAACGCACGCCTGCCGTGTCGATTGCGCCGTTGCCGACCATCGCCAGCTTGTCGACCAACTTCCACCATTTGGCGCCGCTTTGCATGCCGTCGCAGCCGGTAAACGATAGGATCGCCTTGACCACGTACAACGTGCCGGATGTCGAGCCGGATGGCTGGACGGCTGCTTGGTGGTAGCTGTTGATGGTGATGCGCGAATTGGCCGAATCGACCTCGGTCACCTTGTGGCAGCCAGACAGGTATTGCGGATTGGTGCCGCCGCTGGCGCTGTAAATCAACACGTAATCGTTGACGGCGACGTTGGCCGTGCTGCTGACGTTCAGCACCAACAGATGGTTACCTGCCGACCCCGATCCGCTTTGAATGCTCGAAAACGTTCTGGTGTAGAAATTCTGCCCGACGATGGCCACGCGATCTGCGCACGGAATATCGCTGACGATGGGCGCAGCATGGCTATAGGTGCCGTCGCCGATCTGGATGGTGACCGTCGCGTCCGACGCGATCAGCTTGTTTTTCAGCCACGACAGCGCCGCCGGCACTGTCGCGAACATCGCCCCGCTCGGCGCCACGGTCAGCGTCAAATCGACGGCAATCAAGCGAGGTAGTTCATCGAACAACGCTTTGTTTGGGGAAACCATCACGCGCGCCCCTTGGGCATGCGTGGCGGTTAACGCGTCGCAGGTCACGGTATCGCCGCTGCGAGCGGTACATCGAACCACTTCGTTGTCTTCGTCCGGACCAATGGTGGCCAGAAAATGCTCCAGCGTACCCGGTGACGGGAACAGCGCTCCGTCTCCGGTCGGCACGGTAAAACTGGTCGCGCCGATGCCGGTTGCGCTAGCGAGCGTCGAAACGGCGTTGTCGGAAACGATGGCGACGGACATCAAAAAATTCCTGCTGGCATGATGGAAAGGGGTTCGCTCGGATCGGATCGCTCGAACGGGTCTAGCCCGCCCGGATCGGACCATCGCACCCAAAACGCGGTTTGGGTCGCGCTCGGGTCGATGGTCGCCGCGAACCGGTCGAACCAGATCGCGACCGGTTGGCGCGCGTCTTTGGCATACCCAACCGCGCCGCCAGGATAAAGTACGTCTTGCACCGGGTTGTAAAACGCGGCACCTGGCGGATCGTCGTATTCGGCCGGCCACGGCGAAGGCGGCCCGGTGAACTGGGTTGGCGTGACCAATTGGTATTGCATCGCCGTCGTGGATGATGCGGTGTCGTCGACGAACGATTGCGATGCGACATCGATGTCGAGCGAGCCGCGCACGATGGCCGCAACCGAACCTTTCGCGCCGGTCTCTTCGACTAATTGTCCGGCGTCAGCCGGCGGCGTCGCCGAATTGGTTTCGTCGAACGTCCACGAATAGTTCCACGTTTGGTGCAGCACGCCTTGCACGTCGTATGCGATCAATCCTACGCGTGCAGCTTCGATATCCAGCCACCTAACCCAGCTACGCGCGCCTGCTATTTCATCGTTCTGTGCCGTATCGACGCGGCTAGATTGCGACACGTTGCCCGATACTGGCGTGTACGATCCAAGCCGCAAACCATCGCCGGTCCCCACCTGCGCGGTGTGCATCGCATAGTCGTATCCGCTCAGCGAATCGACGATCACCGCGCCGACGCTGCCGACGCGCAGCACGATTCGTTGGATGTTTCCCTGCTGGCCACCCTCATTCGTATCGCGCGAATAGGGTCCGATCGGTCCGATAGCCTCGTCCTTCGATGCCCAGTGATAATGTGAATCGGTTTTCCGCCATCGCAACACGTCGCCGTCTTCGATATCGAACCAGGCGATGGACAGAGTCTGACCCACATACCGCAGCGCGAACGGCACGGTTCCGGATAATCCGGTCTTGAACCAGTCATTCCAGATCAGCGTATCGAGCGATTCCTCGGTGTATTCGGCAGTGTCATTGAGGTAGTAGTTCGTAGTTGCCGTCGTCCCGGAAAAATAGGATCGGGCAGAGAGCGCGTAGGAATCGGTCGAAACGGCCAGGCCGAAGGAGCCGGACATCGCCGTGATCGTCGCCGACACGACGCGCGTTTCGTTGCTCTGGCGCGAATGGACGATGCACGATGCCGCCGTGCCGTCCGCGCTCGCGCGCCACGGGTGCGAGCGAACCGTTTCGTCGAACCTATCGTCCACCGCGTTCGCGTACAGCGTGCCCACCGTGCCAATGTTGCCGTCCGGCTTGATCCATCGCAGCGTATCGACCCAACAGTTCGTCGTCGCGAACAGCACCAATGGGCCATCGTCCGGCGTATCGATCACCCATGCCCCGGCGATCCATTCGGTCGGATGGGTATAGAGCGGCTTGCCGTTTTTGTAGATCGTTTTCGGAACGCTTTGCACCGCGTATCCCGCATCGGTCGGTACCAGCCATACCAAGGTCGCAACGTTGCTCCCCGCAGCGGACACGAACGGCACGAAGAAACCGAAATCGGCGGCCAGCGCATCCAGTTCGGTGGTGCTGGACCCGCCGACCGCAATCGGCGCATCGCCGTGCGGCGAATGCCAAAAGCTGTAGCAATCGCCGGTCGGGCCGTGCAAAAAGAATTGGTTGCCGCCGAACAGCTTGCGAAATCGCCGCACTTTCCCGCGCTTCTTGATCGCGCCAAGGCATTTAGCCTGCGATGCAAAATCGTGGGCGGCCGCCTTGGCTACCCCATACGGATAATCGTCGTCTGCGGGCGGCACGCGGCCGTATGGCGCGTTCTGTGTGCGCGGATAGTACGAAATGCCATGCGGCTGCAAGGACCAGCGCGCGCCACGGTTGATCGGTGGAAACCGGCCGCTCATTCGGTCGTCACCGGCCCGTATGCCGCAGCCACGTCGGCCATAATCGCCGACTTGTTGACGCGCGAAAAGGCCGCTTTCCATTCGTCGCTCGGCGGCGTGGCGAACTTGATGAAAAATTTTGGCCGGTAACTTGGTTGTAACACATAGGGCTGCACGATCGGGACGTGGTACCAGCGCCAGACGATGCTGCCGATCTTGTTGATCAGCGCGATCCGGTGGGGGCGCTCGTCGGTGAACGAGTTGTCCGGATCGCGCGCTTCGATTTCCGGATGGTCCGGGTACGATCCGTCTTCGGTCCACCCCGGCGGCAATTCCCACGCGCCATCCGGATCCAGCACCACCTTTGTGTAGACCCGGTAACATTCGACGTATTGCTGCGACTGTGCCGATTCGATTCCCACGTCGATCTGTGCCGACTCGCCCAAATAGAACGCGTATACGATGCCGGAGCTGAGCGTCAGCCCACCGGAAATCGGATCGTAGTCCACATCGTAGCGGTAATACACCAGCCGGTAGTTCGCCGTGTACGTCACGCGCACCGCGCCGTGGAACGACACGTCCGACACCGCCTCGCCGGTATCCGGATCATAGTGCAGCGTCGGATACACCTCGTTGCCGGCCGAGTCGAACGCCACGTCGAGCGAGTAAAAAACCACGTCGTCGTTCGGATTCGGCCGTTTCAAGCGAGCGGTTTTCCCCCCGCCGAAATCCAAGATTTCGTCGAGCGCTTCGACTCGCGTTTCGCCCAAATGCGCGGTGCCCCGCGTCGCGCGCAGCGTTGCCGAAACGTCTGGATATAACCGGATCGGGATAAACCCGTATTCCGCATAGGGGCCGAGATGCATCTCCAAGGCCAGCACAACATCGGGCGCTGGCGGATTAAACTCGACGGATAGCGACGCGGATTGTTTGGTCGTCATGGCATTACCCATCGAAGAAGATCAGCAGCTTGCGGGTATGGCCCTGCAAATCGCTGGCGCCTGCCGGCACCAGCAGCCGCTCCCAAAACCCGGCCGAAGCCGGCGTCGTCTGGACTTGGACGGTGTCGCCCGTTTGGAACGTACCGCCCCACGCCGCAGCAAGCACCGAAAAATACGGCGATCCGAAAGCGGCGTTGTTGGGCGCGAACACCGAGTTGATGTTGCCAGACCCCACCGATCCGATGGTATCGCCCGTGCACGAGAACGCGGTGGCGCTCGAAAAGGTAAGCGTCCAGTTTTGATACAGGCCACCGATGGCGTGGCACGTCATCGCCCCTTCGTCGAACGTGCCGGCCGCGCTGGCAATGGACGGCGCGCCGACTGCGGCTTGGATCGTCCCCAGCGGCAGCAAGCTGGTCGCGTAAGCGGTCGCCGCCGAATAGCCGTTCGCCAGCGTACCAGCCAGCGGTACAGTCACCACGTCGCCCGCAACGCTCGGCGTCCCGCTGACGGCGTGGAATTCGAGGTTGCCGGCTCCGTTGACCGTGGCGCGATCCGTGATGCAGATCGCATCGCCATCCCGAAAGACGATGTCGGTGCCTTTCTCCACCAGCACGGCGATGCTCGATGCCCCGGCCGACACGTCGGCGTCCAGCTTGCCGCAGCCGTACAGCGTGCTACCGACGCCGGATTGCACATCGGTTTGCGTGCCGGCCAACAGGTGCAGGCGGATGTCGCCAGGCGCCGGCTTCAGCAGCCCGATGCGGGCGTTGCCGACCTGCAAATCGTCGGCGTTATCGATTTTCAGGAAATGCTTCCGGTAGCGCGTCGCGCCGGCAACCGCCAACGCCGGGTCGACGGCTGGCCACGCATAATTGGTTATCCCGGACGGCAACGCAGTCGCGCTCATGCGTCCGCCGTTGCTGGCCGTGTCGTCGTTGGTGATGGAGCGGTAGATTTTCGCTTCGGACGCGAGTACGGGCATCTCAAACCTCGATCAAATAAATCGTGCCGGACAGATAATCGCCGAACGGATCGACCGGTTCGAGCGCGAACGGCCCGCGCGCACGATCGAACACGACGGTCTTGGCGATGCTGGGGTCATCGTCGCGTTGCAGTACCAGCGACAGCGGCTGGCCGGCAGTTTCGGCCATCGCCATCAACAGCAATCCGGTCTCTCGCTTGATCCAACAATATTTCGGATCGGCCAGCAGCGAGAGCGGGCGTCCCCGGCGTGGATTCTCGGCTACGTGCAGATTTCCGGCCAGCGCGAAACGGCGCGTTTGACCGACGCCTGGCCGGGCGAATTCGTCGATCCATTCGAGCGGGGACTCCATGTTCGGGTCGAAGGTCAGCGAACCGAGAGATAGCGCGCGGTACATTATTTGCTGCTCGCGTTGCGCCGCAGCTCGTCGAGCAAGCCGCCGAGCGACGAACCGTTCGCGCCACCCTGCGGCACGAGCCGGACCGGGATAGTGATTTGCATCTTGTTGGCGTCTGCGACGAACGCGCCGAGCGTTTTGCGTGCCGGATCGTCGTCGGCGGAGATCGTGGCCGCGATGTCGGCGCGGTCCGCCGTCTCTTGCAGCAGCTTAACGTTTTCGTCCCGCAGCCTACCGAGCAACGATATAGCCTCGCTCTCGTTTTGCACTTGCGAAGCCAGCGCATCGGCGCGCTGCAAAAGCCCCTGCCGCAATTCTGCATTCGCACGTTTCTCGGCTGCCGTCGCGTCGTCGGACAGCTCAAGTCTCGCGAGCGTCGCGCGGGCGATCAGCGTTTGGGCATCGCTGGCAATTTGCGCGTCGCGCTGGGCATCGGTCAGTCCCTTGGCGCGAACGGCCGCGATGCGCGCCTCGTAATCCATCGAGGTCAGCAAAATCTGGTTGTGGGCCTGCAATCGCGCGTTCGTTCCGTCGAGCAGAGCCGACACCTTCGGCACCGCGCCTTGCGCTGTAGCGGCCCACTGCCGGTAAATATCGATGATCGATCTGGCCTCGGCGCGCGTTTTAGAGCCGTTTATTGCGGCCTGGAACGCGGTGGCAATTTGTGGCGTAGTCGCCTGCGCGTTCTGCGTAATGTGCCGAAATGCAGCGATGATGTCTTGGCCGCTTTCGGTGATGCGCGTCGCCAGCAATTTCTGTTCGACGCCTAACCGATCCAGCGCGGTGCCCAGAACCGGCGACAGCCTGGCCGTTTCGGCCAGCTTATCCGCTTCGGTTTGCAGCGCGGATGCTGCCGCGCGCGCGGCGCTCGCCTCTGCTTCTTTCGCCATCGCCGCGCGTTGGGCGGTCAACAGGTTTTTCTCTTCGACGGGGGTCAGTTGTTGCTGGCTGGCTTTGATCTCTTCCAGCGTCCTCGCTTTTAGCCGTGCCGCGATGGCTTCCGCTGCGGCGATCCTGGCCGTTTCGTCGGCCGCCGTGGCGCGCTGTTGCGCCAACGCGATGGACTGGCGTTCGGTTTCGGCCAGGTCCTTGCGCGCCTTGGCTTGCGCCAGCAGCGACTCGATGCGTTGTTGCTCCGTCTTGTCGAGCTGCTGATTCGCCTTGCGGTCGTCTTCTTGTAGATCGGCCAATTTTTCGAGCGCGATCACCTTTTCTTGCAGCGCCGCGATTTCCTTGGCGTCGCCGTCGGCCAGCGCCGCTTGGCGTGCCTTCCGTTCGTCCAGGATCTGGTTCAGCCGATCTTGTAGCGCGACCCCCCGTTGGTTTGCGGCATCGAGCGCGGCTTGGCGACGGCTGAGTTCGTCGGTGGCGCTAGCAACGTTGCCGTTCGCCTGTCTGACTTGCTCCAGCCATCGCACTTGTTGTTGCACGCTTTCGCTCAGCGCGTCGACTTCGCGTCTTTGGCCGCGCATCTGCCCTTCCAGATCCAGCCTAGACGCATCCAGTTGCGCGGCCGTCGATTTTTTGAGCGCGTCGGCGTACTGCTCGGTGGATTTGGCCAGCGCGTCGGTCGGTTCTTTCTGGCGCGAGAATGCAGCGTACAGCAAGCCGAACGCCGCCACTGCCGACAAGATCAAGCCGCCTGGTCCAGCCAACACACCGAGCACGCGAGAAAACAAACCGGCACTGGTCGCCGCCCCGGCAGCTTGCAGCGCGTTCAGCTCCGCTTGCGCCGTCGCGTAGCGTAGCGTGGCCGCTGTGGCCGCTTGCGCTGCCGCTGTAGACCGGAGCCTGGCTTGCGCGAGGTTCTGCTCGGTGACCCCATATCCGAGTTCGGCCTGTAGCGCGACGACGATCTGTTGCGCCAGACGCTGTTCGGCCAGCGCCCGGTTGTATGCCGCTTGCGCCGCCGCAACGTGCCCTTCTGCCGCTGCCACGGCCGCCGCCTGCTGCTGGGCCGTCGCGATGGCTTGATCCCGTGCCGCCGCCCGTGCCGCGACGGATGCCGCCACCAGGCCGTATAACGACTGTGTGCCGCGCGCGACCGATGCGGCGATGCCGGCCCCGAGCAACGCCGCGACCAAATCGAGGTTCTGGCCGAGCAATTGGAGCGTGGCGACTGCTTTCTGGCTCGCTCCGGTCTGTTGATCGAGCTGGCCGACGAACAAGACCGACGCGTTGTAGAGTTTGCTGGCCGCCTGATCGATGGTCGGAACGATTTGACCGTAAGCGCGATCAATCTCGTCGGCCTGCGATAGCAACGCCTGCGAAATAGCCGCAGCCGTCAACCGGCCGGCCGTGGCGAAATTGCGTAATTCACCGGTCGAGATGCCTAGCCCCGCCGCGANNGGCATTGAATGCTTGGGTCAACTGCAAGGTAGCGCTGGCGTATTCTTGGGCGCTGGCATTGCCGAGCTGCATGCCTTTTGCGATCAGCTCCGTCAGCCGCGCGGTCTGTTTTTGCTCAATCCCCAAGCTTTGCCCGGCAATCGACACCCGCGCATAGAGTTTTGCCGTCGTTTCCAGATCGGAATTGGTCCGGCTGGCGATGTCGGTGACGGTCTCTAGCGCTAATCGGAACGCCTCTTCTGAATCGGTCGCGATGCGCAGGCTGTTCGTCAGCCTCGTGTATGCGTCGGCGCGGTCTTGGAGTTCTCTGCCCGTTCCGATCCCGGCGATGGCGATCAACAGCGCATAAAAAGACCGTAGCGCCGCGAGCGTCTGGCCGACGGCCTGGCCGATCCCCGCCGCGCCATCCCGCACCCGAGACAGCGCGCCGCTCGCTGCATCGTGCGCGGTGAGCAGCAGGCGGACGACGACTTCGCGGATCCCGGCCATGCTCAAACACCGTCGGCAACGACCAGCGTCAACCGCTGGTCCGCCGCCCCGTGCCGGTCTATCCAGACGAATCCATTGGGATAGCCCGGGCTATAAAAAATCAGTTGTGCCGGATAGTTCCCCGGGTCAGAAAAAGATTGCCCGAGAGTGCAGGCCAGCGTTCTTGCGGCCGCGTCGAGCACCAACGCCGCCGGCGTCGCCTGACTATCGACGACGACCGTTTCGGTCGCCAGCACGATGCGGTTCACGCTCACCAGAAAATCGCCGATATCGACCGCGTTTTCCTTGTCGTCCTCCATCGACAAAGCCAGCGTTTCCACGTTGTCGCGGCCAATATATACCGGTATCTTCATGTGCGCCGAACGCGAGTCACAAATGTGTCCCGAGCATATCGCGGTAAACGCGACGCACGAGAAAAGGATGGCAGTCCGGATAGCGTAACCAGAACGGCCGGCATCAAACTTGCCGACGACGACCCACCGGTCGTTAATCCTCCGCTGGAGACGTAATCGAGCAAGAACCGCAAAGACGCCGCGCCGCCTATGGTCAGCCCGCCGCTGGCGACATGCGAGAACGCACCTGCCTGTAGCGTTGCGGATGCAGCTCCGCCTATGGTCAGCCCGCCGCTGGCGATTGCCGTTTTGACGAGCTTTTGGTTGCCAGTGCCGCCCGTCGTGACGCCGCCAGAAACGGAATAATTTTGCGTTTGCTTGATGCTACCTGATCCGCCGGTCTCTATCCCGCCAGACGAGGCGCTTGCATTGGTCCGCTTGAGTCCGGCCGCGCCGCCTGTCGTTAGGCCACCGCTTGCCGTGTAGCTGTTCGATCCGGTTGATGTCAAAGACGCGGTAGCCACGCCACCGGCAATCATCCCGCCCGTCGCGTGCATGGATTGCGTGCGCTTGAGTCCGCCAGATCCACCAGCCGTCACGCCACCCGCCGCAGTAGCGGTCTGGGCACGCTTCATGGCCGCCGATCCGCCAGTCGTAACGCCGCCCGAAGCAGTGGCGGTCTTGATGAGCTTGAGCGGGGCTGCGCCTCCGGCAGTCGTGCCGCCGCTCGCCAGGCTTGCAAATGCTCGTTTCAGCGTGGCCGCGCCGCCTGTCGTTAGGCCACCGCTGGCGGTCGTGGCCTTGGCCAGCTTCAAGGTGCCGACTCCGCCGGTGGCCAGGCCTCCGCTTGGCGTATAGCTGTATGTGCTCCCCCCGCTGAAACTCTTGAGGAGAAAAGCGGCAGGAACAATATTATTTTGAGCTTGCGCGATAACTGACGAAGCGCCAGATTTATACGAAGCTCCAATGCCAGCAGAATTATACGGAGCTAATGCTGCAATCTGTGCTTGACTGTTATTGTTTACTGTTGGGGTATCTCCATATTTATACATCCCTAAAATAGCCATATCTCCGGCTAATACACCAGTAAACGATGCGGTCCATTCTAAGCTAGAGCCATCTCTTGATTGCGCTTGCTCCCAGTTAGAAACTCCGGAAAAAAACGCAATAACAAGATTAACGCCTTCTGTACTTGACGAGTTGCGAGTTTTATAGAATGTTTTAGTTCCAGTTCCCGGCCAGTTCGGAGAAGAACTCAACATTCCATAGATTTCAATTTGATTAGAGCTAAAATCAGCGTTCCACCGCTGTCCGCGAATCAACGTAAAATCATTACCAGAACCATCAAAATTAATTGCACTAAGTAATGGCGTGGAATATCCAGCAGCGAAAACGATAATGCAATTTGCATTTGCCGGTATATCAACATCAAACGATGTTGTTGCATTATTTGAATTGCTATAAACCGTGCCTACTTGTGCTACAGCCACGCTATTTATCTCCAGTCTCGCCCATAAGCTACTTTGACCTAATGGGATTGTTTTCGCGACAGAGATTGCTTGTGTTAGTGTCGCCCATGTTGAAAATCTACCGTCAGGAGAAATAGCGCGGACGCTCGCATTAATAACCGTTCCGGCCTTGGCATCGAATATCAGTTGATTTCCAGCGATATTCGATACGCAATTACCGTTAATGCATGCTTCTGTTGTTGTTCCTTCCGGCCAATCATCGCCCTTCCTCCATTCAAGCGTGTAAGCATTTGCTGAAATAAGCCAAAAAAGGGCGATGATGTTTATTATCAGCCGCATATTACAGTCCGGCGCGAACGACAGTAATAGTCAGGCTGTTCTGACCCGCCGGCTGCGTCGCCGGGTGCGACGCAGTAGCAGCAACCCAAGCCGTCCAGGGAGAACATAGGTCGAGGTTGCATGCTTGCGCGGCAACCTCGATTGTTTGTCCCGGATTCGCCGTTACCGCTACGGACCCTCCCGGCGTCGCAAGGCCGGTAATAGCGGTTTCAGCACCGCCATTTACGCGATATTTGGCTTCGTAGACTGGCGCATCGGTCGGGAGATAGGCAGTCGGATCGGTCCAGCCGAACGTGACTTGGTACGTGTCGGCCAGCGCTGGAGCTGATAAAACAGCGAGCAATGGTAAAGAAAACAATGCCTTTTTCATGCGAGCCTCAAAAGTATCCCATCGACGCAAGCGTTTCTGCGTCCGTGTGGGCGATTCGGTTGGCCGGGATCGACGCGACGGGCGCGATGACGAGCGCCGACCAAGGGTAATTTTCGATGGGCAGATCGGCGTCTTCTGGGCCAAGCAAGTCGGCCGTGACGAACTCTTCGACGCGCGTTCCGTCCTCGCGGCGGGAACGCAGAACCGCGCCTTGGCTGGCCAGCAACGCTGCCGACGGCTGCCACGGCCTGACCTGAATCAGTCTCGTTTCGCCGGATTCTCCGACGATGTGAAATTCTTCGCGTGCTCCGTCTTTGCGCTCCGTGCGATACAGCAGCCCGACACGGGATCGATCATCGACCGCCCATGCGCCTTCTCTCGGAAATTCTTTTTTCGCCACGATGCCCCCTTATTCAGCGGTGATCTGCGGAGTAATTTTGATTTGGTCACCGGTGTTGGAAATGTTGAATGGTGCAGTCGTGAAGCGCTCCGCCCACACCAATTTTCCGCTCGTCACCTGCGTGAAGTAATAGCCGTACACGTTGCCTAGTGCGCCGGTGAAAGTGAACGTTTGTTCGGCATAGGCGGTATTGGTCGGCGCGCCTGGCGTTGTCGTCCAGTTCGCAGCCGTGAACGTGATGGCCGCGTAACCGTTTCCGCTGGCTTCGGTATACGTCGCTTCGGTGTCCGTTTCGGCCGGGGTGGTGTTGCTGGTATAAAGCCGCAACACGAGGTTTTGACCGGCCGTTTTGCCGGTGAATGCATCGAGCAAGATTTGCTCGCCTTGATTCGGGACGACTAGAGCCATGAACAATACTCCGATAACTAATTGCTCGATCGAGCTGGCCGATTACTCGTCCTCATCGTAGTAATACGACGCCGTTTGGCCGGCCGCTAGCTCAGGCGTCACGATGAGATTCCCGGAGCTGAACGCATCGGTGATGGCCTCTAAATTGCCGTCTGGCGCGATGATGCCCTGCGGAACGAGGACGATGCAGTTCTTTCCGCTGGCTTGGTTGACCCCGTCGAACTTGATCAGATAGCGGTTCGGCAACCCGACCGACCCGCCAACTCGCGTTCCGGTCCATGCCGATTCGGTGTAGCTGACCAGCACCGACGCGCCATCGGTCGGCGCACCGGCCACGCCGGACAAGAACTTGATCCAGCCCATGCGGCGATTCATGACGAAATGCGTGTTTTCGGTGTATGCCGGCGTGGGGCCGGGGTCGGCGGTGGCAGTGACCGGGGCGCTGGTAAAATGGCTTTTTAGCAGCGGCACGTACTGATCGAGCTTGACGACGACCGATTCGTCCGCTACCGCACCGCCGGCTGCGGAGAGTGCGCTCTTGGCACCGCGCAACTGGATCGCCAGAAAATCCGGCGTGAATTCGTCGTTGCCGATCGTGATCGACGCGCCCTTGGTCACCAACACAAACGAATTCAGCGTCGATCCGTTGTTATCGCGACCTTTTCCGAGCCGCCGTTTGGTTTCCAGCGCTCCCGGATTGATGGTGAGAGCCGTCGCGTTGAGCGAATCGAAAAAATACGTCGGTTGGGCACCGGCCGATGCCAGCGGCGCCAAATGGCAGTTTCCGATCAGCGATAGCGCGTTGTAGGACATACAGTCTTTCCTATGTGAGTTTCTTGCGCCAAATGACGCGGATATTCATTCTGCTGCCGACCGTCGGCCTGAACAGATCGCTGTCCGGGTCGATGCTGAGCACGTCGATTTTCATGACCGTGCCGTCACGTGGCACAGTTTCTAGCGCGACGGCAACGGCCGATTCCAGCGCCTCCAGCCTGTCGTCGGCCAAGGTTGGGTCTTCGTGCGTCGTCCAGATTTCCAGAACCAGTTCTTGTTCACCCGCCGGCCGACCGTAGAGCGGTTTTCCGCCCGTCGCGCCGCGCAGCACGCGCACGGTATCGACGGTCGGCACTTCGGCATCGCCGCTCGTCGTTACATCGATTTCGCCGTGCAGCGCAATGCGCAGCGCCGCCGCAACGATCTGCTTTAGCTCAGACCACATCGCCCAATACTTCTGAGATGGCGTCGCCGACTCGGTCTTGCAATCGAGCGGCTGCTCGGGTGGCGGTCGGCGTCAGATAATCGCGTCCTTTGATGCCGCGCCGCTGGATCGCTCGCGCGATGGCCCATGCAGTCGAACGGTCGGCGCCGATCCGCTTGACCCGCATCCAATCCAGAATCTTCTGCGGAGGGGGCAAGCGCCAGCCAGGCCGGCGGCCGTCCAGCACGTAGCGGGCATAACCGACATGCGGCGCAACCTGCCAGGTCAGCGGATCGACCCGGTCGGCGGCGACGCTGTTGATCAGCAGCGAGGTGGCCGCGATGCGTTGCCCAGCCATTTCGCTTTTCATGTCTCGGGCCGATTCGTGCGCTTGTCTCGCGAGCAGCCGCCCTAGCGCCCATCGCAACTGCTCTGGAAAGCGGGCGAGGTTCGGCAGGTGCGGTGCTTCGACGCGAATCTCGATCATGCGCGTTCCCACTCCGCCAACAGCTTCTCGTAGAGATACGCTGGCGTGCCGGCCGTCGGCAGTCCAACCAGTCCTTTTTGGAGTTGCACGACCGTGGTATCGGCGGACAGCTCGCGCATGGCCTCGATCAGCGCGGCCAACAGCACCAATGGTTGATCCGCGTCGGCCAGCGTGATGCGCGTGGCCGATATTTCGTGCTTCGCGAAATAGGTGTAGTGCACCGTAGCGCCCCAGCGAGCGATCTGTGCCGAAGACGGTTCCGGCACTAGCCGCCAGTACGGCATTGATGCGATTTCGATTCCGATCATGCGCGGAATCCACCCAACAAACCCTTCGTCCCACGGGTTGCCGATCAACCCTTTTCCCCAATCCGTCGTCGCGAACTCATACGAATCGGACGGCGCCGGGTAGTCGGATTGCCCCGCCACCGCCTCTAGCTCGGCCGACACCCATCGCTGGCGCTTCATTGACACGCGCGTTGCGGCCCCGGCCAAATGCCGCTTGAAATCGGCGTTGTCCGGCGACGAAAACCGAGCCTCGGCTTTGCCGAGCTGGGCTTTGTGAGCGAGGAGCAGATCGGCGAAGATCACGCGCTACCCTTCGCCGTTTTCTTGCCGGACGGTGCCGTATCGGGTGTCAAATCCGCGTCGCCGCCGTCCTGCGCACCGTCTGGCAGCGACGTATCGATGCCGTTACCGTCCTCGACGGACGCAGCGGCTACGCGACGCTGGTCGGGGAGATTGAAAATCGCACCGTCCGGCACGTCGCGCGATCCGCCAGGCGGAACCAGCTTTCCGGCGACGTACATCGGAAAGGAGAACGAATTGACGTATAGCATGGCGCCACCCGATCAGGTCGCCGCCGTGCGGGCGTCGGAGTCGTACACGATCACGCTGGTCAGCCGGTTTTGGATCGGCGTCGGCACGTGGATGGCGTTGTACTCCTCGCCGTAGGCAATGCGTTCGCCGGTCGGTAACCCGGATGCGTTGACCGCCTCGAATGGCGTTCCGGTGCTGAACGGCTTGGCGACCACGTAGGACAGCGTACCGCGTTCGCCCAAGATAATGCGCTCGTCGCCCAGGTCGATAGCCGGGGCATTGGTCCCGTATGCCGGAATGCCTTTGATGGCCGCCAAATCGCCGACGACGCTCAGCGCGGACCCGGCCCGGGCCGCTTCGGCCGCGAACTGGCGCGCGTTGGTCAGAGTGTCGTTCAACACCGGCGACATCAACAGCATGTCGGACATGATGTAGCGGTCTGCGGATAGCATCGCCTTGCGGGAGCCGACAGCGCGCAGCGCGCCATTGAGGTGATCTTCCAGCGCGGTGCTGGCCGGCAGTTTGCTATCGAACTTCACCACATTGTTCGCGCTGGCATAGGTCACCGTGTTGGTGCCGGTGTTGGCCGGGCCAGTCGGCACGCCGGCTTCGGTGACCAGACGGATAAATCCCAGGTTCGCATTCTCCAGCACCCAATAAATTCCGGCCGCTTGCGTGCCGGTTCCATCGTATTCGGAGCGAACCGTGCTGTTGATGGTGACGACGATGGGATTGATCGCCGACCCGATAGCCCCCCCCTGCAAATCGCGGTACTGCTTGGGGCGAACGATGGGCCAATTCGTCGTCTTGAGCAGCGAATTACTGCCGTTCAGTTGTGCGGCGACGCTTTCCGCCGCGTTGGTGGTCGCGCCGTAGGCATCCGCGCTGCGTTGCAACTCGTTGGCGATGCGACGCGCTACGAGTTCGCGCATGACTTGTGCATTGCTTGCTACGTTGCGGGCGTAGGCGTCCCAATCGATTTGGCTAGAGCGGCTGAACTGCGCTACCTCGTTGGAGATGCGCATGGAGAGCGCCATCTTGTTCACGTAGGCGGTATCCATCTTTTGCTCGACGCTCGCGCGCGGGATGCCGCCCGATTCGTAGACGATGCCGTCGTTGGCGATGGTTCCGGTTTTGCGAAGCTCGTATGGAATTTGCGTCGTCGCTTGCGCGAGCGGGTCGGTGAGCACCTGCACCAGAGCGAGCACGTTCAAGTCGGATAGCGCCTCGCGGATCACGGTGCGCTGAAAACCGGCCGGTACGTTGAGGTTGCCAACCGTGGTCGAACCGCCGTCGGCCAGCCGCTTGGCTTCTTCGTGCAGCGCGGCGCCGTTGTTCCGGTCGAATTCGGACAGGATGCGGCGCACGGCAGGATGCAGGTCTTTGTCCGCTTTCAGTCTCAGCTTGTTGTTGCCGAACGATAAGCTGTTTTGGAGCTGTTGATTAATTTGTTCTTGCAACTTGAGCGGCGATTGGTCTTCGCCGGAGCTGATCCGCGTCGAGCCAGACGGTGCCCAGCCCAGGCCGGCCAGCTTGGCGGTGACGGCCATTTGTTCGGCCAGCTTGATCTGTTGCGCGGCGAGCTGCGAGACCTGTTGCGGGCTGAATCCAACGTCCAATAGATCGACGCCGGCCAGCAACATAGCGCGGGTCGCTTCCGGCAGCGCCGCGACGCTGGGCGCTTCGTTCAGCAGCTTGGCGTATTGCTCGCGCCGCTCGGCTAGAGTCTTGGCGCTGGCCGCAGCCGCTTCGTTTTCGCGCTGGCGCTCGGCCAGCAGCAGCTTGCGCACGTCGTCTTCGGTCAGCGTTTTTTCGGTCTTGCCCGGTTCGGTCTTCGCTGGCTGCTGGATCGTCAGATTGATCGTAGCCGGTTTGTCGCCGATGGATTCGGCCAGCTTCTTGCCGACCCCAGCGATTTCAGCAGACAGTTTGGCGAGCGCTGCATCGTCTTCGCCCATCGCCTTCGCTCCGGCCGAGAATGCTTCGCCGAGCTGATCGACGACGGGCTTGGACAGCCCGGCTTCGGCCAGGAGTTTAATCAACTGTTCGAGATACTTGTTCATGTGGCGTGTGGCCTCGTCGATGAGCTGCGCCGCCAGGGCGCCGTGGATGCCGGTCGGTTCGGCAAGTTGGATAGGGTCTAGGCGCTTGATGACCGGTCTGATGGTGAGCGCGGCGCCGAACAGGGTGGGGCCGTGATGATCTCGGCGTTCGTTGTCGACATAGTCGTCGGCGAACTCGGCGGACAGGTATTGGTAGCCGCGTTCGGTTACGGCGCGGCGACCGAAAGGCGTCCATTCCACGTCGGCCAGCAACCGGTCGCCGTTGACCCAAAGTCGGATGATCTTTCCGGCCGATCCGTCCTGCGGACGGTGAGCCACGTCAAGAAAAATATCCTGGCCGTAAGTGCGCTGTTCGAAGTTCCTCACCATGTCCGATAACATGGTTGGCGTGATCTCGAAATCGCCGTAGCGCGCATCGTGGAAACGGCCGGCTCGCGTGATGGTAACCGGCTGCGGCATGGCAGCCAGGGCATACAACCCTATGCGCGCCGACACGGCACGCCGGGCACCGGATTCGGCTTGGGTATCCAGGGCGAAGCAGCGGAAAAAGGCGCTGGCGGACGGCATGCCGTGCTCGCCAGCCAATGGCCTCACCCCGTCGAGAAGTTCGTTCATGGCGCTGTGCTCCGAGTCGCTTCGATGATCGCGCGGCATTCGCTCAGCGAAGCGCGTAGCAAGATGTCTCGCTCCGCGATGCGCCACCATACGTCGGCTTGAATATGATCGGCTTCGTCCGCCGAAACGGTCGGCAAGGTCGGCGTTGGCGGAACGGGAAGCGGCACGACGACCGGCGCCGGCGACGCGGCGCAACCGGACAACAGCAAAGCCAGCAGCAGGCTACGCGCTGCCATGATGGTCGGCCCAAAACTTGATCAGGTACGCCAGTCCGCCGGACGCGAACACGGCAACGGCCCAGCCGATCTTTCGCGTGTTGGTGCAAAAAGCGCAGATTTCGACCTGCTGGGCTTGCACCGCCTGCAACCTTAAACCGTGCTCTTCGATGGTGGCCCACACTCGCTTTGAATCCTCCAGATGGAGCGCTAATCGTTCGTTGATCGCCGTCTGGGCTTCGATGGCCGCCACCGCTCTCGCGAGTAGCGTCGCGTGTTGTTCCACCGTGTTCTCCAACACGGCGATGCGCGCCATGTCGTTCATGGCTTGGCCAACTGGTCGCGCCGGCCGTGGCCGCGCAAGGTTTCGCGCATCTTGGCCAATTCGTTGTGCCCCACTTGACGCGCTTTGGTCCTGGCTAGCTCGATGGCGGCTAAGGCATCGGCCTGTTGCTCTGCCATCGCGGCGCGCGTTTCCGCTGCGATGGCGCGAGACTTGGCGCGACGGGCATCGGCGCGGCTGACGCCGAAGGCGACGGCCAGCGCGGCAGCGAGTACAGCGAGCAGTTCGGTCATGGTTTGCGGTGCTCTCGGATTTGCTTGACGACGGCCGCGCCGATCAGCGCCACTACCAGCAGCAGAAAAGCCGGTTTAATCCAATCCGGTTCGATGGCGGACACTTGTTGAGCAGCGGAGATGGCCTCGCCGAGATGGTTTTGCATCAGCTCGGTTGCCGCCAGTCCCAGGGCGCCGATCCCGGCTCCGGCGGTGGCGATCACGTCGGGCTGCTTGACGATGGGTTTTCGCGGCGGCTCGATGCCGGCCAGCTTCAGCCCGGCGTCGAGCGTGTCGGCGTCGTAGGGGTTGAACCCGTTTTCGTGCGTGATGATCGCGGCGACCAACGCGCGCAGGGTGGCGTAGTCGTACACGTCGAGCGTATCGTCGATGCCGATCTGGGTCAGTTTGGCGACGTGCTCGGCATACGCTCCGGTGTCGTTTTCGACCGGAGGCGCCCAGCGGTCCACGATTTCGCGGATGGTGTCGATCTTCGATCCATCCTTCGCGCGGCGCTTGTCTTGATAGGTGATCAGCACGCGAGCGATGGCACGGATGCCCCATTTCGGCGCGTCGAAAACGACGAAGCGGGAATCGCCGGATTGATCGGCCGATTGGCCTTGCCAACGCACGCCGGGCTGGCGGTCGATGTTGCCGGGGTTGTTGTTGCGGATACCGCGCGTGAGTTTTTTCGTGGTCATGGCAGCCTCGCGTCGATGCAGCCGTAAGTAATCAGCTCAAGCTGGATGCAACGGGATTCGCACAAATCTTCGTGGTGACGCTCCGTCACGCTGGACTGATGCAGGTCGTTTTCCACATCCTCCGTCGCCAGCCTGAGCAGGCGGAGCGATGGCAGCCACGAGACATCGATATCTACATCGTTCAGCAGCATCATCCACAAAAACCGATAGGCCGTACCCGTTGCGGGTTCGGCCTATCTTACAACTTTATTTTGTGGTTTCTACTATTTTTTTTTGTAAAGCGGCGCGCTGGAAATAGCACCATAGCGATCAACTCGCCAACCCAAAGCGACGAGTCGCCGGGGCATCACGACGTTCGCCATTCGTCGTCAAGCCAACCAACGAATTTCGACGCGTATCGGAACGTGCGCTCGAACAATTCTTCGTCGGTGGTGACACCTTGGAGGTCATCATCGGAAAGCCCGGCATCCATGATTTGTTTGCGCATCTCGATCTTCATAATGATCCCGACGTGTTGGATATCGCTGCCGGGATAGGCATACAGGTATCGTTTGTGTTCAGGAGCTTTCATCAGATTTTCCTCCGGACGAGGGCGCGTTTCCCGGCGCGCCCATCGGTCAAGCGATCAACACCGTCGCAACATCGGCACCCGTTCTTCGATTGCGCAGCCGAACAAGTACAAGTAGTTCACGATGCGCGGGTCTGGACGGAAATGCCGGTTTCGCTCCATCAATTCCAGGATGAGCGACAAGTCGGCTTGGGCGTTTTGGATGATCTCGATGTCATCTTCTCTCGTTTGTTCGATATCCTCGTACATGGCGGCGCTCCTCTCGATCAGTCTCGCGTGGCGGGCAAATCGAGCTTGCGCTGGCGCTGGCCGCGCATCGCTGCCATGTGGTCCATCTGGCGTTGGGACAGGTCGGACGGGAAGCCGTACCAGGTCATCAGCGCGGTCATGGCGAACACGTTGCCGCGACCGGCTTCTTTGATGCAGGTTTCCAGCAGCACGTCGCGCTTGCCGGCGACGGCCGCCACCGATTGCCATTTCTGCTCGCACTCGATGAAGTACCGGCGAACCTCCCGGCCTTTGGCGTTGCGTTCCACCATCGCCAGTTCCTTGGCCGTGTCCAGGGTGAGGAGGTAGTCGTAGGCGGGACGGCCACCGGTACTTTTCCCCAAAACGGGGGAAAAGTCCTCCTCCTCGACGAAGCCGTATTCCTCAATTCGATCTTTGATCCAGGTGGAAAAATCGCGGCCCACTTCCATGAAGACGTGCAGATCGCGGGCGTTGACGGCTTGGACGGAGCGAGCGCCGATGGTGGCGGAAACGACAGGAACGAGAGCAGTGGTCATGATGATCTCCATTGGTTCAGGAAAATTCCCGCACAAGCGGGCGGGAAGGGCGCTCCTACGACCAATGATCGTCCGGGGCCTTGCGGCTTGCCGACACCCTCCCCATAGATGGGTAGGGCACAAACTAAAAAACCGCGCTGACCGGGCGGATACGACACTGGTTTAGGAGATTCCAGCCTACACCCGCTCGGCGGCGGCGTCAATCTCGTCCTAGCTCGTACCATCCGGCCGGCGTCTTCCACAGCACCATGCCGCACCGCTCGCACCGGAAGATTTTTCCGCCTTCCAAGGCGAAGCGAACGAATCGCAGGCGGTGGCCGAACAGGAAGCAGGCGAGGCGATTCATTGTTTTTCAGTTAATCAATTGTGAGCTGGCCAGAGCCATCGCACAGCTCATGGACGTGAAGAGAATTATGGAATGCTATAATATCTTGTTTTTGCAGTGGATACTTTCCAGCCAAACGCGAGTAGAAATCATGAGATTCTGGAAATTTCACATGGCTTAAATCAAGCAATAGCTGTAGTGCTACATCATCAGTGCGATATCTGGTCATGTTGCACTACTTTAAAGAATCTTGTGCTCGTATCGATTTTGCTTTGTTTCTCAATTCTTCTGCGATTTTTTGCATCTTATATTGTTCTCTAGCTATTTTAGCTGTATCTGTCCTGATGATTCCTTCAGCCATCATCTTGATCGATATATCGGTTAGCTCCTGCGCTCTTCTTTCTATGTCATCCGCTTCTGCTTCTAGTCGTCTCGCTTCGCTTAATGGCGAAATCTTGATTTCTACTCCTCCAGCACACGGCGACTGCTGGAACTTAATCGCCCCTTCTTGAGTTTGGCATTTATAAACCTGCCCGAACGCGGCAATGCTTAGCCACATCAAGACAAAACCAATCGCTATTTTGTGCATGAGCATCCTCTATTTTATACAGAACGAATCTACACAAATTGTAGCAAATATATGCTGTTTATGTTTCGCTATCAACAACATGATCTTCGGCAGCAGAGGCTTTCATCATCCTGATTTTGTAGGCAGCCACTGCCTCGCGCAATCGATGATACCAAAGCTCGGTATCTTGTCTGTTTTTCGAATCGAATAGATTGTCTGCTGCGTCGCATACCATGCGAGCCGATTCGATTTCTGGCTGCCACAGCCCGATTTGACGCGCCCCAGCCCGCATCGCTTTCGCCCAGTGCGGTTTGTCTCCAGCCTCGGCGATGTCGGCGATATTTCGCAGTTCTCTCGATATAGCGTTCATTGCATCACCTTTACTTATCAAACACGTAGCCCATCCGCTCGAATCCGTCCCTTAGCTCCTTCCACGGTTTTTCGATGTCGCCCTCGCCAAGCAGCCCGGCGCGCAACGCCTTGGACTTCGCCACGCCGAGAACCTGCTCCTGTTGGTCCTGCTGCAACCCTCGTAAATAGGACAGCACGTCTTGCTGGCCGGCTTTATCGGCTTCGCTCACTTCGTCCCGGAACACGGCGGTCAAGTAGCTCATCGTGTTCGGATGGGCCGGCCAAGGCGAGCGGCCAACCGGATACACGCCAGGCCCCAGACCGTGCAGGTTCGCCCTCGCGTGCACGTCGCACACGTCGTAGCGAGGATGGTTCGGAGATAGGTTGAACTTGATCCCGATCACGTCCGGATTGCCCGCCGCACCGGACTGATACGCTTGCCCGTGCGCGCGGTTCAGTTCGGTTCGGAACACCCGCAGCGCGTTCTGGTAGGCGTTTCCCGTGCCGGTGGTCAACGCCTGGCGAACCCAGTCGCGCAAGCCGGACACGCCACCGGCCGCGATCTGGCGACGGATAGCTTCCGGCACGGCCTCGCCTCGCGCCAAGAAATCGGCCGCCGCAGCGCCAGCGTCTCGTCCCAGCACCACCGCGCGGCGTAAGGTGTCGGCGATGGCTTGCACCGCGCCGTTTTCGATCCGCCACAGCCGGTCGGATAACTTCAATCCGTCCGCCGCGACGAAATGCTCCACGAAGCGCGCGGCGGATTCGGCGATCACCGCCACGGTCGCACCGGCCAGCCACACCGATGCCCCCAGTTCGGCGGCGGTCTGCAAGGCATCGCCGAGCGTGGCTCGCTGGGCGGTTTGCAGCGTGGCGATGGCGGCACGCACTTGGTTCAGGTATTCGCGCAACGCATCCAGCCGCACGTTGCCCATGTCGTCGGCAATCCCTTCGAGTTCGGCCACCAAAGTGGCCTCGGCGTCTCGATACAACGTCAACAACCGGCCGATGGTGGCGCGTTCCACAGTGGCCAGCTTGTCGCGAGCCGTCTCGCTGGCTCTGGCGATGTCGGCGGAGGTCGGAGTCATGGGATGGAGATGGGGGAGGATGCGTGAGCTTTGGCGTTAAGCCGCAGCTTCCTGCGTCGGCTGCTTTGCGCGGTCGTAGGTGGCAATCGCCCACTCCAGCGCATGGCAACACCACAGAAAGCGATGGGTCCACGCTTTGCAGTCGCTCTCCCAATCTTGGAACTGGAAACCGTCGTGATCGAACGCACACAGAGCAACCCAGGCGTGATGCTCGCCGAGGCTGGCGGCCGAGCACACCTGCTCGTCGATTGCCTTCCACAGCTCGGCTTTACGCTCTGTTGGCCATTCGTCGTCAACGTGTTGTGCGCAGAAGTCGCGCACCTCTTCCCTGAACTTCTCCGGAGTCCACTCGCGCACGCCGTCGACGCGGTCGATTGCCTCCAACTTCTCGGCCCAGTACCTAATGTCGATGCATCGCTCGCCTATCGACTCTCCGCGCCGGAAAAACTGAAACATGTCGTGCAGTCTCCGGAACACATACGTTCCCATATCGCCCGTGTAGCATAGGTAGCCAGGCCAGGTCAGCAGGTCGAAATGCATTGACATCGATCCTGGCCGTCGGAAGCGTAGGTGTCTGTATACGTCGTTATCGCTGATCACATACATCAAGTGGTTTTCAATGTCGTGGTCGAAGTAGTCGCTTTTAAATGACATATCGGTTCCCCATCAGCGGCTTACCAAGCATGGCGATGGCTTCGCGCTCCACAGTGGCCAGCTTATCGCGAGCCGTCGCGCTGGCTCTGGCGATGGCTTCAGCTATCGGAGTCACAGCAAACGTTCCTGCGGATGCAGCATCGGACTCGCCGGGACGTAATGGGCAAGAATCGGCTCCTGCTGCGGCAGAGCGAAAGCGACCAGGCCGCCCAACTTGTTCCTGTAATGCCAACAACATAAATCAAGCAAGTGTTTTTCCTTCGGCGTGAGCGGAGCAGCCGGGTTGTTTTCGAGTCTCCACGACAGATTTTTGACGATCTGCATGCCCCACGCGAAAGACGGCAACTTGAGCGCCAGCAGCGCGCCGACCTTTTCCCGCTCAACGGCATTCATTCACGCTCTCGCTCCGTTGTTGATGCTGGTCGCGCTTTCTCCTTTCGGCGCGTTACCTGGCACCACGGTCACCGTCGGCCTTCCTGTCGATCTGGATCCGATTCGCTCTTGCGGATACGGGTCGAATCGCTCTCGACGCGAGTCGATCATCGCCTGCACCGCTGCCGAATCCAGCCCGGCCACGTCCCAACACATCGCTTCCGGCACGCCGAGAGCCTGATATTTCAGCGCCCGGTCGGCAGCTTGGTTCGGCGTTTCCGTGCGCCGCTCGGCAAACACGACTCGGAACGCCTCTTGTTCCGGATCGATCCCTTGTAGCAACAACTCCAAACGGAACCCTTGTTGGTAGACCCAACTATGGGTGTCCTGCAAGGCGTCGATCTCGTCGTAATAATCCCGCTTAATGTCTTCGAGGATGTCGCGAGACAGATCCCCGATATAGCCAAACAACCCCTTCGGGGCAGGGGCGCCGGAAAAGAAGGTATCGAGCAGGTGGGCCACATCGGCGATTTGATCGAGGTTCGCGTCGCCCTGCAAAGCGGTTACCCCACCTTTCTTGTTGCTGAAAAAATCCGTGCAGATCGCATCGACACGCTGGTTGTGCTCGGTCTGGTCCTTGTACGCCGCCAATTCCTGCGGGCTGGCTCCTTCCAGCACGTGCGAAAACCGCAGCGGCGCACGTTGCCTGCGGCGCAAGACCAAATCTTCTTCGGTCATGCGCAGTTGCCGCCACGCCGTTCGGCTGGCGTCGAGGTACGGTCGGCCCAATGCACCTTGATCGTCGAGGCTGTCCGGATCGAGCCGTTCCAGCGTGAGCTGCCACAACGGGAAGGTAGCGATCCGCTTGCCTTGGTTGTTGTCGTATTGGTCGAAGGCTGCGGCTGGATTCTCGAACCGTCCGCTTTCGTTCACCAGCGGCACCAAGGTCTCGGTCGGCATTCGCAATCCGGCCACCACGCGCCCGGCGTCGTCCAACACCCATTGCAGCGCGAGGTTGCCTTCCATCGCCAGCCCGCGCGCGTCGCTTTCAACCTTTGACGGCCGATTCAGGCCCACTCGGCGAACGTAGTCGTCCCACTTGCGGCGAATGCGCGGCGATTCTTTCCCCGCCCACTCCAGCCGCAAGCCGCCTTTCGTTGCGGTTCTGGCCATCCTGCCGTGGATCTTCTTGACGCGCGGGTCGGTCCGGTCCATGCGGCGAATGTCTAAGATGGTGGCCCGCAAGGCCATGTCCGGCATCATTTGGTTGTAGAGATACCGGATACTGTTTGCTTCCGTCGTCCGCCTGCCGATTTCGGTTTGCCGGCCGTGATGCCATCCTGGCCACGATACGGTAGGCAACAAGGCGCGAATGCTGGACAGGACGCTCATGATTGTCCCCTCGGTTTAGCTGGATCGATCAGATGCCGTTCGCCCTGCCACTCTGCCAGAACGAACGAAAAGGTACGCGCCGAAATCTCTTCGCACGCGGCGATGAACGCGTCGAAATCGTTCGATCCTTCTGTCGGCACGACGTGCAATGCGGCGGATCGATTAACCGCTTTCTTGTCCATGCTGCTCCTCGGCTAGCTCGATCAACTTATCCAGCGTGTGCCGCGCTTTGAGAAGGTCCAATAGCCCACCCTTGTCTCGCCACCGGGTCACGTACTTGATGATGGCCCCCTCGAAAAAACCGAGTTCGTTCGCGGCGATATAATCCCAAGGCTGGATTTTTTTCATCCGGTAATGATCGCCGCCGCACTGCATATCGTTTGCGCTCATTGCGTTCCTCCAGAGCGGTATGGCCAATGCTCGCCTTCGTCTTCCAGCACGAACGCATCGGGCTGGTAGTATCCGCACCGATCCGCGTCCAGGAAATCGATTTGGTTCAGAGCACAGCTCGCGATCCATTCGTGCGGTCCGGATCGCTCTTTTTTGTAATTACGGCATTCGTGACATGCTTTCATTTCATTGCTTCCCAGTAGTCTGCCATCTGCCCGAGCAAGCTCGCCACTGTTGGCATGTCTTGCATTTCTCCAGATAAGGCACGGCATAGCCACGCCGCATCGGCAGAGAGAAATTTGTTATTTTTATAAGCTTTAAGCTCTCCTTGCATTTTCTCTTGTACGCTGACCGTCTGCTGGCCTGTTTTAATTTCTTGTTTAATTTCTGTTTTATTAACTTCTAGCTCTGCCATTATCTCCTCTCCATGTTCATCTATCATCTTCTGTTTTTCTGTTGTTGATAGCGCCTCTATTCCAGCGTCTGTTATATGCCAACCTGCGTCTATGTTACCAACATAATCGCTTTGTTTGAGAAAAGAAAGGGCATTTGAAACGCTCCGTACCGTTAATCCACAAGCCGCTGCTATTTCTACCCTGTTTCCCATTCCGCCAATAAACATTAGCCCTTGTAACGTTTCAATATGCTGAGTATTCATAATCAATGCTGCACATGTTGTAGTATTTCTTTTGCATAAAAACCAAACGTTCAACTCCCTACTCTTTTCGTCACGTTTAGTATAATTGCTCACCAATCCTTTTTTTTTTGCGTGCCGTAAAAAAGACGTTATTCTTGTTGGAGAAGCATTTAATCGACTCGCTATATCTGCAACAAAGCTATATGGATTCTCTGACAAATCATGCAATAGCTCTTGCATGGCATGCATATCTGTTCTGGTCATTGCTTAACCATCCGTAAAAACACAAATATATTACAAATATTTTTTGTATATCGCAACAAAAAAATCGTTAATATCTTGCCAACTGCTCGCGTTTCCGGACGTAAATCGTTGTGATCGATGTTGACCGTTTCCCCCGCATCGGAGGAATGGTCGCTATGCGCCTATCTGCCGGCCAGCAACAGGCGCTCTCTTGGCTTGGCTATACTGAGAATCGCGGTCGGTACATCGATGGCGCCACGTGCCACCAACGCCCAGCACGCGGCCATCGCCGCGTCGAACAAATCGTCCCCAATTTTGGGATCGGCCATCTTGTAGCTGGCATAACTGGCTTTGGTCGGAACCGGCTTGATGTTGCCGAGCTGCCGGATCAGCAGCCGCAAGTCGGCCGTGACGGCGTCCTGCATGTCGTAGTCGTCCAGATAGGGGATAGCGGCCTGATCGTTGTGGAAAAACGATTGCAGGCTGGTGGCCATGCTGTGCTTGGTCATCCCCTCGAAGCGCAGCGGCGAAAACGGCCATTCGTGCCAGGTGCTGGCCGTGCTGCGGCCATCGCCGACCGTGCGGCGATCCACGCCGGTCAATCCTGATTCGTAGAGATCGTCGTTCAGCGGCGAGAGCATACCCACGCCGTAGGCGTCGCCGATGGCGTGATCCGGGCGAAAATAGTTCCAAAACCCGAACAAATCGCGGCGAACGACTTGATCGTCGGTCCCGGCCGGCCAGGTCTTGGCGAAAACAAACGCGGTGAATCCACCGATCTGTTCGACCACCACCAAGGCATGTTTCGATGCGGTGGGCGATTCGCCGTGACCGCTGGCATCGTAACCGAAGGCCAGCAATCCGCGCTTTTTGTAGCGCATGCCTGGCAACGGGTCGGCCAGCTCGATCTTGGCTTTTAGCCCAACGGTCATCGCTTTTCTGATCTTGGTTTCCCAAATCAGGTTGCGGCTGCTGACGTTCTTGCAGAGCAATTGCCGCAGGTATTCGTCGGCGGATAGCTCCGAGCGCATCAGTGCGACGAACTGGTCGTTGATGATGCCTAGTTCGATGCCAAGGTAAGCATCGACGGTCGAGAGCACCCGGTATTCGTTGCTCGCGACCATGCCGGACAAGGTATCGGCGCCCTTAAATACGCCGGTGATGCGGATTTGTGGGTCGTTGCGACTGGCGGTGGCCGCGCCAAGCCGGCGGGTTGCCCCCAGCATGAGCAGGAAACGTGAATACAGCCGGTCTGGCGGCATGTCGTCCACTTCTTCCAGGCTGGCCGTGGTGAGGTCTCCGCCGTCCACTTGCGCCATGATGCCATAGGCGCGTGCCACGCTGCGATTGTGGAACTGATAGTAGGTATCGGCTATCTGGACGCGGCCAGATTTGTGGGCTAGCCAGGCGGTCAGGACCGGGCTACGGCGAATGGCGTCCAGATGGTAGCCGAGATTGACCAGGCTTTGGGCTTCGCGCGGTGCGACGATGCCTTCCTCTTGGTCTGGATTGCAGGCGTTGTGCTTGAGGAGGTATAGCTCTTTGACGGCGGTTTTACCGGTGCGGCGGCAACTGAAATCGATGGTGCGCGGGTGCTGATCCATTTCGATGCACTTGAGCACCTGCATGGCATCCAGTTCCACGTTGTGGATGTGCTTGTGCCATAGGGCGTGATCGTGCGCGTAGCGCATCACTTCCAGTTCGGCAATGTTTTGCAGCTTGATGCGCTGACCAGACGAGATGCGTTCAGGCATGTTCTTGGAACAGGTCACCGGACGCTAAGCGGCGGCGGCGGGTTTCGCGAGCATGACTCGCTCGCATCGGCGCGTCGAGCCGGTTATGGCAGCGCTGACACAACGCTTGGAGATTGCTTGGATCGCAATTCTCTGGATTCTGGTCGTGGATATGGGCTACGGTCAAAATCACCCGGCTACCGGTTTGCGGGTTCGGTTGGTAATTGACGGCACCGCATCGTTCGCAAGCGTGTCCAGCACGTTCGAGAATGGCTGGCCTGATTTCGGTTGCCCAATTTTTTGGATAGCGCGCGATGTTCTCGGGCTTGATCGGCACGGCTACCTCTCCTCGTCCTGCCGGTATTCGATCAATACCGGGTCTCGCTGCTGTTTTTCCCGGCTTCGTTCGATCAAGTCGGTCAGCCTTTCCAACGCCCCGGCTTGCCTTGCGGCGAAATCGCTCATCGCTTCGGCGGTCGATTCTGTCGTGGCCAGAAAGCCTTTTAGCTCGTCGTCCTGCTCGCTTGCCTTTGGCGTCATCAGCATGTCCGGCAGCGTCATACCGTTTCTGCTCATAATCTCGAACATCGGCTTGAGCAGCGGATGCGCTTCGATCTTCATGATCCGTTCTGTCGTGCCGTCGGGTAGTTCATATTCGGCAAGTCGCAGGTGGCCTTCTTTGTCCGGAAACCACTCCGGCGTGCGGATTTCGACGCCTGTTCGCACGATAGCGAGGATGATGTCTTGGAAAATGGCTTGAATTTGCGCTTGATTGTCGGCGTATACGTCTTGCAGCGCGGCGGGGTCGCGCTGTTGGAACGCGAGGCGATGCCGCAGAAACAGTTCGGTGCGGTGCAGGCAGGCGCCGTGTTCCCAGGTGCCGCACTCCGTGCGATACGGACAGCCCGTGCAATGCGCATAATGGCCAGGACGGGCCGGGAAATATGTCGCGACCTTGGCGTAAAGCCCGTGTTTTAGCGAGTTGAACCGGGATTTTGCGACCCGACGCGCCAGCCGTTCCGGGTCGTTGAGGATGGCGCGAACGTTCGCCCCGCATCGATGGCGCGCTTCATCGGTTTTCGGACCCATGTTGCGAGGATCTGGCGGGCTGGCCAGCATCTTGAGCAGATTGCGTTCCCAATATACCTGCTCGCACTCTTTGCCGCACTCCGGACACAGCGCGAAATACCGCCACGGATGCCATTCGCGTTCTGGGGCGTCGTCTATCCGTGGCGTCGTGCTCTTGAAGTTGAGTCTGCAATCTAGGCAACGCAGGGTGATTTCGTCCAACGGTTCCGTCTTGGCCACCACGATTAACCCCCCTTTGCGCAAAGCGGTTTCGGCATGCCGCGAAGTATAAAGGCGGTTCCCAGCAAGGCGCTACCGGGGCGCCATGTTTTCAATAAGTTACTGAGTGCCTCGCCAAAAACCGGCCGTCGTAAGTGCAAAGATTAGGCCGTCAAACCGCCAGGTTGTCGATCAACCGGGCTCGGCCCAGCCAAGCCGCTGCCAGAATTCGCAAGTCCGCTCCCCCGTCGGCGGGAAGCCGCAAATCGTGAGCGCGGCGGATTTCGAAATAGTCCGGCCGAAAGCCGGCCGCCGAAAGCCGCGCTTTGGCTTCGTCCGCTAGCCGTTCGTAATCCCGCTCGCCAGCGCGTACCCGCTCCGCGCACGCCGTCAGCGTAGCGTACAGAACCGGGGCGATGGCGCGTTCCTCGGCGGTCAAATAGCCGTTGCGCGAACTCAGCGCCAGCCCGTCGGCTTCCCGCACCGTCGGTACGCCGACGATCTCGATGGGGAAATCGAGATCGGCCACCAGCCGGCGAATGACGATCAATTGTTGCCAGTCCTTCTCGCCGAATAGGGCTACGTCCGGCTGCACCATGTTGAACAGCTTGCTGACGACCGTGGCAACGCCCCGGAAATGAATCGGCCGGCTGGCGCCGCACAAAACCCCGGACAGTTCCGGTACCGCCACCTGCGTCATCTCGTCCAAGGGACGCGGATACATTTCGGCGACGGTGGGCGCGAACAGCACGTCGAGTCCGATGGCGGCCAATTGGCGGGCATCATCCTCTAGGGTGCGCGGATAACCGGCGTAGTCCTCGTTGGGTCCGAACTGGGTAGGATTGACGAAAACGCTGGCGACGGTGCGCGGCGCCCGTTCGCGCGCCCGTTCGACGAGGTGAATGTGGCCCCGATGCAGGTTGCCCATAGTGGGGACGAAAGCCACGCGTTCTCCAGCTCGCCGCCAAGTGGCGACTTGGGCGCGCAATTCGGCGATGGTGTGAACGGTACGCATGGACTCGCTCTCCTCGAAAATCAGGCAATACAGTGTTCGGGGCCGGGGAATTCGCCGCTTTTGACGGCGTGCACGTAAGCTTCCACCGCCGCTTGCGCGCTATCGCGACCGGCCAGAAAATTCTTGGAAAATTTCGGGCGGCGGCCGGCAGTGATGCCGAGCATATCGTAGCTGACCAACACTTGCGCATCGCAGTTGGAGCCGGCGCCGATGCCGATCAGCGGGATATCCAACGCCTCCGTCAACCGTGCCCCGAGTTCCGCCGGGATACATTCCACCAACGCTACGTCCGCTCCGGCATCTTGCAGCGCCAGCGCCTCGTCGATGATCTGGCGGGCGGCGGCTTCTTCGCGGCCCTGCACCTTGTAACCGCCCAGCTTGTGAACCGATTGCGGCAGCAAACCGAGATGGGCGCAGACCGGAATGCCGTTGCGGGCGAGCCGGCGGACCGTCTCGACCAGGAAGCCGCCGCCCTCCAGCTTGACCATCTGCGCACCGCCTTCCTGCATCAGCCGGGCAGCGTTGTGTATCGCTTGCTCGTCCGTGGCATAGCTGGCGAAAGGCATGTCCGCCATCAACAGCGCCGTGCGGCAGCCTCGCGCTACCATCCGGGTGTGATAGATCATGTCTTCCATCGTGACCGGGACGGTCGTACCCTGGCCTTGGACCACCATGCCCAAGGAATCGCCGACCAGAATGACTTCCACGCCCGCCGCCTCCAGCAGTGCGGCAAAACTGGCGTCGTAGGCGGTCAGGACCGCAAATTTTTCCCGATCGCGTTTCATCTTGGCCAACGTGGTGATCGTGATCGGCTTTCGAGTCGGCTGTTCTTGGTACATGGCGTGCTCGATGTGGGGTCGCACGCATCGGGCAGGACGAGCGAAGCGGCGACCGGTTCAAGAGAATTTCCGGTGGGGGTCAATCTGGCGACGCTATCGTAACCGGTTAATTTTCGCTGTCCAGACGGGTAACCGTCCGTTGCGAACAATTTGCGAGCAATTCGCTCAACCGGCCCCGGCCGGGAATCGTTAAGGCCGGCGCGATGTCGTACAGAGGATACAGAACGAAGGCGCGTTCGTGCAGACGAGGGTGCGGCAGAGTCAGCCACGGATCGTCGCTGGTGATCTGATCGTACAACAATAAATCCAAATCCAGGGTTCGCGCCCCCCAGCGCACGGTCCGGTTCCGTCCGTGCGCGAGTTCGAGCGCTTGCAACACCATCAGCAATTGCTTGGGCGTCAAGCCCGTATCCAGCGCAGCGACGGCATTGATGTAGTCCGGCTGACCGGCTGGCCCGCCGACGGGAGCCGTTCGGTACAGCGGCGATCGCGCCACGCAACAGGTGGCGAGGATATCGGCCAGCGCCCGAAACGCGCGTTGCACTTGGTCGATCGGGTTGTCCAGGTTGCTGCCGATACCGACGTAAGCCCGCGCTGGCTGCATGGGGCGGTTTCCGGGATCAGGTTTCGGGTGTCGGCGAAAGGGTTTGAGCGCCGTTGCGGGCGGAGCGCGGCTTGCGCCGGCGGCGGGTCTTGCCCTTTTTGGCCGTTGGCGCTGGCTGAACGGCCCGAGCGCGGCCCGCGTCGTCCAACGCCAGGAACCGGGTCCACCAGCCCGCCAGTTCTGCCGCCTGTTCGTCGGCTTCGGCGCGCAACAAGAGGAAGTCGTAACTGGCGCGAAACCGGGGATGGGTCAACAACCGCAACGGCCTTTTGCCGGTGATGGTTACCAGCCGTTGCTGCATATCCCAGATTTCCCGCATCGGCCAG